>NZ_LGHM01000217.1 GCF_001908185.1 Bradyrhizobium sp. AS23.2
ACCGACGAAGAATGAACCCAACCGACTGGTGTCAGTTGTTGCGTTCACTCAACAAGGTGAGGAGCATCAGCGGCGCGTTCGCTCGCCCTGGTCAATGACCCGGCGGCGCCGCGCTCAGTGGTCGGGTTATAGTCCCCGCCGATCTGGATTGTCAACGCCCATTGTCAACAAAACGTCGCACGGCGGGACGTCAGAAAAATTCCCGTGTTTCCAGCTGGTTAGAAGCCCCATGGAACCAATAGACCGAAGCCGCGCCGTAAAAATCTCAAAAAAAAGTTCGCGCCCCAGTGAGCTTCGGAGAGGCTTCGGAGGGGCTCCGGAGGCGGGGCTCGCCGCGCCCCTCCAGGGCGGGCCCGTGCGCCTAACCGTTCAGGAAACTTTTTCCAGATTAGGCGCCGTACTAGAGCCACAATCCCGCGGCGTTCTGATAAGAGACAAGCTTGAATCGCGGGGATGCCAGCGGGGGCTGCCGGCGATTTTCATGGGGTCAGAGGGAGGCGATCTTACGATGATGCGACCTTCTTCGGACATTCGAGAGACATCGAGAGACCTTCACCTGCCTAGCTGTTCGTAATTTCGGCCAGCCCTCCGTCGGGGCTATCTGAGCGCGGACGCCTATGCGGCTTGCCTTTTCCGGCGATCACCCCTTCAAGAGGGCGGCCAGGAAGGGTTTGAAAACGGGCATCTTGGGTCGTTGATTGGGGGACTTGGGTTGAGCCACAGGACGTCACGCGGCGCTTACGGGCGTGAGACCGGGATCATCGATCTCGGCCACGAGCCGCCGCTTTCCGTCGATGGTTCTGAGGCCGCCGTCATCGATCGCCGTCGCGTCTCGGTACAATGGTTCAGCGGGACAATTCTGACCGGACTCTGCGGCGCGGCCCTGATCGGCGGCGCCGTTTTCGCGTCGCTCGACGGCGAGATGACCTTCGCCAAGGTGCCGGAGCGCGTCGAAGGCGCGCTGCGTGGTGCGTTCGGCGCAGCCGATCGCGCCGTCACGCTGCACAAGGCCGACCGGCTGCCGCCGCCGAACGAATCCACCGCCTCGCGCAACATGGTGCGCGTCTCCACCGTGACGCGCGTCGGCAACCGCGACGTGATGCGGGTGCGTCCCTTCGTCCGGATCGCCGGCAATCTGTCGATGACGACGAGCGATCTGTCGGCGAAGGTTCCGCCGTTCAACGCCCAGCGCATGCTGACCGACGTCGGCTCCGATCCGAAGACCGCATCGGACGACCCCAACAATCCGGAAGCCGTCGAACCCGACGCCGAGGTCTCCTTCGTCACCAAGGACCTGTCGCCGGTGCTGCCGAAGGCCAAGATTTCCGCGGTGGTGGCGCTCGACGACATCCTGATGCGGGTGCGCGACGCCGCCAACTGGCGTGGCAATGGCGGGGTGCGCTACGCCTCGCTCGCCAATGCCACCGCCGACGTCTCCGGCGCGACCGGTTCGTCCGACATCAAGATGGCCTACGCCACCGAGGTGTCGCCGTCCGATCCCTATGCCGGCTTCGAGACGCGCGTGGTGCCGGAAAACGTCACGCTGCTGCCGAAGACCAAGGAGCAGATCACCGGCGGTAATCCGAACGGCGAACGCGTCCACATGGTCAGGAAGGGCGACAGCGTCGCTTCCGTCCTGCGCGATCTCGGCGCCACGCCGGAGGAGATCAAGGCGATCGCCGCAACGCTCGGCCCGCGCGGCCGCGACGGCGGCCTGAAGGAAGGCGAGAAGCTTCGCATCCTGATGGCGCCCGCAAGCCCCGGCGCGCGGCTGCAGCCCTACCGCGTCGTCGTCGCCAACGACACCATGGTCGAGGCGATCGCGGCGCTGTCAGATCTCGGCAAATACGTCGCGGTCGACGTGTCCAGCATGAACACCGTCGCCGACGCCGCGGCCAATGCCAACAGCGACGACGATGACGATGACGACGGCTCCGGCGTGCGGCTCTACCAGAGCATCTACGAGACCGCGATGCGCAACAAAGTGCCGATGCCGGTGATCGACGACATGATCAAGATCTACTCCTACGACGTCGATTTCCAGCGCAAGGTGCAGCCGGGCGATTCCTTCGACGTTTTCTACGCCGGCGAGGACGAGGGCGTGACCTCGGCCGAAAAGAACGAGGTGCTGTTCGCCTCGCTGACGGTCGGCGGCGAGACCAAGAAATACTATCGCTTCCAGAGCGCCGACGACGGCGTCGTCGACTACTATGACGAGACCGGCAAGAGCGCGAAGAAGTTCCTGGTGCGCAAGCCCGTCAACAGCGCCATCATGCGCTCCGGCTTCGGCGGCCGCCGCCATCCGATCCTTGGCTATGTGAAGATGCACACCGGCGTCGACTGGGCCACCACCTACGGCACGCCGATCTTCTCCGCCGGCAACGGCGTGATCGAGAAAGCTCAGCTCGAGGGCGGCTACGGCAAATATATCCGCATCAAGCACAACAACGGCTACGAGACCGCCTACGGCCACATGTCGGCTTTCGCCAAGGGCATGGAGCCGGGCAAGAAGGTGCGGCAGGGCCAGGTCATCGGCTTCGTCGGTTCGACCGGCCAGTCGACCGGCCCCCACGTTCACTACGAAATCCTGGTCAACGGCCGCTTCGTCGACCCGATGCGCGTGAAACTGCCGCGCGGCCGTTCGCTGGAAGGTTCGATGCTCGCCGGCTTCGAGAAGGAACGCGATCGGCTCGACGGCATGATGAGCGGCCGCAACGGCGCCATCGCCCGCATGTCGGACGCCACCGGCGGGCCGTTGCAGGTCAGCAACCGGTAATTTCTTCGGAATCTGACCTTTCCTGGCCAGATCCCCTCCCCACCTCCAAGCTTTACGGAACTGATCGGCGGCGTCTCGATTGACCCGCGCGACCCGTCTTAAGCCGTTGAGCCAGAGGAGGACCCGCCATGCCGCACCTCTCACGCGACGACGTCACCAAGGCCGTCAGCGGAGCCGACGACGTCACGATTGCACAGATCATCGGAACCGGCGCGACCGTCGAGGAACTCGCCGAAGCCCAGGCCTGGCTCGCCAATGACGAGCCCTTGATCAACGATCTCCGTCCGCTCGCGCATGGCCGGGTGCGCGAGCTCGTGGACATTCTGTCGGAGCTCGAACAGGACGGGGACGAGGAAGGGCCGGCCTCCCCGGCTCCGTCTCCCCAGTCGGCTAGCCAATAGGCCTGACCAAAACAATTCGCCCCGGAGAGAACGACCTCTCCGGGGCGATCTTGTTGAGCGGCGAGCGCCCGCGATCAGTTCAGCTTGCGCTTCGGCGCCGGCGCCTCGAACGTGGCGATTTCCGCAGTCTGCGGCGCCTTGCCGTTGAACGTCAGCACGTTGCCTGCGGCAGAGATCGCAACCGTATCCCCGTCCCTGACGTCGCCGGCCAGGATCATCTCGGCGAGCGGATCCTGGAGGTGACGCTGGATCACGCGCTTAAGCGGCCTTGCACCGTACGCGGGATCCCAGCCCTTGGCCGCGAGCCAGTCGCGTCCCGCCGCATCGAGCGTGAGCACGATCTTGCGATCGGTCAAAAGCTTCTGCAGCCGTGCGAACTGGATCTCGACGATCCGGCCCATCTCGCTCTTCTGCAAGCGGTGGAACAGGATGATCTCGTCGACGCGGTTCAGGAACTCGGGACGGAAATGCGCCCGCACCGTTCCCATCACCTGCTCGCGCACGGCTGAAGTGTCTTCGCCCTCCGGTTGATTCACCAGAAACTCCGAGCCGAGGTTCGAGGTCATGATGATCAGCGTGTTGCGGAAATCGACGGTACGGCCCTGGCCATCGGTCAGGCGGCCGTCGTCGAGCACTTGCAACAGGACGTTGAAAACATCCGGATGCGCCTTCTCGATCTCGTCGAACAGCACCACCTGGTAAGGACGGCGCCGCACCGCTTCGGTGAGCGCACCACCCTCGTCATAACCGACATAACCCGGAGGCGCGCCGATCAGCCGCGAGACCGAATGCTTCTCCATGAACTCGGACATGTCGAGGCGGACCATCGCGGTCTCGTCGTTGAAGAGGTACTCCGCGAGAGCTTTCGTCAGCTCGGTCTTGCCGACGCCGGTGGGGCCCAAGAACATGAACGAGCCGGTCGGCCGGTTCGGGTCCTGCAGCCCTGCGCGCGAGCGGCGCACGGCGGTCGCAACCGCACGCACCGCCTCGCTCTGGCCGACGACGCGCTGTCCGAGCTGCTCCTCCATCTTGAGAAGCTTCTCTTTCTCGCCTTCCAGCATCTTGTCGACGGGCACGCCGGTCCAGCGCGAAACAACCTGCGCGATGTGATTGGCGGTGACCGCCTCTTCCATCATCTCGCCGGAGCCTTCACGCGCCTCGATGTCCGCGAGCTTCTTCTCGAGCTCCGGGATCCGGCCATAGGCCAGCTCGCCGGCGCGCTGGAATTCGCCGCGACGTTGAGCGTTGGCGAGATCGACACGCAAGGCATCGAGCTCGGACTTCAGCTTCTGGGCGTTGGAGAGCTTGTTCTTCTCCGCGCTCCAGCGCGACGTCAGCGCTGCAGACTTCTCCTCGAGCTCGGCGAGCTCCTTCTCGAGCAGTTCGAGACGGGTCTTGGAGCCGAGATCGCTTTCCTTCTTGAGAGCTTCCTGCTCGATCTTGAGCCGGATGATCTCGCGGTCGAGCGAATCCAGCTCTTCCGGCTTGGAATCGACCTGCATCTTCAGCCGGGCCGCGGCCTCATCCATGAGGTCGATCGCCTTGTCCGGCAGGAAGCGGTCGGTGATGTAGCGGTTGGACAGCGTCGTGGCCGCCACGAGCGCGGAATCGGTGATCCGCACGCCGTGATGCTGCTCGTACTTGTCCTTCAGTCCGCGCAGGATCGAGATGGTGTCCTCGACCGAAGGCTCGCTGACGAAGATCGGCTGGAAGCGCCGCGCCAGTGCCGCATCCTTCTCGACGTGCTTCTGATACTCGTCGAGCGTGGTGGCGCCGATGCAGTGCAGCTCGCCGCGGGCAAGCGCCGGCTTCAGCAGGTTGGAGGCATCCATCGCGCCGTCGCCCTTGCCGGCGCCGATCAGCGTGTGCATCTCGTCGATGAACAGGATGAAGTTGCCGTCGCTCGCGGTGACCTCCTGGAGCACGGCCTTGAGCCGCTCCTCGAATTCACCGCGGTATTTTGCGCCGGCAATCAGCGCACCGAGATCGAGCGAAAGCAGCTTCTTGTCCTTGAGGCTCTCGGGCACGTCGCCATTGACGATGCGCAGCGCGAGGCCCTCGGCGATGGCGGTCTTGCCGACGCCGGGCTCACCGATCAGGACGGGATTGTTCTTGGTCCGGCGCGACAGCACCTGGATCGTGCGGCGGATTTCCTCGTCGCGGCCGATGACCGGGTCGAGCTTGCCGTCGCGCGCAGCCTGGGTGAGGTCGCGGGCATATTTCTTCAGCGCGTCATAGGCGTTCTCGGCGGTCGCCGAGTCAGCCGTCCGGCCCTTGCGCAGCGCCTCGATCGCGGCATTGAGATTCTGCGGGGTGACGCCGCCCTTGGCCAGGATCGCGCCAGCCTCGCTGGTCTTCTCCAGCGTGAGGCCGAGCAGAAGCCGCTCGACGGTGACGAAACTGTCGCCAGCCTTCTCGCCGGCCTTTTCGGCCGCGTCGAAGGTGCGGGCAAGCTCAGGCGCCAGATAGATCTGTCCGGCGCCGCCGCCGGAGACCTTCGGCACCTTATTGAGGGCGTCCTCGGTCGCCTTCAGAATTGCACGGGAATTGCCGCCCGCACGGTCGATCAGACCGGCAGCCAGCCCCTCATTGTCGTCCAGCAGCACCTTCAGGACGTGCAGAGTCGAAAACTGCTGGTGCCCCTCGCGCACAGCAAGCGACTGTGCGGACTGGATGAAGCCCCTGGAGCGTTCGGTATATTTGTCGATATTCATGTCTTTTCTTTCCCTCGGCCTGCCCCTGGAGCCCTCTAAGGCACTCCAAACGGCATCTTCATTGGGTTTCCGCTGGCCGCGTTGACGTTCGTCAACAGGCAGCGGTCATTATCAGCCGGCGCTGGCGCCGACCTGATCCAGATGTGGGAAGCGTGCCCTTAGATCGGAAGAGGCGAGTTCACAATTTCGTGCGCTGATCCGCCTGCTTGGCGGGTCACGGTCGAATCCCTAAAGTAGCGGCATGACAGCCAGCCAGACCGCCGAGATCACCGGCCTCTACCGCTACCCGATCAAGGGCCTGACGCCGGAGCCCCTGCCCCGCGTCCCCTTGCGGACCGGCCAGACCCTGCCCGCCGACCGCCGCTACGCCATCGAGAACGGCCCGAGCGGGTTCGATCCCGAGGCGCCGGCGTGGATGCCCAAGACCCAATTTTTGATGCTGATGCGCAATGAGCGGCTCGCAGCCCTCGACAGCCGGTTCGAGGACGCGACCAATCGCCTGACGATCCGCAAGGACGGCGAGGTCGTTGCCAGCGGCGATCTCGAGACCGCCGCCGGGCGCGCGGCCATCGAGAGCTACTTCACCGAAAACTTTCAGCCCGAGCTGAAGGGCGCGCCCAAACTGCTGTCCGGCCGCGACCACAGCTTTTCCGACGTCGCCCGCAAGGTCGTCTCCATCATCAATCTCGGCAGCGTCCGCGCGATCGAGACCATGCTCGGCGGCGCCGCCGTGCATCCCCTGCGCTTCCGCGCCAATCTCTACGTCCAGGGCTGGCCGGCCTGGTCCGAGCTCGATCTCGTCGGCCAGACGCTCGCGATCGGGCAGGCCCGGCTGAAAGTGGTCAAGCGCATCGTCCGCTGCGCGGCCACCAACGTCGACCCCCAGACCGCCGCGCGCGATCTCGAAATCCCGCCCACGCTCTCACGCAACCTCGGTCACATGGATTGCGGCATCTATGCCGAGGTCATCGCCGACGGCGAGATCGGCGTGGGTGATGCGATCGCAGTAGTAGAACCACAATTGGTGTGACGGCGCACTGGCGCAACGCACTCCGTCATTGCGAGGAGCCAACGGGTCCCGCCTCCGGCGGGCCCGATGATAAACTCCGCGACGAAGCAATCCAGATATCTATCCGTTGAGGCAGTCTGGATTGCTTCGCTCCGCTCGCAATGACGAGGCTAAGCTGCCGTAGGGTGGGGAAGCGACTTGTCCGCCGTAGCTCGAAGAGCGAAGGCGGAAGCGTGCCCACCATTCCGGTTTTCGAAAGTTGACCCACCGTTGGTGGGCACGGCGCGAACGCGCCTTTGCCCACCCTGCGAGTGCGTCACCTCAGTTCGGCATCACATAGGCATAGATCCGGCCGCGCGAGACCGGCGCCTCGCGAACACGATTGCCGCTATTGCCGGAGATCATGATCGGATTCCCTTGCGCGTCCACTCCCGTGATGATGCCGACATGGCCGCCGCGGCGGCCGCGCGACATGACCGCGATGGCGCCGACCTGCGGGCCGGAGACGCGTGTGCCGTACCGCGCGAACGAGCTCGCCATGTCGGATCCCGTGCCCTGATGGCCGGTGTGCTGCAGCACCATGTTCATGAAGCGCGCGCACCACAGACTGCCGCGTCCGGTTGGATTGCCGCCGAGATAGCGTCGCGCCTCGGACACGAGGCTCGATCCGCCGCCGAAGCCGCCGCTCGATGCCATTCCGTTATTGGCCATATCGCCGCTGTTGGCGTTCGGATTGTAGCTGGCCTGGGCGTTGGCGAATTCGCTTGCCTGCAACTGCGCCGCGCTGCGCTCGAAGCGCGAGCTGCGCGCATAGTGCCGGTAATGATGATGTCTGCTGGCGTGGTGCACGTGAGCGTGCCGCTGTGCGCTATGACGATGAGGACGCGCTGAGGCCGGAGACGAGAACGCGGCGATCGCCGCGAAGAAGAGCGCCAGCGCGACAACACAACGCGACAGGCGAGACGCAAACAACTCAAACATACTTCATCCTTCGTTAACACCCCCACTTCCAATCGGCCCGTGCACTGGCCGACATCCGTCGGGCCGTTAAGCCGCCCGATGTGGCGAGAAAAAGACGCCGCGCTCCGGGAATTGCTGCGATGAATTTGTGTCGGTGCTGGTCTGATGCTGCCGCATTGCGGACAACAGCGTTAACTGCAATCCTCTCACTACGGCTTGAAGAGAGGGAAATGGTTAATGCCCCACGCCACAACCAGGGACGACGTCCGCATCTATTTCGAAGAAGCGGGTCAAGGAACGCCGATTATTTTTCTGCACGAGTTCGCGGCCGACTACACCAATTGGGAGCCGCAGATGCGCTATTTTTCGCGCGGGCATCGTTGCATCACCTATTCCGCGCGCGGCTACACGCCATCGGACGTGCCTGATGGCGAGGTCTACACCTACGCGCACTTCTACACCGACGCGCTCGCCGTGCTCGATCACCTCAAGATCGATCGCGCGCATCTCGTCGGCTTGTCGATGGGTGCCTACTCGTCGCTCCAGATCGGATTGAACGCGCCGCAGCGCGCGTTGTCGATGACGCTGGCCGGCGTCGGCTCCGGCTCGGAGATCGAGAATCTCGACAATTGGCGCAAGCAGTGCCGTGCCAATGCGGAGCAATTCGAGACGCTCGGCTCGATCGAGGTCGCAAAAGTCACGCGCGAGGCACCGAGCCGGATTCCCTTCCTGGTGAAGGACCCGCGCGGACACGCCGATTTCTACGCCGCGCTGGCGCGGCACGACGCCAAGGGGTCGGCGAATACGATGCGCGGCTTCCAGGGCGGCCGCCCCTCGATCTACACGATGACGGATGTGATCAGGGCTGTCGCAACGCCGGCGCTGATCATCTGCGGCGACGAGGATGATCCGTGCGTCGGCCCGAGCCTGTTCCTGAAGAAGCATCTGCCCGCGGCGGGCCTCGCGATGTTTCCGAAGTCAGGCCACGTGCTCAATCTCGAAGAGCCCGCGCTGTTCAACGAAACGGTGGAGCGGTTCGTGACGCTGGTGGAAGCGGGACGATGGACGGTGCGCGATCCGCGATCGTTGGCGGGACATTAGCCGTCATTCCGGGATGCGCCGAAGGCGCAGGCCCGGAATCCATTGCACGGCAAACGCTGTAGCACGATGGATTCTCTGATGCGCAATTGCGCATCATAGCTCGCGCTTCGCGCGCCCCGGAATGACGAACGAGCTACTTCCCCTGCCCGCGGCTGAGCAAAAACACACCCTGCTCGCCAAACATATTCCAGACCCACCACGGCAGCCGCAGGCGCAGCGGACGACCATAGAGGTCCAGCGCCTCGGCGCGCTCCATCTTGACGTGGATGGCGTCGCAGAGCTCGACGAAATCCTTGATGGTGCAGAAATGGATGTTGGCGGTGTCGTACCAGGTCGCCGGCAAATTCTCGGTGCGCGGCATGTGCCCGCCGATCAGGAGCTGGAGCCGCATCTTCCAGAAGCCGAAATTCGGGAACGAGACGATGGCGCGGTGACCGATACGCAGCAGGTTCTCCAGCACCACCTTCGGCTGCCGCGTCGCCTGCAGCGTCTGCGACAGGATCACGTAGTCGAAGGCATCGTCCGGATAATTGACGAGGTCGGTGTCAGCATCGCCCTGCACCACCGCGAGGCCCTTGGCGACGCAGCGATTGACGCCCTCGCGCGACAGCTCGATGCCACGGCCGTCGATGCCGCGGGTCTCCAGGAGCTGGAGCAGATCGCCCTCGCCGCAGCCGACGTCGAGCACTCTCGAGCCCGGCTTGACCATCTCGGCGACAAGCAAATGGTCGGCGCGGAAATGGCCGGCCTGCTCCGTCGCAAGGCCGCCCAGCGGCAGCACTTCCTGTACAGACATCGCTAGCCGTCCTTGCCGGTGAGCCCGCGCGCCTTGCCCGCCGATTGCAGGAAGGCGCGCGAGATGTCGAAGAATTCGGGCACGTCGAGCAGGAAGGCGTCATGGCCGCGATCGGTCTCGATCTCGGCGAACGACACCCGCGCGCTCGACGCATTCAGCGCATGCACCAGCGCGCGCGATTCCGAGGTCGGGAACAGCCAGTCGCTGGTGAAGGAGACCACGCAGAAGCGGGTCTGGATTCCAGCGAACGCCTTGGCCAGCGCGCCGCCATGGTCGGCGGCGATGTCGAAGTAGTCCATCGCACGGGTCAGATAGAGATAGGAGTTGGCATCGAACCGCTCGACGAAGGACGAGCCCTGGTAGCGCAGATAGCTCTCGACCTGGAAGTCGGCGTCGAACGAGAAGGTCGGCAGCTCGCGGTCCTGCATGCGCCGGCCGAATTTTCGATGCAGCGCGGCGTCAGAGAGATAGGTGATGTGTGCCGCCATCCGCGCCACCGCGAGGCCGCGATGCGGATGGATGCCGTGATCGGCATAGCCGCCATTGCGCCAGTCGGGATCGGCCATCACGGCCTGGCGGCCGAGCTCGTGAAAGGCGATGTTCTGCGCCGAGTGCCGCGTCGCGCAGGCGATCGCCAGCGCGGAGAAGACGCGCTTGGGATAGGCGGCGGTCCATTGCAGCACCTGCATGCCGCCCATCGAGCCTCCGACCACGGCGAACAGCGTATCGATGCCGAGCCGGTCGATCAGCATCGCCTGCGCGCGCACCATGTCCGGGATGGTGATGACGGGGAAATCCAGGCCCCACACCTTGCCGGTTGCTGGATTGATCGAGGCCGGCCCGGTCGAGCCCATGCAGCCGCCGATGACGTTGGCGCAGATGATGAAGTAGTGTTGAGGATCAAGCGGCCGGCCGGGACCGACGAGGGTCTCCCACCAACCGGACTTGCCGGTGACCGGATGCACGTTTGCAACGTGCTGGTCGCCGGTCAGCGCATGGCAGATCAGTACGGCGTTGGAGCGCGCGGCGTTGAGCTCGCCATAGGTCTGGTATGCGATCTGGAACGGGGTGAGATCGACGCCGCAATCGAGCCGCAGCGGCTGGTCGGCGCCGAAATGCGCGACCTCGGAGCTCGGATGATCGACCTCATGCGACCGATCGTCGGCACTGATCGCGGGACTGGGAATCGCTTTGACGCCAACCATCTGACCATCGACCTCGTTTGCGATCAGACTCTCGACCGCATTGACATCAGGCCATGAAAAACCCGGCCTGAACGATAGGTTCGGCCGGGATCGGATGCGTCCCCGGCCTGTTTAGCGAGTTTTTTTAACGTGGCTGCAAGCCGGCCGGCTCAAATGACCACGGGACAGGCAAAACCTACTGGCTTGGGCAATTTTCGTCAAGTCGCGGTCCGAATTAACCAAATTCGTCCCTGTCACATCAGCAGAAAAGACTGTCATTTCTCTTTGCTTTCGCCGCCCATCCTGCCTAATCAAGACGTTAACCGCAGCGGATCCGGCTTTACCAATCGACTTGGCCGCCCCGCATTGGAACGCCTCTCAACGGCCCTTGTCAGATATGTCCCAACGTCCGCCCGCGCCACCATCGCTCCAGGAATTGCGCAAGGAGATCGACGCGATCGACGAGGGCATGCACCGCCTGCTGATGCAGCGCGGCGACATCATCGACCGCCTGATCCAGGTGAAGCAGACCCAGGAGGTCGGCTCGGCGTTCCGCCCGGCACGCGAGGCCGCCATGATGCGTGACCTCGTGCAGCGTCATCGCGGCATCCTGCCGCTCGACACGGTCGAGAGCATCTGGCGCGTCATCATCTCGACCTTCACCTACGTCCAGGCCCCGTTCTCCGTGCATGCCGACATCTCAGTGAGCGAGCCGGCCATGCGCGATTCCGCGCGTTTCCATTTCGGCTTCACGGTGCCCTACGTCGCGCATTTCAGCGCGCAGGCGGCGGTCGAGGCGGTGGCGAAATCCAAGGGCGATCTGGCGCTGGTCTCGGCAACCTCGAGCCGTACGCCGTGGTGGCTGTCACTGGAAGCGACGGGTGCACCGAAGATCATCGCGCGGCTGCCCTTCGTCGAGCGCGCCGACCATCCGGCGGCGATGCCCGTGTTCGCGGTCTCGCGCGTCGCCGACAGCGCCCTGGTGACGGAGGTCGAGACCTTCAGCGTGCGCGTGTCGGGGTGGAACGCCGAGGTCGCGCGCACCCTGTCGCCGCTCGCCGAGATCGTGGCGGTGCCCGATACCGCCTTCGATGGCGCGGCGCTGCTGGTCTCGGTCACGAGCGCGACCAGCATCGACAAAATCAAGGCTGCCCTGATCGAAGCGGGGGCCTCGGTGCGCTCCACGGCCCTCGTCGGCAGCCACGCAACGCGCTATACGGTGCCCCCGACCGGGTCGAAATCGTAAGTCACGAGCAGCCCAGCCTATCCGGAGTTGAAGATGTCCCGCCCCGTGCCGAATCCCGGCATTCTCGATATTGCGCCCTACACGCCCGGCAAGAGTCCGGTTCCGGAGCCGGGCCGCAAGGTGTTCAAGCTCTCGGCCAACGAGACGCCGTTCGGGCCCTCGCCCAAGGCGATCGAGGCCTTCAAGAACGTGGCGACGCATCTGGAAGATTATCCGGAAGGGACCTCGCGCGTGCTGCGTGAAGCGATCGGCCGTTCTTTCGGGCTCGATCCCAGGCGCATCATCTGCGGCGCCGGCTCGGACGAGATCCTCAATCTGCTCGCCCACACCTATCTCAGCCATGGCGACGAGGCGATCTCGACCACGCACGGCTTCCTGGTCTACCCGATCGCGACCATGGCGGTCGGCGCCAAGAACGTCGTCGCGGCGGAGACGAACCTGACCTGCGATGTCGACGCCATCCTCAAGGCTGTGACGCCGCGCACAAAACTGGTCTGGCTCGCCAATCCCAACAATCCGACCGGCACCTATGTGCCGTTCGACGAGGTCAAGCGCCTGCGCGCCGGCCTGCCGTCGCACGTGCTGCTGGTGCTCGATGCCGCCTATTCCGACTACGTCTCGCGCAACGACTACGAGATGGGGATCGAGCTGGTCGCCACCACCGAGAACACGGTGGTGACGCACACCTTCTCCAAGATCCACGGCCTGGCGGCACTGCGCATCGGCTGGATGTTCGGCCCCGAGCACATCATCGACGCCGTCAACCGCATCCGCGGTCCCTTCAACGTATCGACGCCGGCGATGTACGCCGCCGTCGCCGCGATCGAGGACACCGCGCACCTGGCGATGTCGAAGCAGTTCACCGAGACCTGGCGCAACTGGCTGACCGAGGAGATCGGCAAGCTCGGACTGAAGGTGACGCCGAGCGTCGCCAATTTCGTGCTGATCCACTTCCCGACCGAGAGGGGCAAGACCTCGGACGAGGCCGATGCCTACCTCACCAAGCGTGGCCTCGTGCTGCGCGCGCTGAAGAACTACGGCCTGCCGCATTCGCTGCGCATGACCATCGGCACCGAGGAGGCCAACCGCCTCGTCGTCGACGGCCTGCGCGACTTCATGGCCGGCAAATGAGCGTCACACCGCACTTCCAGCGCGTCGCGCTGATCGGCTTCGGCCTGATCGGCGGCTCGATCGCACGCGCTGCGAAGCTCCAGGGCCTGGCCGGCGAGATCGTGACCACCGCACGCTCGGAGAAGACGCGCGCGCGGGTGCTCGAGCTCGGCATCGTCGACCAGGTCGTGGCGACCAATGCGGAAGCCGTGAAGGACGCCGATCTCGTCATCCTCTGCATTCCGGTCGGCGCCTGCGGGCCGGTGGCGCAGGAGATCGCGCCGCATCTGAAGCCCGGCGCCATCGTGTCCGACGTCGGCTCGGTCAAGGGCGCGATCGTCAGGGACATGGCGCCGCATCTGCCGAAGAACATCCATTTCGTGCCGGCGCATCCGGTCGCGGGCACGGAGCATTCGGGGCCTGACTCCGGCTTCGCCGAGCTCTTCATCAACCGCTGGTGCATCCTCACCCCGCCTGAAGGCACCGACGCATCCGCCGTCGCGCACTTGCGCGCCTTCTGGGCGGCGATGGGCGCCAAGGTCGAGGTCATGACGCCGGATCATCATGATCTCGTGCTCGCGATCACCAGCCACCTGCCGCATCTGATCGCCTACACCATTGTCGGCACTGCCGACGAGCTGGCGCAGGTGACGGAATCCGAAGTGATCAAGTTCTCGGCCGGCGGCTTCCGCGACTTCACCCGCATCGCCGCGTCCGACCCGACGATGTGGCGCGACGTGTTCCTCGCCAACAAGGAAGCCGTGCTGGAGATGCTCGGCACCTTCACCGAAGATCTCGCAAAGCTCACCCGCGCGATCCGTCGTGGCGACGGCGAGGCACTGTTCGACCATTTCACCCGCACCCGCGCCATCCGCCGCGGCATCGTCGAGATCGGCCAGGATTCAGCCGCGCCGGACTTCGGCCGGCCGCACGAGGCGCTGAAGAAGCCGTAGGCCGCCTCTTCTTCCTCGTCATTGCGAGCGAAGCGTAGCAATCCAGGCTCTCTCCGAGGAAACAGTCTGGATTGTCTCGCTTCGCTCCTCGCAATGACGCGGGCAATCAGTACAGCGGCGGGATCTGGCCGACCTTGATCGGGCCGAGCATCACGGCGCCGTCGGCGAACTTCAGCGGAAAGCTGCGCGCCTTCTTGCCCTCGAGCGTGCTCTCGGTGCCGATCGAGTTGATGCCGGCGGCAACGCCGGCATTGGCGTTCTGCTTGATGACCTTGCCGAGGCCGGGAACGGCGCGGTCGAGCGCGCCGAACAGATTGTTGAGATCCTGCGACTTCACGCCGGGCGCGACGCGATCGAGCGTCGCCTGCGGCACGCCCTCCTCCAGCATCTTCTCGATGCCGAGCGCCGGGATCACCCGCTCGAGGCCCGTCACCGTCATCTGCAATTCGCCGTCTAGTCGGCCATTGGCCGAGAGTCCGAGCGTGCCGGCAGCGACCGCGATCATCTCGCCCTGCTGAATCCGCGACTGCACGATCTCGATATGACCGCCGGCGGCCTGGAGCTCGCGGAAGCGCTGCGGCCAGGGCTTTGGCGTGAGGTCGGAGAGGCCGGTGATCTTCGCGCGCGTGTCCGCCTCGAACGGCTCGGCCAGCAGCGGATGAACGCCCTGGATGCTGCCTTGCGCGACGTGGAGCACGGTCTCGATGATCGGATGGTCGGAGGGCGATCCGTCCGCAAGGCGCCCGTGCAGCTCGACCTGCTTGGCGCGCGCGAGCGGCACCTGCACGCTGCCGTCGAGACGGTTGATGCCGGGATCGTCGAACACGATGGAGGCGCGTTCCGGCACGGCTGGCAGGCCGACCACGCTGCTGCGGCCCTTGCTCCAGTTCACCACGAAGGTGTTTTGCGTGACGCCGTCGATCAGCGTCGCGGGCGCGGAGAATTCGGCGATGACGAGCTTGGGGTCATAGACCTGGGCGACGACCAGGATGTTGTCCAGCTTGGCCGTGAACGGCGTCTTGCTCGCGTTCTGCGACACCAGGGCAACGCTGGCGCCGGTACACTGGACCTCGAAGCGGAACGGGAAGCCGGCGATCGAGCGCTTGGCGCAATCATAGATGCGGCCGGATTTGGCCTCCTGCGCGCGCCAGGCGTCGGCGGCGACCTCGGCCTGCGAGGCGGCATAGAACCAGAAGCCGCTCCACGCAGCTGCGAGGATCAGGAGGAGAACGGGTGCAATGAAAAGGCCCCAACGGGAGCGCCGGCCTGCGGTAACGGTCATATCGGACATGCGGCGACCCTTTGATCCCAGATTTTGGCAAATGTAAGCGAGGCCGGCCTGCGACGAAAGGCGGAGAATTCGCTTCGCTTGGGCGCACGGTTCTGGTAGCCGTGCCCGACATGTCGGAAATCAACCTCCCCTCCGTCACCACTGCCAAGGGCGACCTCTGGGTGTTCGGCTACGGCTCGCTGATGTGGCGGCCGGGCTTCGAATTCGAGGAACGCGTTCCGGCGCGGCTGGTCGGCGAACATCGCGCGCTCTGCGTCTATTCCTTCGTGCATCGCGGCACGCCGGAGAAGCCGGGCCTGGTGCTCGGGCTCGACCGCGGCGGCGCCTGCCGTGGCATCGCCTTCCGCGTCGCCGAGAAGAGCCGCGCTGATGTGGTCACCTATTTGCGGGAGCGCGAGCAGGTGACGTCGGTCTATCGCGAGGTCATGCGCTCGGTGTGGCTGGAGAACGACGCGCGGCAGCGCGTCTCCGCGCTCGCCTATGTCGTCGACCGCGGCCATGCGCAGTATGCCGGCCGGCTTTCGCTCACTGATCAGCACCGCCATGTCATCCAGGGCCACGGCCAGTCCGGCGCCAACCGCGATTACGTGACGGCGACGGTGAAGGCGATCGAGGCCGAAGGCTTTCGCGATGCGCAGCTGCATCAGCTCGCGACGATGCTGCATGGTGATGCGCATTCCCTGCACGCGCCGGCCCCGGCAGAAGATCGAGAGAACCGCTAAAGCGCGATGAGATTGCGATGAACCGTCATCGCGCTTTAGATTATTGTTTGAGCATGATCTTTTCGGAAAACCGCTTCACACTTTTCCGGATCATGCTCTAGCTCTCCGACGGAGCATA
>NZ_LGHM01000218.1 GCF_001908185.1 Bradyrhizobium sp. AS23.2
TCGTGTTGGTGGTGGCGTATGGGTCGTCAGCCAAGTTGCTCTGGCGATGTTCCTGGATGGCGATATGGCGGCTCTCGCGGCGTATCATTCTGGGGACCACTCAAGCTCGGAAGTTACTCAGTATTTTGAACGGTTCGGCCTGCCTGCGCCAAAACCTTCCGCAAGCCGGGGCGGAGCGGGCCTACGCAGGCAGATCCGCGAGGACCGCCTTTGACCCCCAGCAAACCTGGCCCCCGGTCGTTTGGCTCTCTCCGCGTTCAAAGTTCGGTGCTAAGACCGTCCTGTTTCCCAACGCGATGCCGTGGCGGGTCATGTAGGTTCCTAAAGCGCCCGACCAGAAGATGGGTGGTGATTCGCATACCTCTCTCTCGCAAGCGGCCATCCCCTCTTGTATTGTTGGGGGGAGCTAGGAGGAGATATTACAGAACGGCGAGAGCTCTATCGGAGCCCAAATGGCGACGCATGGTTCATCGCTCGCGAGCCGGCAAGCGGTCATGCTTTCATCATCCACCAGCCTAATGCGCCCTCTGGTGGCCGCCTATCTCACATCGAGTTGGGTGAGTTCTTGCGTCACGGAAGTGGGCCCGAACAGCAAGCATTGTTGCGATTGATCGGAACGCTGGTCGAGGTACCGCCTTTTGCGTAACAGGGCTCGCGCTCTCAGGACATTTTCGCGATCGATCAACCGCTGGACGTCACTGAGGGTACGAAAGCTGATCTTCCGTAACGACTCGCTCGATCTTCTCGGACTTGCACTTGATGCGGTACCTTACCCGTCCATCGGACTCGATGGGCATATGCTGTACGATGGTGTAAATCGCGGGCTGTTCAGTTCCGGTCCGTCCTTGTGGGCCTTGGGGTTGGTGGCGAACGTCTTCATCGAGCTTATACGCATAGGACATGTGTTTACCTCACGGTTGCGGCTGCTCCAGCGGGGCTCTGGAATGCATCCTGTTGCTTCCGGATCCTGACGCGCTCACGTACGGACCATTTTTGCCTTGGCGGGTTCGTTAATCCTCGAGTATGGATTTTGTAGCCTCGAATATCTGTTCCGCTGTGCCCTTGATTGTGCCCTTCGCCCACGCCTGAAACACGGCGACGTAGGCGCTCCTGTAAGCCTCTTCATCCGCAGAAAAGTAGACTTCGTCTGTAGCGGTATCCAAGACGAGCGCTCCTATATCGATGCAGATTTCCTCGACTAAGACCAGCCGCTCTTCCTGCTCGGCCAGATGCCGCTTTACAATGCTCATTTGATCTCCTGCTTTGCTCTTAACCTACCACGTTTGTCGAATTGCACGGCCGCCCAATGCACACACGAATGGTTTCTTGAAGAGTTTGGACAGGTCGCATCGGGTCGAGGCAGCGAACATAAACAGGAAAGGCATCCCTGGCAGCGGGGGTAACTCCCGCAGTCCGCATGCATCGCTCCTGGTTTAGTTCTTCGAACAGCCTTTGCTGTCTTTCGCCAGGGATCGAACTACGCGTCAGCGGTCCAGCGATCTGAGGCTGCCGCTAGTACCAACGTCACGCTTGAGTTGGCTTGGCGAACGCAGTCCAGACCAAATTGTCGGCTCTTCTCTCGGTAACTACGCGCGATGATTTTGACGCGAAGCCACCGACGAGCTTACTTGGGTATCGCTTTGACTGGATTCCATCAAAAACCCCGCTCCCAATGATTTGGGAACGGGGCATGACCACAAGCTCTGCCAGTACATCCGTGGCGAGAGCGACAGGTCTGTCGTGCTCTTACTTAAGCAGCAGCACGAAGATTTTCAGCGGCGGACTTGCCTGTACGACGGTCTGCGACGACGTCATAAGACACCGTCTGACCTTCGCTGAGAGTGCCCATACCGGCGCGTTCGACCGCGCTGATATGAACAAAAACGTCGTTGCTGCCGTTTGACGGCTGGATAAAGCCGAAGCCCTTTTGGGTGTTAAACCACTTCACTGTACCTGTGTTCATCAGGTCGTCCTTTCGTATACGCGCAGGATCTGGCGCGCGGAGTTGCGGCCAGTGTCCGAGTTCGTCGATGTTGGAGAATGTCTGAAACGTGCGCGCCGTCAGGAGCTGAGGCGAAAGCGGAACAGTTGTTCGGCCAGTATCGATGCCTGAGACACTACACCATTAGTTGAGAGACTACAATAAGAAAGCCAATGGTGCTTTTCATCACGGGTGGTGGTTTGTTCCGAACTTGGTGATTGATTGGGAACGACCTTGGGTGCCCGGAAATATAGCGGCTCCTCGTCTGCACAACAAAAGGACAAGGCGTCGGCCGGGCTGGCGGCTCGAAATGCTTCCGCGAGCTTCACTTTTTGCGCACTTTCCTGCATAGTTCGGCATGGCAAAAGTAAAAGTGAGTTTCAAACCAGTCCGTAACTCTGAAGGCGACTGGGCTATCATCGCCGAATACCCCGGCACAGAACCCCGAGAAATCACGGGTTTCACAAGCAAGACAGAAATTGACGATTGGATGAATGGAGAGCGTCGGATCGCGTGGCTGCGATCCCAAGGTTACGCGAAGTGACTTGATGACTCCTTCTTCCAACTATCTTTGCAAGGCGATACGGTCCTAATCAATGAGCGCAAGGATCTAGTAATGACCGAACGGAAACGCTCCGCCCAGCAGCAGATAGCCGACGAGGCGGACCGCAAAGCGCAAAATCCAAACGGAGCGCGGCAAATGATTGCGGACAGTCAGGCCGATCCAGAGTTCCAGGAAAACCACAGACGTCTCAGAGCGGAGCGGATAGCGCGCGAGGTCGAGGGCAAGGCCGGCAGGTGAGGCGTCTTAAAGTTCTATTCAGGGATGTTCTTCCCCTTAAGCTCGATCAGCGTTTATCTGCCGTTTGTCTGTCGACTTTCTTCTCGAGCTCATCGATTCTGTTGAGTGCGCTGCTTAAGAGCTCGCCCAACATCAGCAGTGTTGAGTAGAGATGCTGCGACATACCGGGTGTTGCAGCTGCGTTTTTGCTGGGAATGGAAACCTCCTGCCAAGCCAGCCCGCCGAAGTAAGTTCGCCTCGGTTCGTGCGCGCGAGGTGCGGCGCAAAGCAGCATAGTCCGCAAGATCAGCAGCGTTGATATGGTACGAGGAGTCCACCGCTCGTACTGACAATCCCATGCAGATTGCATGAGGATGAGAGATGGACGACCGTCGCAAGTTCGAAGATCTGGTGCAATTCAGGGCGCCAGCAAACCTGTCGGAAGCGATAGACGCGGCAGCAAAACAACGGTGCCAGTCGAAATCTGACTACATCCGTCAATCGGTCGTTGATCGACTTCGTTTAGACGGCGTCAATCTGCATTACTTCGCTCGCGGAGTAAGCGCCTTGTTCGCGCTCGTGCTACTCGCCTCCAATGTAATGGCAGCCGGAACCATCCCCGGCATCAGCATGACGCAGCAGCTCGACGAGTTCGCCAAGCCTCTCAGCGGCGGAAAGCTCTTTCTGATCCAAGCCGGAACGACCGCAGCGCCGCAAAACTGCTACCAGGATTCGGGCCTGACGCTCGCCTGGCCGAACCCCATCACATTGGACTCGGCCGGGCGCATTCCGCAGCTTTTCTGCGCTGACGGCTCAATCAAAATCCGCCTGACGGACAAGAACGGCAACCAGAAGCTTGTGCAGGACAACCTGCTGGTGGTCGGGCCTTCGTCCGGCGGTGGAGGCGGCGGCGGTTCAGTCGACCCGTCGACCATCTTTCAGACCGGTGCCTTTATGCAGTTTTACGGAACTAGCATCCTGACCGGATGGGTGCGGTGCAACGGCAGGGCGATCGGCTCTGCGACTTCTGGTGCGACCGAGCGGGCTAATGGAGATACGCAAGCTCTGTTTGCCTACCTGTGGGGCGCAGATGCTAACCTGGCGGTAAGCGGCGGTCGCGGCGTATCCGCTGCCGCTGACTTCGCTGCCAACAAGACGCTCACTCTTCCGGACTGCCGAGGCCGCGTCGTCGCCAGCCTCGATGATATGGGTAACATCGCCGCGGGGCGTCTTACCTCTTCGTATTTTGGCGCGGCGGGAACGACGCTTGGAGCGGCGGGTGGTGCGGAAAGCCAGACGCTGACCATCGCGCAGATGCCACCGCACTATCACACCGCAGGCATCTACGACCCGGGTCATAACCACAATTACAACTACACGCAGAGCGGCGGCAATCAGGGCGGCGGCGGCGCATTCGGTTTCAACATTGTGGGCGCCAACACCTCGACGTCGGCCACTGGCGTGCGCGTCAACAGCAACAACGGTCTGGACACGACCTATAGCGCCGGCGGTGGCGGAGCCCACCCAATAGTGCAGCCGACCATCCTCGCCACTACCTACCTCAAACTATAGGGCGCCCTGATGATCACTGTGACAATCACTACGGAAAAAGAAGAGCCGTTCACCGTTCGCTTTCAGTCGAAGTTGCTCAAGGACGGCAATATCGTCTGGGGTGATAGCGAAATCGTCCACGAAATCGGAAAGTCGCAGGCTTATGGGATTGACGAAAATTTCCGCCTCATCATCGAGGACTCGTCGGCCGAAAAAGCGGCCGATGCCTGACGCTGATAAAACAGCCGAAAAGCAGCGCGGTCGACCCTTTCAGAAGGGGCAATCTGGCAATCCCACCGGGCGGCCAAAAGGCGCGCGCAATGTCACCACGTTGGCGATGGAAGCCCTGCTGGATGGGCAAGCTGAGGCGTTGACCCAGAAGGCGATCGACCTAGCGCTAACCGGCGATATGGGAGCGCTTCGTATTTGCCTCGATCGCATCATGCCGGCGCGGAAAGATCGGCCTGTGACATTCGGCTTGCCGCCGATCGGCACCGCGCAAGATGCTGCCAAGGCGTCTAGCGCCGTTCTCGCTGCTGTGGCCACAGGCGAACTCACGCCCGCCGATGCTGGCGAGATTTCGCGCTTGATCGACACCTGGGTGAAGGCATTCGAGACGGCCGAACTCACCGAGCGCTTGGGGCGCCTGGAAAGGATGACGAACCAATGATGGGACGAAATCTGAAGTCTCGCTTGGTCAGACTGGAAGACCGGCGGAACGCGAAGCTCGAGTGGCCGTACGTCTACCATGTGAGTGAGCCTGCCACGCCGGGCGAGCTGGCCGCGATTGAAGCGGCCAAGTCTGGCGGGCATTGCTTCATAATCGCCCCTTCGCCTTGCGCGACGGTTGAAGAATGGTTGGCGATCCACGGTCGCCCGGAGCACCTGCAATGATCGGACGCGGCCTGGAATCACGGATCGTCAAGCTGGAAACACGGACTGCCCGACCGGATGAAATGCTAGTGGTGTGGCGACGTCCAGAAGGTGACGTGTCAGAGGCCCTGAAGGGCGCCACTTTTGCCAAGGGCGACAAGGTGATCTGCGCCGAATGGGCCGAAGATGAACCGCTGCCGGAGCCGTGCTGGTATCGGGACCGGTTGAGTAAAACAATGCCTCGCGCGGAATATGAGCAACTCGAGCGCACGATTGATCGCATAGCCCAGAGGTCGGAGATGGAGCGAAACGAGGCCGGATTTGCGCCGTTCCCGACCCTCAACGAGGAGCGCATGAAGCAGATGACGGATGCCGATCTGATCCACACACTGCTCGGGGTGCAGACATGAAAGCCACCATCTCCCGTCGCCTGGCGCTTTTGGAAGCCCGCCAAGCTCACACAGCCAGGTACATGCACATCATCGCGGCGACCGATCAGGATGACGCCAATCGGCAGGTGGCTGATCTTATCAGTGCCGGCGCGGTCCGGGGCCATGACGGGTTTTTATGTCTCACAGGCAAACCTTTGATTTTACCGACTTGTCAATGATTAACGAACATGGTGATGAGGGCGCACCGCAGGAGCATGGCGAATGAAGAAGCTGTTTACGATCGGATACGAGGGCTGCAAGCCGACCGATCTGTTCGCGAAGCTGCAGGAGAGCGGTGTCACACTACTGGTTGATGTTCGCGACGTACCGATCTCCCGGAAGCCGGGCTTCTCCAAGACCTCTCTCGCCGAAGGGCTGAATAATGCTGGCATCGGTTATCTGCATCTGAAGGGGCTCGGCGATCCCAAACCTGGCCGCATCGCGGCGCGGGAGGGTCGCTTCGCCGATTTTCGACGAATATTCGCGGCTCATATGTTGACCACTGCAGCGCAACAAGCTCTCGCCGAGGCTGTGACCGCCGCGGGAAAATCCGTTGCATGTTTGCTTTGCTTTGAACAGGATCACACTAATTGCCACCGCTGCATCGTCGCTGATTCGATGGCGAGGCGCGGTAAGTTTAATCTTGTTCATTTGAGCGCAGCACCGTCA
>NZ_LGHM01000219.1 GCF_001908185.1 Bradyrhizobium sp. AS23.2
CGGCGGATGGCGGAGCATCTACTTCTCAGATCACGCGGCACCGAAGCTCTGTATCCTCTTCGCAGTCTCAGAAGCGGTGTTTGAAGGAATTCTTTTCTCCGAAATTTGCGCGCCGTTGCGTTTTCACACAGCCAAGACCCATTGCGGACTTTCGTTGAACAGGCTTGCCCTGCATCCGTTCGGCTATAAAATCCTTGGATCGCGCGGACCTTGTGCACCGTCGCGGTGCGTGGCCAGAGGATCATGTGGACGTTCTTAATCGGCCTGTGCCTTTTCGTCGGGCTTGCCATGGCAGCGCTATGGCTTGGGCAAGGCGCCAGACGGCGTTTCCCAAAGGCCTATACGACGGTCGACAAAATCGTTTCCAGCATCGACCTACTTTTCATCATAGCCGTGTTTTTTGTAGTGTTTTACATGACACGTTGAAGAAGGCCGCAGCTGGCCCATAAGCTTCGATCTCCATCAGTTAGTCGGCTTCTGGTCCCTTTTGCGACCTCCGGCGACGTCCGCTATTGCGCCGCTATTGGCGAACAAGCGGACGTCAGACGGGCCCGAGCCGAGCCCTCCGATTTGTGAGTACATGCCCTAGTCCCGCCTGAAGCGATAGTCGAACGCTGCGTCGAGCGGCTTGATCAATCCGGCGGTCGGTGCCGGAAAGTGGATCGGCAGGATCAGCGTGTCGGTGTCCGCAACCGAGGCGAAGAACTTTCGCCGCGAGACCGCCGACTGCTTCGGGTCCCAGTCCGGCTTCGCCGACCAGTCCGGCTCGCGGCACTGGATCTGGTGATGCATGAGATCGCCCGCGACCACCGCGCGCTGGCCTTTCGAGAAGATGTTCACGCAGCAATGGCAGGGCGAATGCCCCGGCGTCGACGTCAGCGTGACCGTGTCGTCGAGCGCGTAATCATCGTCGACCAGGAGCGCCTGCCCTGCCTCGACGATCGGCAGGCAGTTGTCGCGGAAGACGGTGCCGGGTGGATTGTTGCCCTTGGCGTGCTCCGCCTCCCAGGCGGCGTACTCGCCTTTGTGGAACACGTACTTCGCGTTCGGAAACGTTGGCAGCCAGCGGCCGTCGCGTAACGTCGTGTTCCAGCCGGTGTGGTCTATGTGCAGATGCGTGCAGAAGACATAGTCGACCTGCTCGAAGCCGATCCCAAGCGCGAACAATTCGTTGTGCCAGCGCTCCTTGCCGGGAAAGTCGAACGGCGGCGGATGGCCCTTGTCCTCGCCGGTGCAGGTATCGACCAGGATGGTGTACCGCGGCGTGCGCACCACAAACGTCTGGTAGGTGATGACCATCATGCCGCGCGCGGCGTCGAACACCTCAGGCTCCATCGTCGGCAGATGGCGTTTGAACACGCCTTCGTCATAGGCCGGGAAAAAGTCCTGCGGCCGCCGCCACGGTCCTTCCCGCTCGATCACCGCATCGATGGTGATGTCGCCGATCCTGAGCTGCTTCATCGCCGTTTCGTTCCTTTTTTTGAGGGAGCGTACCGGGCGGCATGGGGGCGTTCAAGCCGTGCAGCGCCTATGCGTGACCATTGCCGCAAATCAACCTCAAATACCACCGAGGGTGATCGTGAAAATGGGGATGATTAGTGGGCCGGAAACTGACATTCACGGCGGCAGCCATGATTGCCGTCGCGGCGGGCGTCTACATCAACAACACCAGTCCTCTGGCGCCGCATCGCGACGGCAAGCCGGTGCTGCTCGCGCATCGCGGCCTTGCGCAACGCTTCGATGAGCGCGATGTGAAGAACAACACCTGCACCGCCGCGCGAATGTTGCCGCCGGCGCACGACTATCTGGAGAACACGATTCGCTCGATGCACGCGAGCTTCGACGCCGGCGCCGATGTGGTCGAGCTCGATGTGCACCCGACCACGGACGGCGAATTCGCCGTATTCCACGACTGGACGCTCGACTGCCGCACCGACGGTCAAGGCATCACGCGCGAGCAGAGCATGGCCAAACTGAAAATGCTCGACATCGGCTACGGCTACACAGCCGACGGCGGCAAGACATTCCCGTTTCGCGGCAAAGGCGTCGGGATGATGCCGGCGCTCTCCGAGGTCCTTGGCGCCTTCCCCGACCGGCGCCTCCTCATCAACGTGAAGAGCCGCGACGCGAAGGAGGGCGAGAAGCTCGCCGCCGTGCTGAACGCGCTGCCGTCCGGTCAACGACGGATGATCATGGTCTATGGCGGTGACGAGCCAATTGAGGTGGTCCGTCGCCTCACCCCGGACGTCCGCACGATCTCCCGCGCGGCAATCCGGAGCTGCCTGATCCGTTATATCGGCTATGGGTGGACCGGCCTGGTGCCGGCCGCCTGCCGCGACGCGATGGTGCTGGTGCCAATCAATGTCGCGCCCTGGCTATGGGGTTGGCCCAGCCGCTTCCTCGCTCGCATGGACAATGCCAACAGCGCGGTGTTCGTGCTCGGTCTCTACAACGGAGGCGAGTTCTCCACCGGCATCGATACACCGGAGTTGTTCGCCCGGCTTCCGCAAGGCTATCCCGGCGGGATCTGGACCAATGAGATCGAAGCAATCGCCGCAATCGCGGGCAAGAGCAAAGACTAGCTCCGCAACCCCGGCGCTTCCTGCCCCGTGCGCGCAACATATTCGGTGTAGCCGCCGCCAAACTGGTGGATGCCTTCGGGCGTCAGCTCCAGCACGCGGTTAGACAGCGTCGCCAGAAAATGCCGGTCGTGCGAGACGAACAGCATGGTGCCCTCGAAATCCGACAGCGCCGTGATCAGCATTTCCTTGGTGGCGAGGTCGAGATGGTTGGTCGGCTCGTCCAGCACCAGGAAGTTCGGCGGATCGAACAGCATCTTGGCCATCACGAGCCGCGCCTTCTCGCCGCCGGAGAGCACGCGGCAGCGCTTCTCGACGTCGTCGCCGGAGAAGCCGAAGCAGCCGGCCAGCGCGCGCAAGGAGCCCTGCCCCGCGGTCGGAAACGCATCTTCCAGCGACTGGAACACGGTACGTTCACCGTCGAGCAGGTCCATCGCGTGCTGGGCGAAATAGCCCATCTTGACGCTGCCGCCGACCGCCACCGTGCCCTTGTCCGGATCGCTCGCACCGGCAACGAGCTTGAGCAGCGTCGACTTGCCGGCGCCGTTGACGCCCATCACGCACCAGCGCTCGCGCCGGCGGATCATGAAATCGAGGCCGTCATAGATGCGCTTGCTGCCGTAGCCCTTGTGCACGTTCTTGAGCGCGACGACGTCCTCACCCGAGCGCGGCGCAGGCGGAAAGTCGAACGCGACGCTCTGGCGGCGGCGCGGCGGCTCGACCCGCTCGATCTTGTCGAGTTTCTTCACGCGGCTCTGCACCTGCGCCGCATGCGAGGCACGGGCCTTGAAGCGCTCGATGAACTTGATTTCCTTGGCGAGCATGGCCTGCTGGCGCTCGAACTGCGCCTGCTGCTGCTTCTCGTTCTGCGCCCGCTGCTGTTCGTAGAACTCGTAATCGCCGGTGTAGGTGGTGAGCGAGCCACTATCGATCTCGATCACCTTGGAGATCACGCGGTTGATGAACTCGCGGTCATGCGAGGTCATCAAGAGCGTGCCCTCATAGTCGTGCAGGAATTTCTCCAACCAGATCAGGCTTTCGAGATCGAGATGGTTGCTCGGCTCGTCAAGCAGCATGACGTCGGGACGCATCAGGAGGATGCGGGCCAGCGCCACGCGCATCTTCCAGCCGCCGGAGAGCTTACCGACGTCGCCGTCCATCATCTCCTGGCTGAAGCCGAGGCCCGCCAGCGCCTCGCGCGCGCGGCCGTCGAGCGCGTAGCCGTCGAGCTCCTCGAAACGGTGCTGCACCTCGCCATAGCGGGCGATGATCTCGTCCATCTGGTCGGCCTTGTCGGGATCAGCCATCGCAGCCTCGAGCTCGCGCAGCTCAGCCGCGACCTCGCTGACGGGACCAGCGCCGTCCATCACCTCGGCGACAGCGCTGCGGCCGGACATCTCGCCGACATCCTGGTTGAAATAGCCGATGGTGATGCCGCGATCGGTCGAGACCTGGCCCTCATCGGGCAGTTCCTGGCCGGCGATCATCCGGAACAGCGTGGTCTTGCCCGCGCCATTCGGCCCGACAAGGCCGATCTTCTCGCCCTTGTTGAGAGCGGCGGAGGCTTCAATGAACAGGATCTGGTGGCCGGCTTGCTTGCTGACGTTGTCGAGGCGGATCATGGGGTCTTTTGGGGGGGAATTTTGCGTTGCAGCGTAATAGGCCATGCGGGCCGCCAGGGGAAGCCCGGCCGGGCCCGGAATGACGCAGGTTGGCGCCTCAGGGGCGAGCTTTGATAGAAAAACTGAGCAGCGCGCCCGCCTAGAGCGTTTTCGAGCGAACTGGATACCGGTTCGCGTAAAGAAAACGCGTCAAAACAAGAATCTAGAGCCCCGTTCCGATTCCATCTGAACGGAAATGGCCCTAGGCCCGTCGTATCAGCTTGAGCGAAGCCGCAAGGCGCAGGCTGCGCTTGCCGGCGAGCGCGATGCCTTCGAGTTCGCCGCCATCGGCCGTGCAGGTCCCGGAGAAGCCGATCCCGACCTCGCAGCCGCCGAACACCGGGTTTTCGCCCTTCGAAGGGGTATGCTCCTGGTTGAGAATCTCACCCTTCCAGCGGCCATCCGCGGAGGAATAGGATCCGAGGTAGTAGAAAAGCGCATCGCCGCCGAGGATGCGGCCGTCCATCAGCAGCATCACGCCGGAGAGCCCGGCATCGACGCCATCGAGCGCGCGCAGATTGATCCCATAGAGACCGTTGGCGATCCCACCCGGCCCGATCGTCCCACGCGAGGGCAGCGCCTCGTCGTCGAGCGGCACGAGGTTTGCCCAGAACACGCCGTCGGGCATCGCATCCGCCTTGCCCTCGAGCAGGATCGTCGATCCCTCCGTCCTGCCGCGCACCTTGATCGCAGCGACGTCGGTGCCCATCAGCGGCCTGTAATTGGGATCGTCATTGTGGCGCTCAGTGATGACATCGCCTTCGATCACGCCGTCCCTGACGTCGTAGGTCCCGAGATGCGCGAAGGCCGAATTGCCGCCCAGCATCTTGCCGTCGTGCAAGCACATGATGCTGCGACCGAAGGCGCCGTTGATGCCGTATTCAACCTTGTAGAGTCCGTCCAGCAACGTCATAAACCCGCAAAATCAAAAAGAATCGCGGGCTACCTAGCACTGCCGTCGCATCGAGGCCATCCGGCTTTTCCGCGCAGGGGCCGTTGGCGGAGCCTTCCGTGCCATGGTGCCATCATGCGCCTGTTTTGCCCGACGGGTCAATCGATTTCGCCTAATCCGCAGTCACCATTCCAGTCCCCCGGCTACTTTGCATGGGGTTGTTTTCGAGTTTTTTGTTGCGCGGTCCCGGACGGCATCCATCACACGCTCAAGCGCGATGAAATCGGGATGAATCGTCATCGCGCTTTAGGTTGTTGTTTGAGCATGATCTCCGCGCAAACACGTTCCGCGTTTGTCGCGAGGAAAAACCGCTTCACACTTTGCGCTAACGCGGCCCTTCGGGTCCGGATCATGCTCTAGTGACGTTTGAAATACTGCACCTCGCGCTCGTGCTTCTCGGCCGCCGCACGGCTCCTGAAAGTGCCGAGGTTGCGGCGCTTGCCGGTCTTGGGATTCACCTTGCGTGAGTAGAGGCGATATTCGCCGGATGCGAGTTTGCGGATCATGATTGCGCCTCCTCCTCGTGCGTTCGGATTCAACCCGCTTCGCACGGGGTCCGTTCCGTCAGGGCTTGCCGGCCGGGGCGAACTGCTGATTGGCGAAAGGCTGCTGATCGGCGGGAACCTTCATGACTACGAAGCTGCGATTCATCGAGCGGTGACAGGCATTGCAGCCCTCGGTCAGCTCGCCCAGCGCTTTTGTGAATTTGCGGCCGTCCTTCGCGTTGATCGCGTCCGCCATCGATTGCAGCGACGGCTCCAGCGTCGTGACGTTGCTGGCGGGAATGCCGGAATAGAGCACGGCGGCCTCGACCAGGCTTGCCTTGAGCTGGCTCAGCTCGTAGGCGGCCAGCTCCCAATTCTGCGCCTTGCCGGCCAACCAGAGCTTCTGGTGGCGCGTCTGCGCGGCGCTCATGATGTCGCCGAGGCGAGGCACGTACGGGTCCGCCGACGGCGATTTGAGGTCCTGCGCCGTTGCCACAGCGCTCACGGCGCCCGCGCCGACCAGCGCCAGCATCCAACCCCGAAGCTTCATCACCCGTCTCCATTCCTGTGAAAGCCCAGTGTAGACCGACGCGGCGACCGGCGGCCTTGCGCTCGATCAAGGCCGGCTTCGAACCCGGCGGCACAAGCGTGCGACAAAGCGGGCATGGATCAGATGCAATTGCCAGCCGAGGAGCAGATCGCAGCCATCGTCGCAAGCGCGGCGAAACAGCCGCTGCTCGATGCCGCCTTCGAGCTGTGGTGCCGCCGCTACCGGCTGGACTCGATCGAGGGCCGCCCGACCGACGAAGAGGTCCGCGTCTATCGCACACTCACGCCGGAGCAGATACGCGCGAAATACCGCTGGGATCGCGACCATGCCCATGAAGGGCCGATGTTCGGCTATCTCAAGCGCGCACATCCGCATGCTGACGATGCCGCGATCAGGCAGGCCATCATCGTCGCCGTCAAATTCGAGGATGCCACCTTCGAGCACTTCAACTGGAACGGCGATTTCTGGGACTGCGTCGTGCGCGCCGTCGCAAGGGCGGCCGCGCAATATCCGGACTTTCTCGATACGACCTATCGCGACGCCCGTAAAAACGTCGCCTATTACTACAAGTGAGCTAGAAGCACAGCGTGGTGACGAGCTTGCCCTGCTTGTCCTTGATCGCATAGGGACAACGCAGCCGCTCCAGCGCCTTCTTGGCGTCCTCGTCGCCGAGCGCCGCCGCGCGCTCGTAATAGGCCTTCGCGGCATCCTTGTCCTTCGGCCCACCGCGGCCCTCCTGAGCGAAGGCGCCCATCCGCTCCAGCGCGCCGGGATGGTTTTGCGCCGCCGCCTTCTCGAACATCGCGCGCGCCGCGACGTCGTCCCTCTCGCCGCCGCTGCCGTTGGAGAGCATCAGGCCAAGCTGGTACTGCGCCTCCGCGTTGGTTTCGGCGGCCTTGCCGAGCAGAGCGCGGGCCTGCGCGGGATCCGCGGGCGCGCCGCCGAGCGCGGCAAGATTGCTGACGCCACGGGGATTGCCGGCCTGCGCCGCCTTCTCGAACAGTTTTCGCGCCTGCGCCTCATCCTTGGCAACACCGGAGCCGGTGCCGTAGGCCACGCCGAGCTCGACCATCGCCGCGCTCGAGCCCTTGTCGGCCGCCTTGCGCCAGGCGGCGATCGCCTCGCTCGTTTGCCGGTTGGCGGCATAGGCGCGGCCGAGCGCGAACATCGCGCGCCGAGACGACGGCGCGGCCTGCTTGCAGAATCTGATCGCGGTCGGGATGTCGGCGGAAGCGACGTCCGTCACGCCCTTCACTTCGGTCGGCTTGTCGGGATCGCTGGGATCGGCCGCCACCCGGTCGCACAGCATGAGATCGGCCGATTGCGCCTGTGCCGATAACGGCAAAGCAAGCGTGAAGAGGATGGCAAGGAGACAAGTCCGCATGGACGCCACGTTGCGACCCCGCCCCGGCAAATTCAAGGCTCCAGTCCCGATTGCCGCAGCACGGGCACGACCTCGGGCGATGCCAGATAATGCAGCAGCCGGTCCGCGGCGTCGGCATGTTTCGCGTTCGATATGCGGCCGGCGGAGAACACGGCCGGTGTCTGCAGATCGTGCGGGATCGGTCCGACCACCTCGATGCCCTCGACCTGCTTCAACTCGCTGATCTGCTGCACGGCGAGATCAGCCTCGCCGCTGACGAGCCGTTCCGCCGTAAAACCCTGCTCGACGATGGTGGCCTTGGCGTTGATCTCGGCTGCGATGCCCATCCGCACGATCAACTGGGCGAAGTAGACCCCGCTCGCGCCGAGCCGCGAATAGGCGACGGACCGCGCCGCGAGCAACGCCTTGCGCAGCGCGGCTTCGGTCGCGATGTCGGGATGCGCGTGCCCTGCCCTCACGGCAATGCCGACGAAAGAGCGCGCCAGATCGGCCGCACTGCCGGCGACCACGCGGCCCTCACCGATCACCTCGTCGAGCCCCTCGCGCGTGAGGATCACGAGATCCGCAGCCTCGCCGTCGCGCAGCCGCTTGAGCAGCGCCAGCGTCGGCGCAAAGTCGGCATCGATGCGGACACCTGTCGCCGCCTCGTACGCGGAGGACAGGCTGCGCATCGCCCCCATCAAGCCGAGCGTCGAGAGCATACGAACGTTTTCCATGTAGAATCCTGGGGTAGCGATCAGGAGCGGTGCAACAGCTTGAGCGCGGCGGTCAGGCGCAGGCTGCGCTTGCCAGCGAGCGCGATCGCCTCCAACACCGCCTGCTCCGCATCATAGCTGCCGGAGAAGCCGATGCCGACCTCGTGGCCGCCGAAGATCGGATCATCCTTTGCCGGCGTGTGCTCCTGATTGAGAATCTGGCCCTTCCAGCGCCCGTTCGCGGCGATGTAGCTGCCGAGATAGTAGACCGAGGCATCGCCGCCGAGGATGCGGCCCTGGTTGAGCAGCATCACGCCGGTGAGCCCACCGTCGACGCCGTCGAGCAAGCGCAGATGCACCGAATAGAGCCCATCGACGATCCCGGCCTCGCCGACGACGCCGGCGATCGGCGCTTCGTCTTCCGTGATCGGCGTCATGACCGACTGGAAGGGAACGCCGGGCAGCTCCTTGAGTTCGCCCTTGAATCGATAGAGATCGCCATCCGCCCAGCCCTTCGCGATCAACGTCGCATCGTCGGTACCGGCCATGGCGCGATAGTTCGGATCGGGGTTGTGGCGAACGGTCTTGATCACGATGTCGATGCCGCCTTCGGTCTTCTCGTAGCTGCCGATGTGAGCAAAGGCCGAATTGCCGCCGAGCATCTTGCCATTGCCAGCATGCATCACGCCCCGGCCGATCACGTCGCCGAGCTGAAATCTCACCTTGTAAAAGCCTTCAAACACCAGCCGTGCCCCCGGCCCCGCGCGCATCCCAAGGACACTCTATCCCGGTTTTCGGCACCCGTGGACAGATTTCAAGGTGGCATGGCCGACAGACCACAATGATGGTCGTCATCAGAATGCAAAAAATCCGCCGGAGCCATTCAGCTCCGGCGGATTGAGAGCCAACCCGGGTCTGCCCCCAGCCCGGGCTGGGAGGATATTAGGCCGCGGCCTTCTTGTCGGCCGGCACGGATGCGATCGTCTTCAGGATCTGCGAAGCGATCTGGTATGGGTCGCCCTGCGAGTTCGGACGACGGTCTTCCAGATAGCCCTTGTAGCCGTTGTTGACGAAGGAGTGCGGAACGCGGATCGACGCACCGCGATCGGCAACGCCGTAGCTGAACTTGTTCCACGGCGCGGTCTCGTGCTTGCCGGTCAGACGCTTGTCGTTGTCCGGGCCGTAGACGGCGATGTGGTCCATCAGATTCTTGTCGAAGGCAGCCATCAGCGCCTCGAAGTACTCCTTGCCGCCAACCGTACGCATGTACTCGGTCGAGAAGTTGGCGTGCATGCCGGAGCCGTTCCAGTCGGTGTCGCCGAGCGGCTTGCAGTGGAATTCGATGTCGATGCCGTACTTCTCGGTCAGGCGCAGCATCAGGTAGCGGGCCATCCACATCTGGTCGGCAGCGGTCTTGGAGCCTTTGCCGAAGATCTGGAATTCCCACTGGCCCTTCGCGACTTCCGCGTTGATGCCTTCATGGTTGATGCCGGCCGCGAGGCAGAGGTCGAGATGCTCTTCGACGATCTTGCGGGCGACGTCGCCGACGTTCGAGTAGCCGACGCCGGTGTAGTACGGACCCTGCGGGGCCGGATAACCGGATGACGGGAAGCCGAGCGGACGGCCGTCCTTGTAGAAGAAGTATTCCTGCTCGAAGCCGAACCAGGCGCCGGCGTCATCGAGGATGGTGGCGCGCTTGTTGGAGGCATGCGGGGTCTTGCCGTCGGGCATCATGACTTCGCACATCACGAGCACGCCGTTGGTGCGCGCGGCGTCCGGGAAGACAGCGACCGGCTTCAGCACGCAATCGGAGCTGTGGCCTTCGGCCTGCTGGGTGGAGGAGCCATCGAAGCCCCAGAGCGGAAGCTGATCGAGCGTCGGGAACGACGCGAATTCCTTGATCTGAGTTTTGCCCCGCAAATTCGGAGTTGGCGTATATCCGTCGAGCCAGATGTACTCGAGCTTATACTTGGTCATTGAGCCTCTCTGTAGATGATGCGAAAGGTGGGGACGGCTGGTCCCCGCACGTTTGTACCCGGCCATCATCGGCCGGCCCTCTACAAGCATTTTGCGTGCCAAACGGCCGCAGCGCGGGAGGTTTTCCACCGCCGCCTGCCTCCCCGGACTGCCAGTCACCCGTCCACAATTGCGTGCGTCATAGCGGCGCACCTTTACGTGAAGCTGCACCGCAAAAATCCCGCGGAAAACGCCCGTTTCTGGAGCAGCCGGACCTGTCACGGAGGTTGCCGACTAAACCCGCATCAACGTCCAGCAATTTTCGCAAAGCCCAGGGCCACAGTTCGCAACCTTTGGAATGGCCCATGCGTTAGCCATCCACGTGCTGCCTTGAAGGATGCAGGAGGTTCTCTGCCTAGAAGATAGGCAAGGAGTGGTGTCCTTTTCAGCACTTTGCATTTCGGGATGCGCGGCCAATGTGGGGATTCCAGTAACCACAATCGAACGAGTCGGGCGCACCATGGAGGCCAAGGCGCTTCGACCAAGGAGAAATCGCAATGATGAACAATGGTCTGAGTCAGGGATCTGCAAAGATCTACCAATTCCCCGTCGGGGGCCGCGCAGCTCTCGGGGGGGCGCCGCCTTGGCGAAACCCGCCTTCCCGCCGATCACGTTTCGCTTCCGCCGAACGTCTCGATCTGCAGCGATAGCTGGTATCACCAGGAGGCGATCGACGAAGCCAAGCCGAAATGGGACCGCTGATGCCTGTGGCTGGTTTGATACCGCCGCGCTCTCACAAGCGCCCGGCGGCAGTTTGAAAAAGGGTCGAAACAACGAGGTTTCGGCCCTTTTGGATTCTTGCGGGAAAGACGCCGTTCAGATCACCGCGCAGGCCGTCACCGGCCGCTTTAGATGCTTGATCGTGGTGGCCCCATTCCTGCCGATCTTCAGCGTGATCCCCGCCCCCGAATAGCGTGCGCCCGAGACCGTCAACCGCTTGGCGAGCGTGATAGGTTCGCCGTCGATCTGGAGGAAGGCGCGCTTGTCGTCGTCATAAAACCCCGCGATGAACTGCGTACCATCGGCGCAGCGGTAGGTGCGGAACGTCTGCGCGTCGGCCTGCCGCGCCCCGGAAATTCCGCTTGCCAGCATGGTGATCGTCAAAAGAATGGCCTTGTGCCGGCCCATGATCGCCCCCTGTAATAGACCTCAAGGACGCCCGTCGCGCGTCCAATCGAAACATAACCCAAGCTGATCTAATGTCAGATTCCCCTGCCCGTCACCTCGCCCTGCAAGGCGCCAGCAATTTTCGCGACCTCGGTGGCTATCCGACCACTGATGGCCGCACCACGCGCTGGCGGCACATCTTCCGCTCCAACCATCTCGGCCAGCTCACGGCCGATGACATCAAGATCGTCCACGCGCTGGGCGTGCGGAGCGCATTTGATTTTCGCGGCGTCGAGGAGCGCGGGGGCGGCGTCTGCGTCATGGACGAAATCACCGTGCATTCGCTGCCGATCGAGCCGACGGTCGTGGCCGCGCTGCGCGCCGAGCTCGTCGCGGGCAAGCTGACCGCGCCGGTCGCGCTCGAGATTATGCGCGAATCCTATCGCAACTATGTCCGCTACAACACGCATAGCTTCCGCATGCTGTTCGGCCATCTCCTGGAAGACCGCGCGCCGCTCGTGATCCACTGCACCGCCGGCAAGGATCGCACCGGCTTTGCCAGCGCGCTGATCCTGCATGCGCTTGGCGTGGCCCACGAGGTCATTGCGGAGGATTATCTGCTGACCAACCAGTTTTACCGGCGCGATGCGACGGCTGCCATCGAGTTACCCGACGACGTGCGCAATGCCATTGGCAGCGTCGAGGCGTCCTACCTCGCGGCTGCCTTCGAAGCCGTCAGCAGCGAATATGGCGACCTCGAAACCTATTTGCGTGAAGGGCTCAAGGTCGGAGCGGCCGAGCGCACCGCGCTGCAGGAGCGCTATCTGCAAGCATGAGCGGCCGCAGCGGTTTCAAGCGGTCAGCCCCGTGGCCTTGATGATGGCGCCCTTGAGGGCCAGAGAAATCTGCTGGGTGCTCCAGTCGCTCTGGTGCAGCTGGTCGGGATCGCTCGTGTCGATCAATTGCTCGAACGGTACATTGTCCTGCACGTGCCAATGCCGCATCAGCGCCCAGCGCTGAAACAAATTGACCTCGATCTCATTGGCGGCGTCGCGGATCAGCCGGACCATCTTGTCCGAGAGCTCCGCGCGATCATCCCAAAGCATCTTCGTCACATACTGCGGATCAATCACCAGAACCTCGAAGCCGCGAGCGCGCAATTGCGCCAGGCCCTTCCTGATGTTCCCGGCAACGACGTCCACGTCGTAGATGTCGTTGTGAAAGACTGCGTTCGTCCCAACCTGCCAGATGACCAGCGCCGGATCATCATGGAAGATATCCGCTTCGAAGCGTCCGAGCTCTTCGCTTGCCTCTTCTCCGCCCTTACCCCGGTTGAGCACGTCAATCCGGATGTCCGGCCGATGGACAACGTCCTTGAAGTATTGTCGCAGATACATCTCGAGCCGATAGGGATACGGGACAACATCGCCTCGTCCAGCCGTTGACGACGACCCCATAGCGACGATGCGCACCGGCCCCTTTCCGTCCAAGGCTTGCCGGAGCCGCATCAGCGGGTATTTCAGGTCGACGATTGCAGCGGGAAACTCGATGGTCGGCAAATTGTCAGCCATGAAACAACCTCCTCCACGATCTAAAGTTGCACCTATAGCCCAGCCTTGAAGCTGCCGCCATTGCAAGTCCAATGCGCCGCGCGCAATAGTCAGCGCGAATGGGACCGACGGAGGGTATCGTGCAGGGAAAAGTCATTGTCGTGACCGGCGCACTCGGCGCGCTTGGCAAGGTGGTCGCCGAGACCGCGCAGTCACGCGGGGCGCGCGTTGCCGGCATCGATCACGCGCCCTCGCAGATTCCCGCGACCGCCGAACGCATCGAGATCGGCAGCGTCGATCTCTCGGACCCGGCGCAGGCGAAGACGGCGATCGAGGCGGCGGCGAAGCATTTCGGCCGGCTCGACGCACTGATCAACATTGCCGGCGGCTTCGCCTTCGAGACTGTGGGGGATGGCGACATCAAGACGTGGCAGCGCATGCATGCACTGAACGTGCTCACCGCGCTCAACACCTCGCGCGCGGCCCTGCCGCACCTCGCCGCGTCCACAGCCGGTCGCATCATCAACATCGGTGCCATGGGCGCACTCCAGGCAGGAGGCGGCATGGGGCCCTACGCGGCTTCGAAGGCGGGCGTGCATCGCCTCACTGAAGCGCTGGCGAACGAGTGGAAAGGCAAGGTCACGGTGAACGCGGTGCTGCCGTCGATCATCGACACCAAGGCCAACCGCGCGGACATGCCGAAAGCGGACTTCTCCAAATGGGTCACGCCGCAGGAACTCGCGGAGGTGATCCTGTTCCTCGCCAGTGACGCGGCGAGCGGCATCACCGGCGCGCTGATCCCGGTGGGTGGACGGGTGTAATCACATTCCGATGCGACCGTCCGAGCGCCGGCTCTGATTCAATCGGAGCCGGGAAGGCTCTAGACTGCCTGCAACTGATTCTCCGATCGGACGTCCCCGTGGAAACCGAGCTTTACCTGCCCGTCAAACGCTTCCTCGAAGAGCTCGGCTTCACCGTCAAGGGCGAGATCGGCGGCTGCGATCTCGTCGGCCTCAGCGCCGGCGATCCTCCGGTGGTGGTGATCGGCGAGCTCAAGCTCGCCTTCAATCTCGAGCTGATCCTCCAGGCCGTGGATCGCGCGCCGGCCGGCGACGAAGTCTGGATCGCCGCGAAGATGTCGTCCCGAGGCAAAGGGCGCGAAAGCGATGCACGCTATCGCAATCTCTGCCGCCGGCTCGGCTTCGGTATGCTCGGGGTCACCGACCGCGGCCAGGTCGAGGTGCTGGTGAAGCCGCCGACGGCGGCCCCGCGCCGCGAGCCGAAGGTACGCTCGCGCCTTGTTGCCGAGCATCAGCGCCGTCAGGGCGATCCCGTGCTCGGCGGCAGCACGCGTGCACCGATCATGACCGCCTATCGACAGCAAGCGCTGGCGTGCGCATCGGCGCTTGCCGAAGGCCCACGCCGCGTGCGCGAGCTGCGCGAGCGCTGCCCCCGACGCCGGCAAGATCTTGCTTAACAATGTGTATGGCTGGTTCGAACGCGCCGACCGGGGAATCTACGGGCTGACCGAGGCCGGCCATGCAGCGTTGAAACGCTGGCCGCAGCAACGGGTTGAGGTCGATGCAGGTGTCGCCTCACCGTTCTGAAGCCCGACCGATGCATCACGTGAATAGCTGAGATGCCACACCGATTTCATATTGCAATGCAACATTGGCGGCACTAGGTATCCCGGCATCGAAACGAGGCCGTTATGAGCGCAGACTGGAATACCAAATATGGCACGCGGCGCGTGCGCCACGATCCGCCCACCCTGGACGAGGCGATCTTCGCCGCCGTTGGCATCACCGACGATCAGGAGCAGCAGGCCGAGATCGCCGCCGCGTTGATGGGTATGCCGCTCGATGTTGTCCAGGCCGAGGTGAAGAAGCAGGCCCGCACCAACAGCCGCATCACTGCCACGCGCGTGATCGCCGGCGAACAGGGCGCACAGCGCTCGGTGGTGGTCGAACGGCGCGTCGTCCGCCGCTTCGGGAACGACAAGCGCACCGGCACCTGAGCGCTTAATTCCCTGCCGCAAATACAAAAGCGGACCGGCCTTGCCGGTCCGCTTTTTGATTCCAGTCCGCTGCTTAAGTCAGGCGGCGCGATTGCCGTAGATGCTCGAGATCAGCTCCCAGCAGGTCGAGTTGAAGTTGAGCAAGGCGCGGCCCGCCGCAAACGGCGAGGCTGCGAGATCGGCGAGCTCGGCTTCGGGCGTTTTGGCGAGATCGATCGTACCGGTCGACTCGCCATGGCGGAACGCCAGATGCGCGCCGAACTTCTTGGCGAGCGCCCGCATTGCGTGATTCTCGGCGCCCGTGGTGACGCGCAGGCGCTTGTAGCCCTTCCAGCGCGCTTCCGCGATCAGGCGGCTGAACAGCACGGTGCCGACGTTCTGGCGGCGCGCCGAGGCTTCCACGCTGAAGGCGACCTCGGGCAGCGAATCGCCTTCCGGCGGATGCAGTTCGGCCGCGCCGCGAACCACGCCGTCGACGATGTAGGCGACGATCACAGTACCGTCCTCGGCGCAGCGGGCGGCGTAACGCTCGATGAAGCTGTCGTCGAGAAAGCCGTTGAAACGGTCGTGCCGGCTTTCGGCATCAAGCCTCAGCAGGTGATCGCGCAGAAGCGGCAATTCTTCCTGCTGGATCAAGGTCCGCACATAGCCTGGAGCGGTGCGGACGGTCTCTTTAAGTGCCACGTCAAAACTCCTCTTGGTGTCCCTCGAGGAGGCGTTCGAATCCCTAGGCTTCCTATATTGTGCGTCGCAGCAAATTTTTCAAGGCGGAACCCTGCCCAAGTTAGAGGCTTCGGAAGCGACTAATTCGTTAACAAAATCAAGGCTCCGTAATCATACGAGCACCAGCTGGGTCTGGGTAACCACGGCGACCAGCTTGCCGTCTTCGGTTTCCAGCCGGGTCGTCCAGACCTGGGTACGTCGGCCCCGATGGACGGGGGTGGCGGTGGCAATGACGGTGGTTCCCTCCTTGGCTCCGCCAATGAAGTTGGTCTTGCTCTCGAGCGTGGTTGTGCCCTTGGCGTGCTCCGGCAGGTTGATCACGGTCGCGGCGGCCCCGACAGAATCAGCGAGCGCCATGACCGCCCCGCCATGGATGGTGTGGTGAAGTGTGCAGAGATCGGGCCGGACCGTCATCCGCGCCACGACTCGGTCCTTCCCGGCCTCGACGAATTCGACGCCTTTGAGCTCGGCGAACGGCATCTTCATCGCTTTAAGTTTCTCGAGCGGCGTCATCGCATCTCCTCCCAATTCCTTGTTCTCTCAGCGTGAATTGCTTCGCGCGGCAAAGCAATGACGTCCGAGGTAATGACCGTGCTGACATCGGCGCTCCCATTTGCGCATATGCTTGTCCCATGCGCCACTTCCCACCCCGCCGCATCGTCTGCCTGACCGAAGAGACGGTCGAAACGCTCTATTTGCTCGGTGAGCAGGATCGCATCGTCGGCGTGTCCGGCTACGCCGTGCGCCCGCCCCAGGTGCGGCGCGACAAGCCGCGCGTGTCGGCCTTCGTTTCGGCGGACATACCGAAGATCACGGCATTGGAACCGGACCTCGTGCTGGCCTTCTCCGATCTCCAGGCCGCCATCGCCGCCGATCTGGTGCGGGCCGGCGTCGACGTCCACGTCTTCAACCAGCGCGATGTCGCCGGGATTTTGGCGATGGTCTGCACGCTCGGCGCGCTGGTCGGCGCGGCATCGCGTGCGGAGGAACTTGCGCAAGGCTTCGAGCGGCGCCTCGCCGTGATCGCGGCAACGCCCCGCCCCTCACCGCGGCCAAAGGTCTATTTCGAGGAATGGGACGATCCGCTGATCTCGGGCATCGGCTGGGTGTCCGAGCTGATCGAGATCGCCGGAGGTGAGGATGTCTTTCCGGACCTGCGCTATCGGCAGGCCGCAAAGGATCGCATCGTCTCGCCCGAAGCGGTGCGCGAGGCTAGACCCGACATCATCCTCGCTTCCTGGTGCGGCAAAAAGGTCGTGCCCGCCCGCATCAAGCAGCGCGACGGCTGGAACGAGATTCCAGCCGTGCGTGACAACCGCATCGTCGAGATCAAGTCGCCGATCATCCTGCAGCCGGGCCCGGCGGCGCTGACGGACGGACTCGATGCGATCGTGACGGCGTTGTGGGGCGGGCACTCCTAATCCCTCATTGCGAGCGAAGCGAAGCAATCCAGAGTACCTCTGCGGACGGATCCTGGATTGCTTCGTCGCATCAGCGCAAAATTGCTGCGCAATTTTGTCGCGAGCTCCTCGCAATGACGTCCGGGCAGCCCCCATCCTTACGTCACCGCGTTCACCACCTGATATTCCGGCCGGCGCCACACTTCGTCTGAAATTACCTCCTCGATGATCTCCGCCGCCCGCATGATTTCACCCTCGCCGATATACAGCGGCGTGATTCCGAACCTCATGATGTCCGGCGCGCGGAAATCTCCGATGACGCCACGGGCGATCAGAGCCCGCATGGCGGCGTAGCCGCCGTCGAAGGCGAAGGAGACTTGTGAGCCACGGCGATCGTGCGCGCGTGGCGTGACAAGCTTCAGAGACGGGCAGCGGCGTTCGACTTCGGCAATCAGCAAATCGCCGAGCGCCAGCGAACGCGCGCGGACCTCGCGGATGTCGACGCGGTCCCAGATGTCGAGCGAGGCCTCCAGTGCCGCCATCGCCAGCACCGGCGGCGTACCGACGCGCATGCGCTCGATGCCGCCGGCGGCGACATAGGCAAGCTCGAATGCAAATGGCTTGGCGTGCCCCATCCAGCCCGACAACGCAGCGCGGACGCAATCGGTGTGTCGCGGCGCGACATAGAGGAAGGCCGGCGCGCCGGGGCCGGCATTGATATATTTGTAGGTGCAGCCGGCGGCGAAATCGGCACCGCTGCCGGCAAGATCAACCGGTAGTGCGCCGGCCGAATGCGCGAGATCCCAGACCGTGACGATGCCGAGCGCATGCGCCTTTGCCGTCAGCTTCGCCATGTCGTGACGGCGACCCGTGCGGTAATCGACCTCGGTGACGTAGAGCACCGCGATCTCCTCCGATAACGCGGTCTCGATCTCCTCCGGTGCCACAAGGCGCAATTGATGGCCGCGCCCGAGCGTGGCGATCAGGCCCTCGGCCATGTAGAGATCAGTCGGAAAATTGCCGGTGTCCGACAGGACGATCTTGCGCGAGGCGTTCATGTCGAGCGCGGCGGCAAGCGCCTGATAGACTTTGAGGGATAGCGTGTCTCCGACCATCACGGAGCCGGCTTCCGCGCCAATCAGTCGCGCGATGCGATCGCCGACGTGGCGCGGCTGGGCATACCATCCCGCAGTGTTCCAGGCGCGGATCAGTTCATCGCCCCACTCGGCCGTGATAACGCGATTGACGCGCTCGGCAACGCCAAGCGGCAGCGCACCGAGCGAATTACCGTCGAGATAGACTACGCCGTCGGGCAGATGAAACAGTGCCCTGGTGTCGTCATAGACGCGAAGCTTGGTCATGGACATCTCTACAGTATCGTACGCACGCGCCAGAGTTCGGGGAACAGCTCGACCTCCAGCATGCGCTTGAGATAGCTCACGCCGCCGGTGCCGCCGGTGCCACGCTTGAAGCCGATGACGCGCTCGACTGTCGTCACATGGTTGAAGCGCCAGCGCCGGAAATAATCCTCGAAGTCGACCAGTTTCTCGGCGAGCTCGTAGAGCATCCAGTGCGTGCCCGGGGCCTCGTAGACGATACGCCAGGCCTGCAGCACGCCCTCGTTGAAGCTGTGGGTCTCGCGAACATCGCGAGCCAGCACGGCCGCAGGCATCTTGAGCCCGCTGCGGTCGGCGAGCCGCAGCACTTCATCATAGAGGCTCGGCGTGGCAAGCTCGGATTCAAGCAGCCTGGTCACCTCGGCGTCGTGCGCGTGCGGCTTGAGCATGGCGTGATTGCGGTTACCGAGCAGATATTCGATCAGCCGGTATTGCCGTGACTGGAAGCCTGAGGACTGGCCGAGCTGCGAGCGGAAGCGCGTGTATTCGCTCGGCGTCATGGTGCGCAGCACGTCCCAGGCGTTGTTGAGTTGCTCGAAGATGCGCGAGACCCGTGCCAGCATCTTCATCGCGGGCGCAACCTCGTCCCTGGCGATGGCGCGGCGCGCGGCGCTGAGCTCGTGGATGGCAAGGCGCATCCACAGCTCGGTGGTCTGATGCTGGATGATGAACAGCATCTCGTCATGCGCTTCCGAGAGCGGATGCTGCGCGCCGAGGATCGCATCCAGAGCCAGATAGTCGCCGTAGGACATGCGCCGGGCGAAATCGGTCTCGGCGCCTTCGCTTGCAGGATCGTAATCGCTGGACGTCATGACAGATCCTCCCGATCGATCATCCCTTAGGTCCTCGTCAGTCGAGGCCGATCAGGCGCGCGGTGATCGGCGACGACGGGTCCTTCAGGGCGTCGAGCACGGTAAAATGGTTGAGCCCGGGATCGACGACCAGACGTGTCTGCACGTCGAAGCCGGTCCAGACATTGGCCATCAGGTCGGATTGCCGGATGAATTCGGGCCGCTCGCCGCCGCCGACCCAGGCAGTGACCGGTGAGATGCCACGCGGTAGATGCAGTGCAGCACTCTCGAGCTTCGCCTCTTCCATCGTCATCCGCAGCGTCTCGTTCATCTTCGTCTTCAGGAGCGGCCGCAGATCGTGCAGGCCGCTGATCGAAAGCGTACCGGCGATGCGGTTGTAGACGGCGGGTTCGAGCCGGCTGTCGTCGCAGAGCATGCGCGTGACCAGATGGCCGCCGGCGGAATGGCCGGCGAGCCGGATCGGCCCTGCGACGAGCGAGGCCGCCCTGGCGATCGCGGCGGTGATCTCCGCGGTGATGTCGGAGATGCGCGCGGCGGGCGTCAGCGTATAGCTCGGCAGCGCGACCGTCCAGCCGTGGTGCCGCGCGCCTTCGGCGAGATCGGTCCACGTGGACTTATCGAAGCGCATCCAGTAGCCGCCATGGACGAACACGACGAGGCCCTTGCTCTCACCATCGGGCAGGATCAGGTCGAGGCGCTGGCGTTCGCCGGAGCCATAGGCGATGTCGGCGCGGAAATCCTTCAGCCCGGCGCGGTAAGCCGCTGCGCTCTCCGCCCACTGCGCCGGCATTTTGTCGGAGCCCGGGATATGGGCCGTATTGGCATAAGCATCATCCCAATCGCGCATCGTGACTCCCAAGGACTCAGGCCCAGCGAACCGGCCGCCAGTCTGCCACCGGCGCGGCCGCCATCCTAGTCTTTACTTTAAGCTTAAAGCATTTGACTGCGCCCTTGTTTGGGGCAGAGGACCGGCAAGATATTTCTCTTCACCCTGAGGAGGCCGCCGGCCGGCCTTCATCCTACGAGACGCGCATTCCGCGCTCCTCGGGATGAGGATCTGGCAGTCCGTCATTGCGAGGAGCTCGCGACAAAATTGCGCAGCAATTTTGCGCTGATGCGACGAAGCAATCCAGACTGTCACCACTGAAAGACTCTGGATTGCTTCGCTACGCTCGCAATGACGGCGGAGAGAGCGGCGCGCGCGTCTACGCCTTCTCCACCCCGCACCAATCCGCGATGAACAGCGCCATCGCCTTGGTCGTCTTCTTCAGCGAGTCCAGATCAACGAATTCGTTGAAGCCGTGCATCTCGCCGCCGCTTGCGCCAAAGCACAGGCTCGGGATGCCGTGATTGAGGCCGTAGAAGCGGGTGTCGGTGAGCGCGGTGAAGACGAGGTCCTCGACCGCACCGCCATAGACCTTGTCGAAGGCCTTTGCGAAGGCGGCCTCAGGCGCCGCCGCATCGGTCAGCTCATAGCCTTCCGACAGGAAGCCCGACCATTCGATCTCCGGCGGATTGTTGGCGAGGAAGCGGTGGTTGCGCGCGGCAGCGGCGACGCAGGCCATGATCTCCTTCTGGTGATCGGCAATCGACCAGCCCGGCAATACGGCAATGCGGCAGTCGACGTCGCACCAGGCCGGCACGCTGGACGCCCAGTCGCCGCCCTTGATGATGCCGGGGTTGAAGTTGATCGGATGGTTGAGCGTCTTGAAGTGGCGATCGGCTTTAGCACGCTCGTTCCACTCGATCTCGAGCTTTTGGATCGCCTGGATCAAATGATACGCCGCCATGATTGCATTCGCCCCGGAGCCGGCGAAGGCGACGTGGGTCGGATGGCCCTTCACGCGCAGGCGAAACCAGATCACGCCGACCTGCGAGCGCACCATCTTGCCACTGGTCGGCTCCGGAATGAAGCAGGCGTCCGCACGATAGCCGCGCTGAAGCGTCGAGAGTGCGCCGACGCCGGTGCTCTCCTCCTCGATCACCGACTGGAAGTGAATCCGCGCCGTCGGCTTCAGGCCGGCCGCCTTGATCGCGTCGAGCGCATAGAGCGCGCCGATGGTGCCCGACTTCATGTCGCAGGCACCGCGGCCGAACATCTTGCCGTCCTTGATGACGGGCGAGAATGGCGGCGTGTCCCACAATTCCAGCGGCCCCGCCGGCACCACGTCGCAGTGGCCCTGCAGGATCAGCGATTTGCCGCCGTTCGTTTGCGGACGGTAGGTCCCCACCACCGAGCGCGCCTTCGAAAAATCGTGCTCGATCGGGCCGAAGCCGCGCAGATCTTTCAAGTCGTCGACATTGATGTGCCAGTCGTCGACCTCGTAGCCGCGCTCGCGCAGGAGGTCGCCGATCATGTCCTGGCATGGTCCCTCCGCCCCGCGGGTCGAGGGGATCGCGACGAAATCACTTGTGGTCGCAAGCTGGGCTTCGAAGCCGGCATCGACGGCGTCAAGAATCCTCTGCTGCGTCTCGGCATTCATCAGGCTACTCCAATCGGGCATTCAGATCATCGATGGAGCGCAAGCTAGCCGATTTCAGCCCTTCGGGTACTGTACAAAATAAGCATCCCGCAATGCATCTTCGAGCAACCGGCCTTCGAGATAGCCATTCAGCGTCGCAGGCCGCTTTACGCCGTCGAGCAGGCGCGGACACGGCTCCGGCGCGCCGAGCACGGTCCGTACGGGGATGCGCTCGGCGTAGATCGGCAACTCGTAGTCCTCGTCGTCATCAGCGACACCCTTGGCGCGGACTTTGGCCGAGGCCTCCTCGATCTCCATCGCGATGAAAGAGGTCGCCTTGACCTCCTGCGTGTTGCTCTGGCGCAGGCTCGCGGTGCGGTCCGGAAAAAAGCGATCGACCATCGCGATCACCGCACGCTCCTTCTCTTCGGCATCGGTGACGAGATAGGCGGTTCCGAACGCCATCACCGCGCGGTAGTCGGCGGAATGATTGAAGCCGCAGCGCGCCAGCACGAGGCTGTCGAGATGGGCGACCGTGAGGCACACGCGCTCGCCCCTGGTCTGGTTGCGCAGCATGCGGCTGGCGCTCGAGCCGTGCCAGTAGAGCCTGGTCCCCTCGCGCCAGAAGAAGGTCGGCGTGCAATAGGGCTGGCCGTCGATCACATATGAAACATGGCAGAGCATCGAGGAGTCCAGGATGCGATGAACCGTGTCGTGATCGTAGAAGCCGCGGTCGTGGCGACGCTTCACCTGGTTGCGCGCTGACGTCGGATAGGAAGTGGGGATCTCAGCTTGGCTCACGGCCGCTCCTGTCGGGATCGGAAGAATTCCAGACCAGTTGTAGCGGCAGATTTGGTCTGCGATAGTGCCAATTCCATGCGAAAGATTCCGACCAATTTCCCCTCGCCGGCCAAGGCCGAGCTGCCGCTCGACCTCACCGGGGCGCACATCACGCCGGGCGCGTCCGCGGCACACCGGCTGTATCAGGCGCTGTGCGAGATGATTGTCTCTGGCCTCGTCAAACCCGGCGAGCCGCTGCCGCCATCGCGGACGCTGGCCAGGCAGACGGGCTTTCGCCGCAACGCCGTGGTCACGGCCTATGAGCGCTTGATCGTCGACGGTTTCGCCGAGGCGACGGTCGGCTCCGGCACCTTCGTCGCCGCGCGCATCCCAGCGCGCGCGGCGGAGCCGAAGAAGCCCAAGGCCGTGGTCGAAGCACCGCGGCAAGGCGCGTTCTCGCTCGGCTGCACCCATATTGACGAGCGCGCGGTGCAGCGCTTCCGCGCCTTCGTCGGCCGCCGCATGCGCGCGTTCGGGTCCGAGCATCTGCATTATGGCGATCCTCGCGGAAGCCGCGAGCTGCGTGCGGCGATCGCCGATCATCTGTTGTCGGCGCGGGGCCTGCGCTGCGACCCTGACCAGATCATGCTGACGTCAGGCACGCTGCACGCGCTGCGCATCGTGCTGAGTGCGATCCTCAGGCCCAACGACCAGGTCTGGTGCGAGGACCCCGGCTATCCCGCGGCCCGCAGGACGATCGCGCATTGCGGCTATCGCGCCGTACCCGTTCCCGTCGACGAGCACGGAATGCGTGTCGCCAAGGGACGCACTGCGGCGCCTTCAGCGCGGGCGGCCTATGTGACGCCATCGCACCAGTTCCCGCTGGGCGTGCAGATGTCGATGCCGCGGCGGCTCGAACTCCTGGACTGGGCGAAGCAGGCCGGCGCCTTCGTGCTGGAGGACGATTACGACAGCGAGTTCCGCTATGACGGTGCGCCGCTGATGTCGCTTGCCGGCATCGATCACCTCCAGCGCGTGATCTACATGGGCACATTCGCCAAGACCCTGTTTCCCGGCCTGCGCATCGGCTACTGCGCCTTGCCCGAGCGCTTGATCTCGGACGTGACGGCGGCCCGAGCGGCGCTCGACCGCTTCCCCGGCACGCTAATGGAAGGCGCGGTGGCCGACATGCTCAACTCGGGTGCCTTTGCCGCCAACCTGAAGCGGGTGCGAAAGCTTTATCGCGAGGCGCGCGATGCGCTGGCCGAGACGCTGGAAGCTGCATCGGACGGGGCGCTATCGGTGCCGGTGCCGTCGCAGGGCCTGCATCTTGTCGCCCGATTCGATCCGTCGGTCGATCTGTCCGTGGCTGCCGAGGCCAAGCAGGCGGCCGGCGCGGAAGGTTGGCTGCTCGCCGACACCTATTCGCGCGCGCGTCCGCTGCCAGGGTTCGTGCTGGGATTTTCGGGGCACGCGGTTCCACAACTCGTGGCGTCAGCCGAACGGCTGGCGCGGGAATCGCGCACCACCTTGCGCGCGAGGGGCAAATCGGCGCAGCGGCGTTGACGAAGGTTCACTATCAGAATCGCCAGCTCTTACCTAGATTGTGGCATCGATACCGAGACCGCTCATCATGTTTCTCCGCCGCGCAGCCAGCCTCTCGCTCCTGATCTCTCTCGCCCTCGCCTCGACGGCGCGCGCAGGAACGATCGGACGCGAACAGGACATCGTTGATCTAAAGCTCGGCCAGCGCGTGCTCGTGGATGATGGAACCTGCCCCGCCGGGCAGGTCAAGGAAGTGCGCGGCGCGAAGATGACCGACAATGGCGTGGCGCGGACGAGCTCCTGTGTGCCGCGGTACGGTCCGAAAACAAAGTAATCAACGAAGAGCGTTACTTCGCCGGATCGAACATGCACTGCAAGGTGGGCTTGGCGATCTTGGTGAAGGTCGGGCCGATCTCACCCTGCTTGGACGTCGGCACCCAATCGGTCTCGATCGTCGGCACGCCAGTCTCGCTGATGCCGCGCAGCAGCGCCTCGCGCAAATCGCGGTCCTCGACGACAGCGGCGGCATGGTCATGCAGGCAGCCGCAAACTTCCTCCGGATGTTCCCAGCGTCCGAGCATGCGCGGCGCGCACTGACGCACGAACTCGCTGCGCGGATCCGGCAGCCTGGAAGGCGCGCGCACCTGCGCCTGCACGGAACTGATGGTCAGAAGGGAAATGAACGCTGCGGCACAGAGACGAAGGAACATGATGGCCTTTGCCTGCTGATTTTTCTTGTTGGCTATCAAAAGCGCGCGGCGACCACGATCGGCTGCGGCGCAGTGGGCGTGACCGGCGAGCCGCTGTACTGGAACGTACCGATACCGGGGAGATTGCCGTCCGGGGAACCTGCGAACGCGGAACCGGCGAGCACAAAGCCGAAAGCAAGGATGAAGCTGAGCGCGCGCATGGGCTTGTCTCCGAATTCCGTGGCCGGCGGTGCGCCGTCGTCGGTGTGACGCTGATAACCACGGGCAGTTTCGCGCGTGATGCGCCAAAACGGGAAAATGGTTTCGTCGTCATGAGAATTGTTTCGTCGCGTCCGGGGCGACGAAACATTCGGCGGAAAAACCCAATCATTTCAGACGCGTCACGCCGCGGCCCAAAGCGGTCTGGTAAGCCCTGTTCCGGCCCGGAATCGCGTCGTGCGCGGGGCGCCGTCACGTTCGCGCCTCACACGCTTCACATGCATTTTAAGTTTTTCTGCTGAAGAGAAGCCCAAACGAAGGCTGGGCCATGCCGAACTGGGGGCGCTTCGGCTGCGACCCAAGCCATCGAAACCGAGACGCCCGGATCACCGGGCGCATTCACGTGAGGGATGGCCATCATGCTGGCGGGACATCGCGCAGCGACGCGCGGGCGCGGACCAATGGACGGACGGCGGAGACCAACGACCCAGCACCACTGCACCCGGCGCTATGGTGCTGCAGTCTAGCCGCGGCTACGAGGCCGCGCCGCAGATGTTCGTGCGGCTGACCGGCTCGCATCATGCACAAATGCGCGCCAGCCGCGCTGTCGTCACTGAGTGAAGAACTCGCCGCACTTCTGGACATTTGCATCAGCCGGTCCCCACGGCATGATCGGCACTGTCGAGGTCGAGTTCTTCGGCGAACCCTCGATCAGCTTGTCCGAATAAACCATGTAGACGAGCACGTTGCGCTTGGCGTCGCAGCCGCGCACGATCTGCATCTTCTTGAAGAACAGTGAGCGGCGTTGGCGGAACATGTCGTCGCCCTGCTCCATCTTGTTCTTGAACTTGATCGGACCAACCTGGCGGCAGGCGAGCGAGATGTCCGAGACCTCCTCGGCAAGGCCGAGCCAGCCCTTGAAGCCGCCCTTCTCAGGCACTGTGAAATGACAGGCGACGCCCTCGACCTCGGGATCGTCCAGCCCGTAGGTCGCGAGCTTGTCGTTTGGGCTCATCCATTTGAACACGGTCGAACGGCGGAAGATCAGATCCGGTTCGTCGGCAGCGGTTGCCGAGGTCGCCGGCACAGCCAGCAGCAGCAGGAATAAAGCGAGGTCTTTCAAGCGGATGCCGGAAAGACCAGGGAAACGAGATGACATGAAGTTCTCCGGTAGCAAGTTCCCGCAATGTAGGGATGCGACCGCCCGTCAGGAAGACGACCTGCCGCGGGGGGCGGCCGCCGTTTACCGCTCCGTGAGGCTTTTTTGCTACGTCTTGGACAAAGTTAGCTGATCACCGAACCGCCACGTTGGTGAACGAGTATCCCCTCTGCGAGACTAACGTCTGATTTGGACTGTGGATTCAAGGAATGAATAGCGTGAACGGGTCCCGTTTTGCCGCCGCGCCTGCACGGCTGTGGCAGGTTGCCATTTTGACGGCGGCCAGTGCAATCGGCACGACCAGCCAGGCAGAAGCAGCGTTTTATTATTGGACGGATTATTCGGACGGGTCCTATTACGCCCGGCAGGAGCGGCATCCCGAAATCCCGCGCCAGAAGCCGCAGAAGCGCGGCGCAGCGGGCAAGAAAGCGGTCGTCGCGGAAAAGGAAGCCGGTACCAAGCCGCAAGGACCGCTCGTCATCGTCATCTCGATCGAGCGGCAGAAGGTCACGATCTACGATTCCCATGGCGTGTTCGCGGAGTCTCCGGTGTCGACCGGCATGAAGGGTCATTCGACGCCGATGGGTGTGTTCAGCGTCATCCAGAAGCACAAATTCCACCACTCCAACATCTATAGCGGCGCGCCGATGCCGTACATGCAGCGGATCACCTGGTCCGGCATCGCCATGCATGCCGGCGTGTTGCCGGGTTATCCCGCCTCGCACGGCTGCATCCGCATGCCGACGGCGTTCGCTGTGAAGATGTGGAACTGGACCAAGATGGGCGCGCGCGTGATCGTCACGCCGGGCCAGATGTCGCCGCAGAGCTTCTCGCATCCCCTGCTCGCTTCCGTGCGCGTGCCGCCGCAGCCCGCCGCCAGCCTCGAGCCGCAAACCAAACTCGGCGACAAGGCCGACAAGAGCGAGGCGGAAACCAAGGTCACCGAAGCCAACACGGCTGAGGTCAAGACGGCTGAGGTCAAGCCCGCTGACGTCAAGACAGCTCAGGTCAAGCCGGTCGAAACCAAGACCGCCAGCGTGGACAGCGCCCTCGAACTGCGCGCGTCGGTCGGCCACAACGTGATGTCGGATATGACGACGGGCAATGCGCCGGCCCGCGAGGAAGCGGCTGCGCCGGCCGACAAGGTTGAAGCGCCTGCCAAGTCCGGGACGAAGACTGCCGAGGCCTCCGACGCGGCCAAGCCGCAGTCGGGAGAAGCCGCCAAGCCGGCGAATGCTGAAGTGAAGTCCGCTGATATCGCGGAAGCGCCTAAGGCCGAGACGGCCGATGACAAGGTTGAAGCTGCCAGGATCGAGCCAGCCAAATCCGAAGCAACCAAGACCGAGGCAGCCAAGACCGAGGCAGCCAAGGCTGAAGCCGCCGACGCGGCGAAGAAGTCTGACGCGGCTGTCACGGCTACAGCGCCCGCACCGGACGCGAAGAAGGACGAGACCCACAGCACCGATCCCGCGCCGGCCGCAAAGCCGGAAGCGCCCAAGCGAGCCGGCCAGATCGCCGTCTTCATCAGCCGCAAGGACTCCAAGCTCTACGTGCGGCAGAATTTCGCGCCGCTGTTCGAGGTGCCCGTCACGATCGCTGCGAGCGAGCGGCCGCTCGGCACGCATGTCTTCACCGCCGAAGTCGACAAGACCGACACCAATGCGCTGCACTGGTCTGTGGTGTCGCTGCCGGTCTCGGTCCGCGCCGCCGCGCGCGAGGATGATGGCCGCATGACGCGCCGTCAGCGTGGTGCCGCATTGATCCCAGTCGCCGCGAAGCCCGTGGTCACGCCGGACAGCCCGGCCGAGGCGCTCGACCGTATCTCGATCCCGTCCGATACCATGGCGAAGATCAACGAGATGCTGACCAGCGGCAGCTCGATCATCGTCTCCGACCAGGGCATCAACCAGGGCGAGACCGGCGAAGGCACCGACTTCATCGTCCGCCTGCACTAGCCGCGCTTCGCGGCGTCCGATAACGCGGTGTTGACGAGGCCGATCGCGAAGGCGGAGTAGCATTCGCCCCGAATCATTTCGGGGGATACCGTCATGATGAACCGCAGGACTATGCTCATCGCGGCGCTTGCAGGCACGCTCGGGCCGGCAACCCGCGCACTCGCCGATGGCGGAATGAGCCGGATCTCGGCCTACGCCTTTTCCTTCCCGGCATTGTCCGGCGACGATATCCGCCTTGCCGCTTTCACAGGCCGGCCACTGCTCGTCGTCAACACCGCCTCGCTCTGCGGCTACACTCCGCAATATGCCGGCTTGCAGGAGATCTGGAGCGAATTTCGCGAGCGCGGACTGACTGTGATTGGCGTACCCTCCAACGATTTCGGCGGACAGGAACCCGGTGGCACCAGCGAAATCACGGAGACCGCGCACCACCAATACGGCGTTACCTTCCCGATTGCGGCCAAGACCATTGTGGTCGGTGCGAAGGCGCATCCGTTCTACAAATGGGCGGCAGACGCACGCCCCCGAGAGGTTCCGCGCTGGAACTTCCACAAATACCTGATCGGCCGCGATGGCTATATCGCGGAGGTCTTCGCCTCAGCCGTCGATCCGACCGACACACGGATCAAAACGGCGGTCGCCAAGGCACTGGCCGATAGCTGACACGACGCGCCCAACACGGTTGGGCACAATTGTGGCGGGACGCCAAACAGCCGTTGCAATGACGAGGGCCCACCATCTAGGCTAGGGTCATCAAGGGGCAGGATGGTTTTGCCGGAGGCGAAAAGCCACGGTGGAACAACGGGATCAATCTCGAGGACAACACCATGCGTGTGGCTGCAGGACTGATTTTGGCAAGCGCGATGTCTCTGGCGATGACCGGCGCCGCATGGTCGCAGACCCCGGCCGCGAAGCCCGCAGCCGCCACGCA
>NZ_LGHM01000022.1 GCF_001908185.1 Bradyrhizobium sp. AS23.2
TGTCGTGCTGGCTTCTCGCCTCGAACGACCGAGCGAAAGCGTTGAACAGAGAATCGTTGTACATGATCCCTCTCCGCGTGAGTTCCGCTACAAGCTGAAACGAAAGCAGTTACTGGACCGTTCCTCAGGCCGCTTCGAATCAGCGTGAGCACATGACGATCATTGGACACCTTGGTGCCAACTCGACGCAACGCACAACGTAGGCACTCGTTGAGTTACGAACAGGCACATGCCTGTTATTTGTGCGAATCTATATCTATCTTCGCTCATTTCCAGAAAATGTCACTTGGTCGCAACATCCGGGCAATACCGGAGACGTAGTCCATCCGGCACTGCAGCATAGCGACCTGCCAGCGGCAAACTTATGACGCTTGTACGGCGAAGCCTTGCGTGCCCCGTTCATCTTCCTGCTGCAATGCAGTGCGTGGATGGCTTGCAGCATGGCAGTCACGGCACGCGCGCAGCAGTGTGTCAAAATCGGTCGCCAGCCCCTCGGACCGAATGAGGATGCGATCGGCCTGCGCGCCGCGCGAGGCAGCGCGGATGCAGGAGAGCTGGTGCTGCAAGGCCGGAGTCGGCGTCAGCACGATCATCTTGTGCCCGCGGTCGTCTTCAGCCGAAACCTCCGCAATCGAGTCCCACAACAGAAATTCATTGCCGATGCGGAGATCACGGATGCCGTAGGGGGTGACGATCACCACCGGTCCCCGTTCAGCGGGCAGCATCCAGATCAGCCGGCCGGTCAGCAGGCCGAACACCACGACGCCGGCATAGCCGACCGTCGTATCGTAGATGCCAAGCCCCTCCCACCAGTCAAAGGCAAGAGTCGCACTCAGCAGCGTCATCACGAAGCTCGCCGCGACCAGGAGCCGCAGAGGGGGCGTGCATGGATTGATTTCGAGATCGTGGGTCGCGTCGCCGCATACGGCCGGCGCGGCCGATTGCGGGCTGCCGGCGACGGCGGGCATCGGGTCGTCACGATGTGGGTGCATGCTTTCCCCCAAGCACGGCCATTCGCGACCAAGCCACGATGCACGGCGGACCGGAGTCCGTTGATGACACTCCGCGCAGCCATCAGCTGACATCACAAAGCGGCCGACGTTAGGCAACGAGCGGCCAAACCTTCCCGACCGACGATTTTTTACGCAACGCCGCCACTTCCGCCTGGATCGCCATGATCGCAACGGCGTTAGACTGGAGGGTATGACGCCCATACCCTGGATCGGTTCCCTCCCGGGAGCATGTAAGCTAGAGAATAGCGCGTCAGGACCGGCGCGGAAACCCCTCGCCCGCAGGCTTGGAGATAAATAAGCATCATGAATCCCGTCAAAGAACTGGAAAAGCACGGACAAGCCGTCTGGCTGGACTTCCTCGCCCGTGGCTTCATCGCCAAGGGCGACCTGAAGCGGCTGATCGACACCGATGGCGTCAAGGGCGTCACCTCCAATCCGTCGATCTTCGAGAAGGCGATCGGCAGTTCCGACGAATACGACGCCTCGATCGGCAAGGCGCTGAAGCGCGGCGACCGGACCGTGGCCGACCTGTTCGAGGCCGTCGCAGTCGAGGACATCCAGAACGCCGCCGACGTGCTCCGCCCGGTCTATGACCGCCTCAAGGGAGGCGACGGCTATGTCAGTCTCGAAGTCTCACCCTATCTTGCCATGGATACCGCCGGCTCGGTCGCCGAGGCGCGGCGGCTCTGGAAGGACGTCAATCGCAAGAACCTGATGGTGAAGGTCCCGGCGACGCCGGAGGGCCTGCCGGCGATCGAGCAACTCATCGGCGATGGCATCAGCATCAACATCACGCTGTTGTTCTCCAGGGACGTCTATCTCCAGGTCGCCGAGGCCTATCTCGCGGGCCTGGAGAAATACGTCGCAGGCGGCGGCGACCCGTCGCACGTGGCCAGCGTGGCGAGCTTCTTCGTCAGCCGCATCGACACGATGGTCGACAAGCAGCTCGACGAGAAGATCGCCCGCGCCAACGACCCCAGCGAGAAGGAACGTCTCGCCGCACTCAAGGGCAAGGTCGCAATCGCCAACGCCAAGCTCGCCTACCAGGATTACAAGCGCCTGTTCTCCGGCCCGCGCTGGGAGAAGCTCGCCGCCAAGGGGGCCAAGCCGCAGCGCATGCTGTGGGCGTCCACCGGCACCAAGAACAAGGACTACAGCGACGTCCTCTATGTCGAGGAGCTGATCGGCCCCGACACCATCAACACCATGCCTCCGGCAACGCTGGATGCGTTCCGCGACCACGGCAAGCTACGCGACAGCCTGGAAGAGAATATCGACGACGCCGCGCGCGTGCTGGAGGAGCTGGAGCGCTCCGGCGTCTCGCTCGAGGCGATCACCGAAGAGCTCGTCAAGGACGGTGTCAAGCAGTTCGCCGACGCCGCCGACAAGCTCTATGGCGCGGTCGCCCACAAGCGCGCGACCGTGCTCGGACCCGCGCTCGACCGCCAGCAGCTCTCGCTTGGCGACGGGCTCGGCACGGCCGTGGCCAGGAGCACCGAGGAATGGCGTGCATCCGCAAAGATCCGCCGGCTGTGGCAGCGCGACAAATCGGTCTGGACCGGCGCGGACGAGGACAAATGGCTCGGCTGGCTCGACAGCGCGGCGAAGGCCGACGTCGCCGACTATGAGGACTATGCGAGCCGCGTGAAGGGCCAGAAATTCTCCGACGCCGTCGTGCTCGGCATGGGCGGATCCAGCCTCGGGCCCGAGGTGCTGGCCGAGACGTTCGCGCGGAAGTCCGGGTTCCCGAAGCTGCACGTGCTGGATTCCACCGATCCGGCACAGGTGCGGGCAATGGAAGCGAAGATCGACATCGCCAACACCGTGTTCATCGTATCCAGCAAGTCCGGCGGCACCACCGAGCCGAACGCGATGAAGGATTATTTCCATGAACGCGTCGCGCAGGCGGTCGGGCCGAAGGTGAAGACCGGCCATCGCTTCATCGCGGTCACCGATCCCGGCTCGTCGCTGGAGAAGGCGGCCAAGAGCCTCAACTACGCCCGCGTCTTCCATGGCGAGCCGTCGATCGGCGGACGCTACTCGGTGCTCTCGCCGTTCGGCCTGGTGCCGGCGGCAACCGCGGGCATCGACGTCAAGACCTTCATCAAGCACGCGCTTGCGATGGCCCGCTCTTGCGGTCCGGACGTGCCGCCAAATGAGAACCCCGGCGTCCAGCTCGGCCTTGCCATGGGTCTCGCCGGCCTCGAAGGCCGCGACAAGGTGACGATCCTGTCGTCGAACAAGATCGCCGATTTCGGCGCATGGGCCGAGCAGCTCATCGCAGAATCGACCGGCAAGGAGGGCAAGGGGCTGATCCCGATCGCCGGCGAGCCGCTTGGCGATCCCTCGGTTTACGGCAACGACCGCTTCTTCATCGACATCCGCACCGAAGGCGAGGCGGACGCCGCACATGACTCGAAGCTTGCCGCGATAGAAGCGGCTGGCCATCCCGTGGTGCGCATCGTCATGAAATCGATCGACCATCTCGGCCAGGAGTTCTTCCGCTTCGAGATGGCGACCGCGGTGGCAGGCAGCATCCTCGGCATCAACCCGTTCGACCAGCCGGACGTGGAAGCGGCCAAGATCAAGACCCGCGAGCTCAGCGCGTCGTTCGAGAAGACCGGCGCCCTGCCGGCGGAACGGCCGGTGATCAGCACGGATCAGGCCGATCTCTACACCGACGAGGCCAACGCCACGGCGCTCCGCGCCGCCGGCGCCAACGGCGACCTCACCTCATGGCTGAAGGCGCATCTCTCGCGCTCCAACCATGGCGACTATGTCGCCCTGCTCGGCTACATCGCGCGCGACAAGGCGACGATCGACGCACTCCAGACGATGCGGCTCGAAGTGCGCGAGAAGCGGCATGTTGCGACCTGCGCCGAGTTCGGCCCGCGCTTCCTGCACTCGACCGGGCAGGCTTACAAGGGCGGGCCGGACAGCGGCGTGTTCCTCCAGATCACGGCCGACGATGCCAAGGACCTGGCCGTGCCGGGCCAGAAGGCAAGCTTTGGAATCATCAAGGCGGCGCAGGCGCGCGGCGATTTCGACGTGCTCACCGAGCGTGGGCGGCGCGCGCTGCGGGTCCATCTGAAGGGCGGGCTCAAGAAGGGTCTCGCCGCGCTCAACGCCGCGCTCACGGACGCGCTGAATTAGAGGAATATCTCCATGCAACTCGGCATGATCGGCCTCGGCCGGATGGGCGGCAACATCGTTCGCCGCCTGATGCGCCACGGCCATTCGACCGTGGTCTACGACAAGGACGCCAAGGCCGTTGCGGGCCTCGCCGCAGACGGCGCGCAGGGCTCGGCGACGCTGGAAGAGTTCGTCGCAAAACTGGAGCGGCCGCGCACCGCCTGGGTGATGCTGCCGGCCGGCCGCATCACCGAGACGACGATCGACTCGATCGCGGGCGTGATGCAGGCCGGCGACGTCATCATCGACGGCGGCAACACCTTCTGGCAGGACGACGTCCGCCGCGGCAAGGCGCTGAAGGAGCGCGGCATCCACTATGTCGACGTCGGCACCTCCGGCGGCGTCTGGGGTCTCGACCGCGGCTATTGCATGATGATCGGCGGCGAGAAGCAGGTGGTCGACCGGCTCGATCCGATCTTCGCCGCGCTCGCGCCCGGCGCCGGCGACATTTCACGCACGGAAGGACGTGAGGGGCGCGATCCCCGTATCGAGCAGGGTTACATCCATGCCGGCCCGGTCGGCGCCGGACACTTCGTCAAGATGATCCATAACGGCATCGAATACGGCCTGATGCAGGCCTATGCCGAAGGCTTCGACATCCTTAAGAACGCCAACATCGAGGCGCTGCCGGCGGACCATCGCTACGATTTCGATCTCGCCGACATCGCCGAAGTGTGGCGGCGCGGCAGCGTGATCCCGTCCTGGCTGCTCGACCTCACCTCGACCGCGCTCGCCGACAGCCCGGCGCTGTCGGAATATTCCGGCTTCGTCGAGGATTCCGGCGAAGGACGCTGGACCGTGAACGCGGCAATCGACGAAGCGGTCCCGGCCGAGGTGCTGACTGCTGCGCTCTACACACGTTTCCGTTCCCGCAAGGAACACACCTTCGCCGAAAAGATTCTTTCCGCGATGCGCGCGGGTTTTGGCGGCCACAAGGAGCCGAAGCAGCCGGACGCGGCAAAGCCCAAGTAAAAAGCCCAAGTGAGAGCCAACCAAGCGAAGGCCAACCGTTCGTGACCAAAGACCCGCAGCCGCAGCGCAAGCCGGAAAATTGCGCCTTCGTCATCTTCGGCGTCACCGGCGACCTCACTCACCGCCTCGTGATCCCGTCGCTCTACAATCTCGCCGCCGAAAACCTGTTGCCCGAAAAGTTCTGCGTCGTCGGCGTGGCCCGCAAAGGCCAGTCGGATAACGAGCTGCGCGACAGCCTGATGAAGGGCCTGCGCGAGTTCGCGACGCGCCCCGTGGACGACGTCGTCGCCCGGCAACTGCTGCAATGCGTCACCTTCGTCGAGGCCGACGCGAAGGATCCGCCGTCATTCGACCGCTTGCGCGAACATCTGGATTCGCTGGAATGCGCGCGAGGCACCGGCGGCAACCGCTTGTTCTACCTCGCGACCCCGCCGGCGGCATTCGCACCGACCGCGCGCGAGCTCGGCCGCACCGGAATGATGAAGGAGAACGGCGCCTGGCGGCGGCTGGTGATCGAAAAGCCCTTCGGCACCGACCTCGCCTCGGCGCGCGCGCTGAACGCCGAACTCCTCAATATCATGGAAGAGCACCAGATCTACCGGATCGATCACTATCTCGGCAAGGAGACGGTGCAGAACATCATGGTGCTGCGCTTTGCCAACGGCATGTTCGAGCCGATCTGGAATCGCAACCACATCGACCACATCCAGATCACTGTGGAGGAGAAGCTCGGTGTCGGCCATCGCGGCGGCTTCTACGACGCCACCGGCGCACTGCGCGACATGGTGCCGAACCATCTGTTCCAGCTGATGTCGCTGGTCGCGATGGGGCCGCCGACCCGTTTCGATGCGCATTCGGTCCGCTCGGAAAAGGCCGAGGTGCTCTCTGCGATCCAGCAGCCCAGCGAAGAGGAAGCGCTGAGAAGCTCCGTCCGCGCACAATACCTTGCCGGCCGCATCGGCGATGACGAGATCCCGGACTACCGCAAGACCCAGGACGTCAAGCCCGGCAGCACCACCGAGACCTATGTCGCGCTGAAGCTGATGATCGACAATTGGCGCTGGGCCGGCGTGCCCTTCTATCTGCGCACCGGCAAGGCGCTGGCGCGCAAGCGCACGGAAGTCGCGATCAAGTTCAAGCAGGCACCGCTGTCGATGTTCTCAGGCACGGCGGTCGATCGCCTGTCGCAGAACTTCCTGACCATCGGCATTGCGCCGACCGAGACCATCGAGCTTCAGTTCAACGCCAAGATTCCGGGACCGACTGTCACCATCGACGGCGTGGAAATGAAGTTCCGCTACGGCGATTATTTCAGGGCCGATCCGAGCACCGGTTACGAGACGCTGATCTACGACTGCATGATCGGCGACAACATCCTGTTCCAGCGCGCCGACGGCGTCGAGGCCGGATGGCGAGCGGTGCAGCCGTTCCTCGACGCCTGGAAAAATGCGGGCACCAACGGCATCGAGACCTATCCGGCCGGCAGCGACGGCCCCGCCTGCGCCGACGAACTGCTCCGGCGCGACGGACGAAGCTGGCGGAAGTTTTCGCGATGAGCACGGCCGACCAGCCGAAGCTGATCGTCGCGGCCGATGCCGAAGCCCTCGCCCACACTGCTGCCGAGCGAATGATGGCGCGGATCGCCGCCAATCCCGGCCAAATTGGGATCTGCCTGACCGGCGGCTCCAGCCCGAAGAAGCTCTATCAATTGCTCGGAAGCGATGCCTGGCGCAGCAATATCCCGTGGGACCGCGTGCACTGGTTCATCGGCGACGAACGCTTCGTGCCCGAGAGCGATCCCCTCAACAACATGGCGGTCGCGCGCGCGACCTTTCTCGATGGCAACGCGCCGTCCGGCCATATCCACCCGATCCCGACCACGACTGACAGTCCCGACCGCAGCGCCGATGTCTATGCGCGCGAGCTGCAGGGCTTCTATCGCGCTGAAAGCCTCGATCCGGCGCGGCCGCTGTTCGACATGGTTTTGATGGGCGCGGGCCCGGACGGCCACACCGCCTCGCTCTTCCCGGGCTACCCCGCGATCGAGGAGACCAAGCGCTGGGTCGTCGGAGTTCCGAAGGCCAATGTGGCTCCCTTCGTCCCCAGAGTCTCGCTCACCCTGCCCGCGCTGGCGTGCTGCCACGAAATGCTGTTCGAGATTGCCGGGCAGGACAAGCAGGCGATCTTGACGCGCCTCCTCAATGGCGAGAATCTGCCCGCGTTGCGCGCGCGCTCGAATGGTGAGACCGTCTGGCTGGTCGACCGGGCCGCGCTTCCGGAGGGAATTCGTGGCGGGCGTTGAAGCACCTTGTGCGTTGATCGTGATGGGCGTGTCGGGTTCAGGCAAGAGCACGGTTGCGGAGGCGCTCGGCGAGCGGCTCGGCTGGCGGTTCGAGGACGGCGACAGCTTTCACCCCGCCAGCAACGTCGAGAAGATGCGGGCCGGTCATCCGCTCACCGACGAGGACCGTTGGCCCTGGCTCAACGCCATCGCCGACGAGATCGCGCGGGTCTGCGGACGCGGCGAGCACGTTATCATCGCCTGCTCGGCGCTGAAGCACACCTATCGTGACGTGCTGCTGCGCGGACGCGACGACGTCCGCTTCGTCTTCCTGAGGGGCACGAAGGAGCTGATCGCCGCCCGTCTCGCGCAACGCAAGGGCCATTTCATGCCGCCCGAGTTGCTGACGAGCCAGTTCAACACGCTGGAGCCGCCGGAGGCGAGCGAGCACGTCATCTCCGTTTCGATCGACGAGTCCGTCGAGGCGATCGTGGACGGCGTGGTGCGGCAATTGAGATTGGTCGCGGACAAACGCAAGGCCATCGAACCTGAGGTCACCGAACCCAAGGTCCTGCCATGACGCCAATCTCACTCGTGGTCTCCGACGTCGACGGCACGCTGCTGACCAAGGACAAGACGCTGACCGACCGTGCGAAGTCCGCGGTGCAGCGGCTGCACAAGGCGGGCATCGGTTTCACCATCACCTCGAGCCGCCCCGCGATCGGCATGCGCTTCCTGATCGAGCCGCTGGCGCTCTGGCTGCCGGTGGGCCCCTTCAACGGCTCCTCGATCATCGATCCCGAGATGAAACCGGTCGAGCAGCACCTGATCCCCGCAAGCGCGGCTGAACGGTCCTTGCAAATCCTCCGCGAGTTCGGCGTCGACATCTGGCTCTTCACCTACGACAAGTGGCTGATCGACAACCCAGGAGGCAAATACGTCCCGCACGAGCAGCACACGATCCGCTCCGACCCGACCATCGTGGCGGACTTCTCGCCTTACCTCGCGAGCGCCTGCAAGATCGTCGGCGCCAGCGCCGATGCGGCCGGGCTCGAGCGCTGCGAGAAAGTGATGCAGGAGGCGCTCGGGAGCGAGGCCACGGCTGTGCGCTCGCAGACCTATTATCTCGACGTCACCCCGCCGGGCTTCAACAAGGGTACCTTCGTCGAGGCGATGGCCAGGCGCCTCGGGATTTCGACCGACACGGTCGCCACCATCGGCGACATGCAGAACGACCTCGCGATGTTCCGGGTCAGCGGCGTCTCGATCGCCATGGGAAACGCCACCGACGACGTCAAGGATCAGGCCACTAACGTCACCGCGACCAATGAGCAGGACGGTTTTGCGGAAGCGATGGAGATGATCCTGAAGCGGAACGGAGTTCGCTAAGCCGCTATTGCGACCGCTGCACCGCCGGCTTCTCGCTCTCCTGCCTTGCCGCCGACAGATTATGCGCGGTGTTGATCAGCGCGATGTGGGTGAGCGCCTGCGGGAAATTGCCGGTTTGGCGCCCGGCATCTGAATCATATTCCTCGGCGAGCAGCCCGACGTCGTTCGCGATGCCGACCACGCGATCGAGCAACATCTGTGCCTTGCCGAGATCGCCCGACAAGACATGAGCATCGGCCAGCCACAGGGTGCAGGCCAGGAACGCACCCTCGATCGGCTGCTTCTCTTCGGAGACTTCACGCGGATCGTGGCGCAGCACGAAGCCGTCGCGCATTATGTGCTCCTCGACGGCGGCGATGGTGCCTCGGATGCGGAGGTCCGATGCCGGCAGGAAGCCGACCGCCGGCAGCAGCAGCACGCTGGCATCGAGCAGTTTTGAGCCATAGGACTCGACGAAGGCATTCTCCTGCGCGTCAAAGCCCCTGTTGCAGACGTCGCGATGAATCGCCTCGCGCAAGGTGCGCCAATGCAGCAGCGGCGCCTTGAAGCCAAAGGTCTCGGCACTCTTGATGCCGCGATCGAAGGCGACCCAGGTCATCACCTTGGAGAAGACGTAGTGCCTGGGCTGCCCGCGACGCTCCCAGATGCCGTGGTCGGGATGATCCCAGACCTCGGCGAGGTGATTGAGCACGGCGCATTCCAGCGCCCAGGACTCCTCATCGAGCTTGAGCTTGGCCATGCGCGACTGGTGGAATGCGTCGATCAGCTCGCCATAGACGTCGAGCTGGAGCTGCGCATGCGCGGCGTTGCCGACGCGCACGGGCTGGGCGCCCTCATAGCCGTCGAGCCAGCCCGCCTCCCATTCCAGCAATCGCCGCTGGCCCCAGATGCCGTACATGATCTGCATGTTCGCCGGCGAGCCGGCGGCCGCGCGCAAGAGCCAATTGTGCCAGGCCAAGGCTTCATCGGTGTAACCGGAATTCATCAGCGCCAGCAGCGTGAAGGTGGCATCGCGCAGCCAGCAGAAGCGGTAGTCCCAGTTCCTGGCGCCGCCGAGCTTTTCCGGCAGGGAGGTGGTGGGCGCCGCAACAATGCCGCCGGTCGGGTCGAACGTCAGCGCCTTCAGCGTGATCAGCGAGCGCACGATCAGATCGTGATAGTCGCCGTCGCGAATGCACTGACTGCACCACTCCTGCCAGAACTTCTCGGTCTGCTGCAGCGCGATCTCCGGGTTGATCGGCTTGGGCGGATCGAGATGCGAGGGGCCGTAGGTCAGCACGAACGGCACGGTCTCACCCGCTTTCACCTCGAAGTCGGCAACCGTGGTCAGATCCTCGCCGCGGGTCTCGACCGGCGTCCGCAGCACCGTCATGTCCTGGCCGCAGATCGCCAGCAGGGAATGGTCGATCCGCCGGACCCAGGGAATATCGGCGCCGAAGCCGAAGCGAATGATGAGCTCCATCCGCATCTTCACTGTGCCGCTGACGCCGCGAACCATCCGCACGATGTCGGAGGCCTTGCCGCGCGGCGGCATGAAGTCGATCAGGGCGACGGTGCCGCCCTTCGTCTCAAAGCGTGTTTCGAGGATGAGGGTGTTGCCGAGATAGCGGCGCGAGGTCGTGGTGACGTCCTCGCTTGGTGCGATCAACCAGCGGCCGTTCTTGTGCGTGCCGAGGATTGCGGCGAAGCAGGCGTCGGAATCGAAGGCCGGCCAGCACAGCCAGTCGATCGAGCCGCTGCGCCCGACGAGCGCCGCCGTCTCGCAGTCGCCGATCAGCGCATAGTCCTCGATCTTCTGCGACAATGTCTTGCGAGCCTTGGAATTAGCCCTTGGAATTAGTCCATGGAAATCCCCGGCTGGTCAACTCCCGCCGGTCAGTGAACGTTCCCGCGTCGCGGCTATCAAAGCCGCGAGATCGATCTTCGAGGCGATCTTGTCGAGCGCGACAGGCAACCGCTGGCGCCAGTTCGGATGCTCGTCGATCGTGCCGGGAATGTTGGGCTGGTCGATCACGCCGAGCAGATCCTCCAGCGACACCGCGAGCAGCCGCGAGGGCGTGCGCGACAGGAAGGCCAGCACCGAATAGAGATCGTTGGCATTGATGCCGTTCTGACGCAGGACCTCGTCGAGCATGCCGAGCGCATCCCAGCGCGCCTGGTCGTTCTCGCCGGGGTCAAGTCCGAGCGAACGCTTCATCTTGAGATCGCTGAAGGAGCGCCAACCCGCATAGGTGCACAGATCATGCGTGTTCAGTGTCACCAGCGCGTTCGGCCGGTAGTAGTCGACATTGCGGAAGTGACCGGCGTCGTCGCGTTCGAACATCATGACGAGGTAGGACCAGATGCCGAAATCCTGCATGGTCTCGCGAAAGCCTTCCGGCACGGTACCGAGATCCTCGCCGATCACGATACATTTATGCGCCGCGCTCTCACGCACCACGGCGCCAAGCAGCGCCTCGAACGGCATCTGCACATAGGCGCCGTTGTCCGGCTTGAAGCCGCGCGGCACCAGATAAAGCCGCTTCAGCCCAAGCACGTGATCGAGCCGGATCGCGCCGGCATGGCGCATCGAGGCGGCCAGCATGTCGGCGAACGGCACGAAGGACTTCGCTTCCAGGCCGCCGGCGTTGAAGCCGGCCAGGCCCCAGTCCTGGCCTACGGTATTGAGTACGTCGGGCGGCGCGCCGACGGCGAGATGGCGCGAGATCGCCATCTGCTCGTTCCAGGCATCGAAGCCGTTGGACTGCACGCCGACGGCGACGTCGAGATAAAGCCCGACCCGCATGCCGAGCTGGCCGGCAAGCTCCTTGGCGGCGTGCAGTTGCAGATCAGCCGTCCATTGCACGAATTCGACGAACTCGACCTCGCGCTTGTCCGGACCGTTGCGCAACTCGGCGCATTTTGCATCAATCGGCTGCTGCCATTCCACCGGCCACTCCCACCACGGCGCCGTGAAGCGATGGCGCAGCACCTCGAAGCAGGCAAAACGGGACAACAGCGGAGCGCGGTCGGCACGGAATGCGTCAAACTGATTGCGTCGCACACCGCTTGCCTTTGTCACGAAGCTGTCAAAGACGGCCCGCAGGCCGCGCCATTTCAGCGCCGCCATGTCGGCATAAGGCACGCGATCGCCTTCGCGCAGGCGCGCGGCGATCGCGGCCGCGTCAGGCACGAGGTCCGCCGAATATTCCGGAATCGCCTCGACGTCGATATAGAGCGGATTGAGGAACAGCCGGCTGTTCGGCGAATACGGGCTGCAATCGGCCGGATGGTTGTCGAACAGCACGTGCAGCGGATTGAGCCCGACGCCGTCGGCCCCTAACTGCTTTGCGAGCCGGACAAGGTCCGCAAGGTCCGTGAAATCGCCGATGCCCCAATTGCGGTTCGAGCGGATGCTGTAGAGCTGCACGGCAAGCAGCCAGCCGCGGTCGAAATCGCCGCCGAAGGCGCGTTCGGGCGCCACGATCATCGGAACCTCTTCGGTCACCCCGTCGGCATCGGTCAGCGTCAACCGGTGGTAACCGAGCGGCAGGCCGTCGGGCCAGGCAATTACGGGCTCGCGCGTCTCGCCTTGCGCGATCACGTTAGCGTTGCCGATGATTTTCCATTTGAGCGGCGGCGCGCCGGTGGCTACCAATTCCGTCCGGGGATGTCCCAACGCGCGAACCACGACGGGTCCGCTGACGAAGCGGTAGACCCGCTTTTCCGGCAGGGCGTCCAGGATGGATTTGAGGGCTACGGGATCGGTGACCCGCAGCTTTCCGAGGGCGTCGATGAATTCCGACTGAACGCCCTTGATCCGGGCTTGAACTAAATGATCCATTCGGCACGCAGCTTGCAGGCCACCCTTTTGCCGGGGGCATCGATTTTAATGAGGCAGCGAAAGACGTTAGTCAGGGTTAACTCGCAGACCGCATCTGCTGTTCCCGCGGGGAACCAATGACACACAAGCGGCTTTCTATATAGGTATCAAACGTAGGTTCCCGACAAGGGAAACGGGCTCCTGCTTTCTTGTCAATGGCATCACCGTGAACAAGACAATTCAAACTGTCGAGAGTGCCGCAGCCGGCGGCGTTTTCCTTGTCGAGGACGTCTATCCGTTGATCGATGGCGGCCGCTTCGCTGTAAAGCGGATCGCGGGTGAGCGCGTCGAGGTCTGGGCCGACATCTATCGCGACGGCGACGCCGTTGTCAGCGCTGCGCTGATCTGGCGCCAGGAGCAGGACCGGGAATGGCAGAGCGAGCCTATGATCCATCACGGCAATGACCGCTGGTCAGGCTCGTTCACACCCGCTGAGCCCGGTCAGTATATCTATGCGATCGAAGCCTGGACCGACGAATTCGCCACCTGGTCCCACGGGGTTGCGCGCAAGCGACGCGCGGGTGCCGATGTCAGCCTCGATGCGATCGAGGGCGCCGGCCTCCTGACCAAGGCGCATGGCGCGCGGCGGGACGCCGCGACGGTCATCGTCAGACAGTGCGAGGATTATCTTCAGACCGGCAATGTGACCTCGCTGCTTGCAGCCGATCTCGGCGAGGCCATGGCCGAGAGTCAGTCGCGCCCGGACCTGACCTGCTCGCCGCAATTCCCGCTCATCATCGATCGCGATAGGGCGCGCTTTGGCGCCTGGTATCAGATGATGCCGCGCAGCCAGAGTCAGATCCCCGGCCAGCACGGCACGCTCCGCGATTGCATCGCGCGCGTGCCCGATATCGCCGCGATGGGTTTTGACGTGCTGTATTTCACGCCGATCCACCCGATCGGCCGCACGCGCCGCAAGGGCCGCAACAACGCGCCGGTGGCAAGCGAAGGCGATCCCGGCTCACCCTACGCGATCGGAACGGCCGAGGGCGGCCACGATACGCTGCATCCCGAACTCGGCACGATCGAGGATTTCCGCGCGCTGGTCGCGACCTGCCTGGAATACGGCCTCGAGCTCGCGCTCGACTTCGCCGTGCAGTGCTCGCCGGACCATCCCTGGCTGACGCAGCATCCGGAGTGGTTCAAGTGGCGGCCGGACCGCTCGGTGCGAACGGCGGACGTCCCCTATTCGGACATCGTCATCCCCGATTTCGCCTCCGTCGACAGGACCGGGCTGTGGAATGCGTTCCGCGATGCCATGCTGTTCTGGATCGACCAAGGCGTCACCATCTTCGCCATCGACAATCACGACACCGCACCGCGCGCATTCTGGGAGTGGCTGATCCGCGACATCCGCCGGCGGCATCCCGAGGTGATCCTGTTCTCGAAAACCTTCGCACGGCCGAAGCTGATGAAGGGCCTCGCAAAGCTCGGCTTCGCGCAGTCATTCACCTATTTCCCCTGGCGCACGGAGAAGTGGGAGCTGGAGCAATATCTCGACGAGCTCACCCGTTATCCCGAGCGGGACTTCTATCGCCCGAATCTTTTCGTGAGCACGGCCGACCTGCTGCCCTATCATCTCCAGAGCGGCGAAGCCTGGGCGTTCAAGTCGCGCATCGCGCTGGCCGCGACGCTGTCGGGCTCCTTCGGTATCTACAGCGGCTTCGAGCTGCTGGAGCACGTGGCGATCCCTGGCCGCGAGGAATACCTCGATTCCGAGAAATACCAGATCAAGCAACGCGACTGGGACAAGCCCGGCAACATCAAGCCTTACGTCGCCAAGCTCAACCGCTTCCGCAACGAGAACGCGGCGTTTCAGCAGACGGCGACCTTGCGATTCCTCGGCGTCGAGGACGACGAGACGATCGCCTTCGTGAAAGAGGCGGTCGATCCCGCCAACACCGTGGTCGTCGTAATTGCGCTCTCGCGCCATGTGCGCGAATTCTGGCTGCCGCTGGGCGACGTCACGGTTGACGTCAGCGGGCAGCGACACCATGTGACGGCACTCGAAAACCTCCTCACCGGCGAACAGTCCCGCATCGAATGGGGCGGGATCAGGTTGTATATCGATCCCGACCGTGATCCGGCGCTCTTGTTCCGCTGCCTGGCGTAAGGGGCCACGCCATGAATGTTCTGTCTTCCGTCGACACCAAGAAAGTTGAGGCTGCCGAGATCGTGGACGAGCTGTGGTACAAGGACGCCATCATCTACCAGCTTCACGTCAAGGCTTTTGCCGACAGCAACCATGACGGCATCGGCGACTTCGCCGGCCTGACCGAGAAGCTGCCCTATCTCCAGGAGCTCGGCGTCACCGCGCTGTGGCTGCTGCCGTTCTATCCCTCGCCCGGCCGCGACGACGGCTACGACATCGCCGACTACGGCTCCGTCAATCCCGATTTCGGGACGATGAAGGACTTCAAGCGCTTCATCCAGGAAGCGCAGAAGCGCGGCCTGCGCGTCATCACCGAGCTCGTCGTCAACCACACCTCCGACCAGCACAAATGGTTCAAGCGCGCACGCCGCAGTCATCCGGGCTCGAGCGCGCGAAACTGGTATGTCTGGAGCGACACCGACCAGAAATACCAGGGCACGCGCATCATCTTCACCGACACGGAGAAGTCGAACTGGACCTGGGATCGCGAGGCCGGCGCCTTCTACTGGCACCGCTTCTTCTCGCACCAGCCGGACCTCAATTTCGACAATCCGCGCGTGGTCAGCGCCCTGATCCAGGTGATGAAGCGCTGGCTCGATGCCGGTGTCGACGGCTTCCGTCTGGACGCCATTCCCTATCTCTGCGAGCGCGAGGGCACCTCGAACGAAAACCTCCCGGAGACGCATGCGATCATCAAGCGCCTGCGCCAGGAGCTGGATTCCTATTCCAAGGGCAAGCTGCTGCTCGCCGAGGCCAATCAATGGCCGGAGGACGTGCAGGAATATTTCGGCCGTGGCGACGAGTGCCACATGGCCTACCACTTCCCGCTGATGCCGCGCATCTACATGGCGATCGCGCAGGAGGATCGTTTCCCGATTACCGACATCCTGCGCCAGACGCCGGACATTCCGGCGAGCTGTCAATGGGCGCTGTTCCTGCGCAACCATGACGAACTGACGCTGGAGATGGTCACCGACGTCGAGCGCGACTATCTCTGGACCACCTACGCCAACGACCCGCGCGCGCGCATCAATGTCGGCATCCGCAGGCGCCTTGCGCCACTGATGGACAACGACCGGCGCAAGATCGAGCTGATGAATTCGCTGCTGCTGTCGTTCCCCGGCACGCCGATCATCTATTACGGCGACGAGATCGGCATGGGCGACAACATCTATCTCGGCGACCGCAACGGCGTGCGCACGCCGATGCAGTGGAGCCCTGACCGCAACGGCGGTTTCTCCCGCTGCGACCCGGCCCGACTCTACGCGCCGCTGATCATGGATCCCGTCTACGGCTACGAGTCCGTGAACGTGGAGGCGCAGTCGCGCAGCCTGTCCTCGCTGCTCAGCGCCACCAAGCGGCTGATCTCGGTGCGCAAGTCGACGCTCGCCTTCGGCCGCGGCACCATGACCTTCATCCGCCCGGCCAACCGCGCCGTGCTCGCCTACGTCAGGCAGTATCGCGACGAGGTGATCCTCTGCGTCGCCAACCTTTCGCGCGCCGCGCAGGCGACCGAGCTCGATCTGTCGCCGTGGAAGGACCGCATCCCGCAGGAGATGCTCGGCCGCACCCGCTTCCCGGCGATCGGCGAGATGCCCTACATGATTACGCTGGGGCCTTACGGCTTCTACTGGTTCCACCTGCTGGAGCGCGACAAGTCCGAGCCGGTGACATCGCGCGCGGTGCCGGAGTTCGAGACGCTGGTGGTGCCGGTCAACTCGACCTGGGTGTCGCTCGCGCGCGAGCGTGGCGTGTTCGAGCATGACGTGCTGCCGGACTTCCTGTCGCGCACGCGGTGGTATCCCGAGCACAATCCCAAGCATATCAAGCCCACGCTGACCTCGGCGGTGCCGTTCTGCGACATCGGCGACAACCGGCCCTGGATCGCGTTCTTCGAAGCGACGCAACACGACGTGACCGCGCGTTACGTCGTGCCGATGCAGATCGAGTGGGTGCGCTTCGACCGCGAACGCTTCAACCCGAAAGCGCTCGCCGCCGTGCGCCAGGGCGCGCGCGAGGGCACGCTGCTCGATGTTGCGACCGGACAGATCTTTATCGGCCTGTTCCTGCGCAATTTGTCGCAGAACCTGGTGGTGGAGGAGAACAATCTGCGGCTGGAGTTCAAGGCCACCAGCCTGTTCGCCGATTACACCATCAAGGAGCCCGAGCGCATCCGCGCGATCGAGCAGTCCAACAGCACCGCGTTGGTCGACAACCAGTATGTCGCCAAGATCTATCGCCAGCTCGAAAGCGGCACCAACCCTGAGATCGAGATCGGCCATTACCTCACCGAGGTCGCACGCTTTGCCAATGTGCCGGCGCTGCTCGGCAGCGTCGAGCTGGTTGAAGGTGACCAACGCAGCGCTCTCGGAGTGCTGCACGCCTATGTCGCGAACCAGGGCGACGGCTGGGGCGTCACCACGGGCTATCTCGATCGTTATGTCGACGAGCAGCGGGTGCTGCAGCCGGGCGAGATGCCCCGCAGTACTCAGGAGCAGGCGCCTTATCTGCACTTCATGGCACAGATCGGCCGGCGGCTCGCTGAGCTGCATGTCGCCCTGGCTGCGGCAAAGCCCGACGATCTCGCCCCGGAGCCGACCGACTCGGCGCACATCAGGCGCTGGATGGCCGACCTCAAGGCGCGTGCCGAGCGGATTTTCGAGCGGCTGGCCGACAGCCGCGACGGCCTGCGGGAGGCGGACCGGCCGCTGATCGACGAGCTCACAGCAGTGCGCGCGACCCTGCCGGACCGGCTGAATGCACTATTGCCATCCGACATTGGCGGGTTGAACATCCGTCATCATGGCGACTTCCGGCTCGGGCAAACTCTGATCGTGAAGGACGACATCTTCATCATCGACTTCGACGGCGATCCGCGTCTGCCGCTGGCCGACAAGCGGCGCAAGGCACCGGCCGCACGCGACGTCGCCGGCCTGATCCGCTCGCTCGACCTGTCGGTGACCGCCGCACTCAATCGCGCGCTCGCGGGCGCCTCCGACGAGCAAGGCCGGCTCACGGCCGCGCTCGACGAATGGCGCGAACGCGCCACCGCGACATTCATGTCCGCCTACCGCGACGCCATGACCGACCGGCGGCTCTGGCCGAAAGATCCGCGATCTGCGCAAGGCCTGTTAAGGTTTTTCCTGCTTGATCACGCGTTCGACGAAGTAGAGTACGAGCTGTCCCACCGGCCTGAGGGGCTCCATGCGCCGCTGAGCGGACTGCTTCGCATTCTGTCCAGTACCGAGAGCGAAGCCCATGCCTAGACTGCCCGCCGAGGCCTACGCGATCATCGAGGGCCGCCACTCCGATCCCTTCCACTATCTCGGGCCGCATCCCGAGGGTGGCAAGAGCGTGGTGCGCGCCTTCCTTCCCGAGGCCTCGAATGTCGAGGCGGTCGGTGAGCATGGCGAGGTGGCGAAGCTCGACCGCGTCCACGAAGCAGGCCTGTTCATCGGTGCCCTGCCGAACGGCTCGAAGCACTATCAGCTGCGTGCCAGGTTTGGCGATAACGTCGTCGAGTTCGAAGACGCCTACCGCTTTCCGCCGATCCTGACCGATTTCGACCTCTATCTGCTCGGCGAAGGCACCCATCAGCGCCTCTATGACAAGCTCGGCGCGCATCCGATGCGGCTGGAAGGCATCGACGGCATCGGCTTCGTGGTACTGGCGCCCAATGCGCGGCGGGTGTCCGTGGTCGGCGATTTCAACTTCTGGGACGCGCGGCGTCATTCCATGCGGGTACGCGGCAGCGGCTATTGGGAATTGTTCATCCCGCACGCCAAGCAAGGGGATCACTACAAGTTCGACATCGTCGGGCCGAACGGCCACCAGCTGCCGCTGAAGTCCGATCCGCTGGCGTTTGCGACCGAGCTGCGGCCGAAGACGGCCTCCATCGTGTTCGACGAAGCGCATCTGCCGCGTCCGCGTCCGGCGCCTGATGGGATCAACGCGCTGTCGGCGCCGATGTCGATCTACGAGGTCCATCTCGGCTCGTGGCGGCGCAAGAACGGCGGTGAATGGCTGACCTATCGCGAGCTCGCCGAGCAGCTGCCGGCCTATGCTCGCGACATGGGCTTTACCCATCTCGAATTCCTCCCCGTGAGCGAGCACCCGTTTGACGGCTCATGGGGCTACCAGCCGACCGGCCTCTATGCGCCGACCAGCCGCTTCGGCACGCCGGAGGATTTTGCCGCGCTGGTCGATGCCTGCCACCGCGAAGGCATTGGCGTGCTGCTCGACTGGGTGCCCGGTCACTTCCCGGACGATCCGCACGGGCTCGGTCATTTCGACGGCACCTCGCTCTACGAGCACGCCAATCCGCAGCAGGGCCGTCACCTCGACTGGGGCACGCTGATCTATAATTACGGCCGCACCGAAGTAACGAACTTCCTGGTGTCGAACGCACTGTTCTGGCTGGAGCGGTACGCGATCGACGGGCTCCGCGTCGATGCCGTCGCATCCATGCTGTATCTCGACTACAGCCGCCCGCCCGGCGCCTGGATTCCGAACCAGTATGGTGGCCGGGAGAACATCGAGGCGATCGCGTTCCTGCGTCGCTTCAACACCGAATTGTTCGCGCGCTTCCCGCAGGCGACCACTGCGGCCGAGGAATCCACCGCCTGGCCGCAGGTCTCGCGCCCGGTCGAATTCGGCGGGCTCGGCTTCGGCTACAAGTGGAACATGGGCTGGATGCATGACACGCTGAACTACATCAGCAAGGATCCGATCCACCGCAAGCATCATCACGGCGAGATCCTGTTCGGCCTGCATTACGCCTTCTCGGAAAACTTCATCCTGCCGCTGTCGCATGACGAGGTCGTGCACGGCAAACGCTCGATCCTAGGCCGGATGCCCGGCGACGAATGGCAGCGCTTCGCGAACTTACGTGCCTATTACAGCTTCATGTTCGGTCATCCCGGCAAGAAGCTCTTGTTCATGGGTTCGGAAATCGCGCAAAGCCGCGAGTGGAATCACGACCAGTCGCTCGACTGGCACCTGCTCGAATACAAATACCATTCCGGCATCCAGGCGCTGATCCGCGACCTCAATCGGCTCTATCGCGCGGTGCCGGCGCTGCACCAGATGGATTGCGACCAGGCCGGCTTCGAATGGTTGATCACTGATGACGCCAACCGCAACGTGTTCGCCTGGTTGCGCAAGGGATTTGACGAGCACGCGCGATGCCTGGTGATCGTCAACTTCTCACCCAACGTCTATCGCGACTATCGCGTTCGCGTGCCCTTTGCCGGCAAATGGAAAGAGGTGTTCAATTCGGACTCCGCCCATTATGGCGGCACCAATGTCGGGAACATCGGCGAGGTCCACGCGGTTGACGGCAAGGCGCCCGAGCTCCGCCTCACCGTGCCGCCGCTCGCCGCGATCTTCCTCGTTCCTGAAAGCTGACCCATGCGCCTCACCGCCGGATCGCCCGCACGCCTCGGCGCTAGCTGGGACGGACGCGGCACCAACTTCGCGCTGTTCTCCGCCAATGCGCAGAAGGTCGAGCTTTGCCTGTTCGACACGCAGGGCCGCCGCGAGTTGGAGCGCATCGAACTGCCTGAGCGCACCGAGGACGTCTGGCACTGCTATCTCAACGACGTCTCGCCGGGCCAGCTCTACGGCTACCGCGTGCATGGGCGGTACGAACCCGAGCACGGCCATCGCTTCAACGCCAACAAGCTGCTGCTCGATCCCTATGCCAAGCGGCTTGCCGGCCGGCTGGTCTGGAGTGATGCGCATTTCGCCTATCGCACCGGCTCACCGCGCGAGGACCTGTCCTTCGACCGGCGCGACAACGCCCGCGGCATGCCCAAGGCCGTCGTCGTCGACGAGACCTTCAACTGGGGCCGGCGCGAGATCCGGCCCAACATCCCCTGGGAAGACACCATCATCTACGAGGCCCACGTCAAGGGCCTGACGCAGAAGCGCGACGACGTCCCGCCGGGCCTGCGCGGCACCTATGGCGGCCTGTCGTCGCCGGCGATGATCGAGCACCTGAAGAAGCTCGGCGTCACCACGATCGAGCTGCTGCCGATCCACAGCTTCGTCGACGACCGCATATTGGTGGAGAAGAAGCTCGTCAATTACTGGGGCTACAATACGCTGTCCTTCTTCGCGCCGGAGCCGCGCTACGCCCAGGACAATGCGCTCGATTCCTTCCGCACCACGGTCGCGCGCCTGCACGATGCCGGTATCGAGGTGATGCTCGACGTCGTCTACAACCACACCGCCGAGGGCAATCATCTCGGCCCGACGCTGTGCTACCGCGGCATCGACAATGCCTCCTACTACTGGCTGAATCGCGAGAATCCGCGCTACTATGACGACTTCACCGGCTGCGGCTCGTCGGTGAATCTCACACATCCGCGTGTGCTGCAGATGGTGATGGATTCGCTGCGCTACTGGGTCGAGGTCTGCCACGTCGACGGCTTCCGCTTCGACCTCGCCACCACGCTCGCGCGCGGCCCCAACGGCTATGACCGCGGCAACTCATTCCTGACCGCGATCCGGCAGGATCCGGTGCTGGCGACCGTCAAGCTCGTCGCCGAGCCGTGGGACCTCGGCCTCGGCGGCTACCAGGTCGGCGCATTTCCCTCGCAATGGTCGGAATGGAACGACCGCTATCGCAGCGCCATGCGCCGCTACTGGAGCGGCGAAGGCAGCCTTATCGGCGACATCTCCAGCCGCATGACGGCGTCCTCCGACCTGTTCAACCACGATGGCAGGCGGCCGCGCGCCGGCATCAACCACATCACGGTGCACGACGGTTTCACCCTCGCCGACCTCTTCAGCTACAACGAGAAGCACAACGAGGCCAATGGCGAGGACAATCGCGACGGCTCCAACGACAACCACAGCAACAATTGCGGTGTCGAGGGCCCGACCGACGATCCCGCGATCCTCGGCCTGCGGCGGCAACTCCGCAAGAACGTGCTCGCCTGCTTGATGCTGGCGCAGGGCATTCCCCTGATCCTCGCCGGCGATGAGGTCGGCAACTCGCAATCCGGCAACAACAACGCCTATTGCCAGGACAACGAGGTCGGCTGGGTCGGCTGGGACAATCTCAGCAAGGAGGGCGACGACATGGTCGGTTTCGTCTCCTATCTCGCCGACATCCGCCGCCGGTTCTCGCAGCTTCGCAGCCATCGCTGGCTTGATGGTCGCCCCGCGGATGGCGTCTCCTACGGCGCGCTGTGGTTGACGCCCGCCGGCGACGAAATGACGGAGAGTGACTGGAAATTCCCGGAAGGGAGATTCCTCTCCTATGTGGTGGGGCCGGTGGAACCGCGTGAGGCCGCGATCTTTATCGTACTGAACGCCGCGCCCGAAGAGATCGCATTCAAATTGCCCAAAATGCCCGAATACAAGAGCTGGCAGCAGATCCTGAACACGACCGATGCCATGCTGAACAGTGTTGATTTCCTGCCCGGAAGCGACAGCAAGGCGCCGCCGCGCTCCGTGCTTGCCTTCACGGGGGCGCTATGAGGCCATCCTTCGGCGCGAAGCCGACCAAGGACGGCGTGTCGTTCCGATTGTGGGCGCCCGCCGCGCGCCGTGTCGATCTCCTCCTCGACCGAAGGCACGCGATGCAGCGCCGGCAGGATGGCTGGTACGTGGCCGAGATCGCCGGTCTGGCCACCGGCAGTCCCTACAAGTTCAGGATCGACGACGAGATCGACGTGCCCGATCCGGCCTCGGCGTTCCAGCCCGAGGATGTGTTCGGCCCGAGCGAGGTGATCGATCATGACGCCTTCGCCTGGCGTGCGCGCAATTGGTGCGGCCGTGCCTGGGAAGAGACGGTGCTGATCGAAACTCACGTCGGCAGCTTCACGCGGGAGGGCACCTACCGCGCCATGATCGAGAAGCTCGACCATCTCGTCGTAACAGGCGTCACCGCGGTCGAGCTGATGCCGCTTGCCGATTTCGCCGGCCGCCGCGGCTGGGGCTACGACGGCGTTCTGTGGTACGCGCCCGACAGCGCCTATGGCCGCCCTGAAGACCTGAAGACGCTGATCGACGAGGCGCATCTGCGCGGCCTGATGGTGTTCCTCGACGTCGTCTACAATCATTTCGGCCCCGAAGGGAATTATCTCGGCCGCTATGCGCCGACTTTCTTCACCGACGCGCACACGCCCTGGGGCAGCGCGATCGATTATCGCGTGCCGCAGGTGCGGGCGTTTGCGGTCGAAAACGCGCTGTCCTGGCTGACCGACTACCGCTTCGACGGCCTGAGGCTGGACGCTGCCAACCACGTGATGGCGATCCCGGGCGAGCAGTCGATGTTGCAGGATCTCAGCGTCGCCGCCGGCGAGCTCGCCAGGGCCACCGGTCGGCACATCCATCTCGTGCTGGAGAACGGTGACAACCGCGCGAGCCTGCTCGATGCCGCGCAGGAGCCGCCGAACGGCAAATACCGCGGGCAGTGGAACGACGACTACCATCACGCCTGGCATGTGATGCTGACCGGCGAGCATGCTGGCTATTACGCGGACTACCAGACGCCGCGGCTCGATCTTGCGCGCGCGCTGGCCTCCGGCTTCGTCTATCAGGGTGAGATCTCGGAATTCTGGGGCAAGAAGCCGCGCGGCGAGCCGAGCGGAAAGCTGCCGCCGGCGACCTTCGTCAATTTCCTGCAAAACCACGACCAGATCGGCAACCGTCCGCTGGGCGACCGGCTCGAGAGCCTGGCATCACCGCAGCAGGTCGAAGCCGCGCTCGCGGTAACCTTGCTGGCGCCGATGGTGCCGATGCTGTTTCAAGGCGAGGAATGGGGCTCGACAATGCCGTTCCCGTTCTTCTGCGACTTCCAGGGCGGGCTCGCGGACGCCGTGCGCAAGGGTCGCAAGCAGGAATATGCCTGGGCCTACGAAAAGTACGGCGACGACGTACCCGACCCGCTTGATCCGGCAACACTGCAATCGGCCGTGCTCGACTGGGCCGGCCGCACGCCCGAACAGGAAACACGGCTCGCGCTGGTGCGAGAGCTGCTTGCGCTCCGCCGCAGGGAGATCATGCCACGGCTGAAGGGGGCGACCTTCGGCGACGCCGAGGCGGTCGACAACGGCCTGCTCACCGCTCATTGGCGCATGGGCGACGGTGCGACGCTGCGCCTGATCGCCAATCTCTCGGACCACGAGATCGAGTCCGTTGTCAGCACGGGCACGCCGATCTGGGGCGGCGAGACCGGCACCCGGCTTCCGCCCTGGTCAGTGGTCTGGCGCCTCGGAGGTTAGCATGCCTCCCGCCATTCCTCTTGCCACTTACCGGCTTCAGCTCACCGCGGAGTTCGACTTCGACAAGGCCGCCGCGGTCGTGCCTTACCTCAAGGCGCTGGGAATCACGCATCTCTACACCTCGCCGGTGATGAAGGCGCGCAAGGGCTCGACGCATGGCTACGACACCGTCGATCACAGCCAGTTCAATCCCGAGCTCGGCGGCGAACCGGGCTTTGCGCGGCTGAGCGAGGCGCTGGTCAAGCACGACCTCGGCCTCATCATCGATTTCGTGCCGAACCATGTCGGCGTGCATTTCGCCAACAATCCCTGGTGGCTGGACGTTCTCGAATGGGGCCAGGCCTCGCCGCATGCCGTCTCCTTCGACATCGACTGGGATCAGTTGGCCTACCGCGCCCGCGGCGGCGTGCTGCTGCCGATCCTCGGCGCGTCCTATGGCGAGGCGCTCGAGCGCGGCGAGATCGAACTGCGCTACGATGCCGAGGAAGGCAGTCTGTCCGCCTGGTATTTCGAGCACCGCCTGCCGATCGCGCCGGAGCGCTATGGCGAACTGCTGCGCGTGATCGTGAAGGAGGCGGACGCCGTCGAGACGGAGGCCGGCAAGCGCCTGCTTGCACTCGCCGCCCGCTACACCGGACTGCGTCGCCCCAACCGCAAGGAAGCCCCTAGCTTCAAGGTCGAGCTCAAGGAGATCGCGGGTGCCGCCGGCATCATCGGTCGCGGCCTCGCCGCCTATCGCGCAGCCAGGGATCGTCCCGCGCAAACGCTGGCGCTGCATCATCTGCTTGAGCGCCAGCACTACAAGCTCGGGCACTGGCGGCTTGCCTCCAGTGACATCAACTATCGCCGTTTCTTCGACGTCAACGGACTCGCCGGCCTGCGCGTCGAGGATCCCGGCACGTTTGCCGCCACGCACCAGCTGGTGAAGCAGCTCGTTGCCGACGGAAAATTGCAGGGTATCCGCCTCGATCACATCGACGGCTTGCGCGATCCCGCGCAATATTGCCAGCGGCTGCGCCGGCTGGTGCGCGACGCGCAGGGCCCGACAAAGCCGTTCTATACGGTGATCGAGAAGATCCTGTGCGAGCACGAGCGCCTGCCACGTTTCGCCGGTGTTCAGGGCACCACCGGCTATGAGTGGATGAACGTCATCACCCAGGTCCTGGTCGACGCCAAGGGGCTGGAGGCGCTGGACGAAACCTGGCGCCAGATCAGCAACCGGCCGCCGCGGCTTGCGCCTTACGTCAAGGCTGCCAAACGGCGTGTGCTGGAGACGCTGCTCACCAGCGAATTCACCGTGCTGACGCGCCTGCTCGCGCGCATCGCCAACGGGCATTACTCGACCCGCGACTTTTCCGCCGACAGCCTGCGGCAGGCGCTCGAACTCTACGTGCTGCACTTCCCGGTCTATCGCACTTACCTGACGCATAGCGGTCCGACCGCGCTCGATCGCAAGCTGATCGACGACACCATCGAACGCTCCCGCGCCGAGTGGTTCGCCGCGGACGAAGGCATTTTCGACTTCCTGCGCGACGCTCTGACGATGGATCTGCTCAAACCCGGCCGTCGGCAGCACAGCGTGCCGCGCGTGCGCCGCTTCGCGCTGAAAGTCCAGCAGTTCACCGGGCCGATGATGGCGAAGTCGCTGGAGGACACCGCGTTCTATCAATTCCACCGGCTGCTCGCATTGAACGAGGTCGGCGGCGATCCCGCGAGCAGCGGCCTCACGATTCCTGCCTTTCACAAGGCGATGCGAGCACGCGCCAAAGAATGGCCGCAAGGGATGACGGCAACCGCGACCCACGACACCAAGCGCGGCGAGGATGCCCGTGCGCGGATCGCCGCACTCAGCGAGATTCCCGGCGAATGGACCAGCGCGGTGGCGCGCTGGAAGGTCCTGAACGCGCCGCGCCTCGCGCTCCACGGCAATTTTCGCGCGCCGTCGGCGACTTTCGAATACATGCTCTACCAGACCCTGCTCGGCGCGTGGCCGCTTGAGAGGCCGGATGCCCGCTTCGCCGGGCGCATCCAGGCTTACGCACTGAAGGCCGCGCGCGAGGGCAAGGAGGAGACGAGCTGGCTCAATCCGCACGTGGTCTATGAGACCGGCACGCGGAGCTTCATCGAGAAGATCCTCGATCCCGCGCAGTCCGGCGAATTCCTCGAGATGCTGCAAACCATGGCACGCCGCGTCGCGCTGCTCGGCGCGTTGAATTCTCTGAGCCAGCTTACACTCAAGGCGACGCTCCCCGGCATCCCCGACTTCTACCAGGGCACCGAATTCTGGGACCTCTCGCTGGTCGATCCCGACAATCGACGCCCGGTCGACTTTGCGGCGCGCCACGCGTCACTGAGTTCGCTGGACAATCCGGATTGGAGCGGGCTGATCAAGACCTGGCCGGATGGGCAACTCAAGCTGGCCTGGACGCGGCACCTGCTCAAGCTGCGCAATGAACTTGCCGACGTTTTCGGCCAGGGCGATTATCGGCCGCTCGAGGTGCGCGGCGCGCACGCTGACCATGTCATCGCTTTTGTCCGCCGCCGCGGCCGTGCCGCAGCGATCGTCCTGGCCGGACGCCAGTTCGCGCCCTTCACGCAGGCGGGCAGAGAATGGCCCGCGCTCGAAGGTTTTGACGCAACCGTCGACATCACCGGCTACACCGCACCAGGCCTTACCGGCAACGAGCTGCCGCTCGCGCAGGCTTTCCGTGATGTTCCCGCCGCTGTTATCGTGGCCCGCGCCGCAAGCGCCATCAGCTCTGCGCGGCAGCGCGTGCGCGCCTGAGGTCTACTTTCCTTCGTCCTTGGTCAACAGCAACTGCCCGCGCTTGCGGATCGTCGCCTGCGCCATCTCGGCGAAGCGTTGCAACAGCCAGGGCAGCATGACCTGCACCTTGACGTGGTCGTCGGCAACGTCGACCTGGCCGCTCGCGATCTGCCCGAGCGCACGAATGCGAAAATTCATGCTGTCGCCGGTCCAGCGCTCCTCCTCGACCTGTATCACCGGGATGCTGGCGGCCGCGCGGCCGAGCCCGGCCTTCAGCCGTCGCACCGCCTCCTCGCGGCCGAGACGATGCGGAATGGAAACGACAAGCGGTGCTGACATGGTCCCTTCCCTGCAGTGATAAATCCTCACATAGTCATGCCGGCCGGACAGGCAAAGGTTCCATGCAACTCGGGCGTGCGACCCCGTTTCGAAACCGGAACTTTGAAACCTGCGGCAAGTTGCCTCCAACGCAACAGGACAAGTGCAAACGACCCTTTCAACGAAGGGCGGGAGGAGATTCGCATGTCTATCGGTACGATTATTCTGATCATTCTGATCATTGCCCTGCTCGGCGGCTTCAGCGGCATCGGCGGCGGCCCGTTCTACGGCACCGGCTACTATGGCGGCGGCGGCCTCGGCCTCGTCATCATCATCCTGCTGATCTTGCTGTTGATGGGACGGATTTAGTCAAAACGTCATTCCGGGGCGCGCGCAAGCGCGAACCCGGAATCTCGCGCCACCAACCTCTGGATTCCGGGTCTGCGCTTCGCGCAGCCCGGAATGACGGTTTGGAAAGCGCCTACCTCACCTTCCCCGCAAGCTTCTTCATCGCGGCCCTGATCGAAGCGGCCGCATCGTCATAACCCTCCCACGCCTTGGAACGCGCCAGCAGGCCCGGCACGGTCCGCACCGTGTATCGCCTCGGATCAAGATCGCCCTTCACCTGCGCCCATGTGACGGGCATCGACACGGTCGCGCCGTCGCGCGCGCGCGGCGACAGTGGAGCGACCGCGGTCGACAGGCGATCGTTGCGCAGATAGTCCAGGAAAATCTTCCCGTTGCGCAGCTTCTTGGACATGTTGAGCAGATAGCGCTCGGGATCGTCATCCGACATCCACTGGCAGACGCCTAGCGCAAACGCCTTGGCCTCTTTCCAGCTCACCTTGTCGCGCGCGCCGTGGAGCAGTGGCACCACAACATGCAGGCCCTTGCCGCCGGTGGTCTTGCAGAAGCATTCCATGCCGACATCGGCGAGCCGCTGCCGCATCTGCTGCGCGGCGTCCACGACATCGGCGAACCTGACGTCCGGCGCCGGGTCGAGGTCGAACACGAGCCGGCCCGGCGTGTCATAAGCGTCGGGCGCGCAATTCCAGGGATGCAGCTCGACGCCGCCGATCTGCGCGACTGCGGCAAGCCCCTCGACGCGATCGATCTGCAAATATGGCTTGCGATCGCCGGAGACCCTGGCGAGTTCGAGCAGGTTCGATGTGCCCTGCATGGCATGACGCTGGAAGAACTTTTCTCCTCCGATGCCATCAGGCGCACGCACGATCGAGCACGGGCGCCCTTTCAGGTGCTCGATCATCCACGAGCCGACTGACTCGAAGTAGCGCGCGAGATCGAGCTTGGTGACGCCCTCGCCGTCGCCGCCGTCCGGCCAGAGCTCCTTGTCCGGCTTCGAGATGACGACGCCCATGACCTCGGAAGTCGCGGCGTCCTTCGGCCGCTTGCTTGTCTTCGGCACAGCACGCTTCCTGCCGGTGGGCTTGGCGAGCGCGGTATCTGCGGGCGTCTCCGCCTCGACCTCCTCGGCCGGCTTGTCCTGCCGCAGGCCCTTGAATGCGGCCTGACGGATATTGCCGTCGGCGGTGAAGCCGGCGAATTCGATCTCGGCGACGAGCTCCGGCTTCACCCAGTGCACGTCCCGCGTCTTCTTCGGAGCATTCTTGCCGCCGAAGGGGCTGTCCTTGGCCTCCATGGCCTTCAGGGACGGCATGATGCGCTTGACCTTGTCCGCACCAAAACCGGTGCCGACCATGCCGACGAAGGCAAGATGATCCCCGCGATGCACGCCCGCCATCAGCGAGCGGAATTTGCCGTTGGTGGTCTTGTAGCCGCCGATCACGACCTCATGGCCGGCGCGGCATTTCGCCTTGGTCCAGCTTTCGGTACGGCCGGAGCGATAGGGCGCATCCAGCTTCTTCGACACCACGCCCTCGAGCTCGAGCTTGCAGGCCGATTGCAACACCGCGTCTCCGCCGCTCACGAAATGCTCGACATAGCGGATCTGGCTCGACTTGCGTTTGCGGGCCTCGAGCAATTGCTTGAGCAGCGCCTTGCGCTCGGCAAGCGGCAGACGGCGGTAATCCAGACCATCGGCGAACAGGAGATCGAAGGCGAAGAAGATCAGGTCCCCGGTCTTGCCGTCCGACAGCGCGGCCTGGAGCGATGAGAAATTCGGAGCGCCGTCGTGGTCGAGCGCAACGATCTCACCGTCGATCATCACGTCCGGCAGCGCATCGGCTTCGTTCGCGATCGCTGCGAACTTTTCGGTCCAGTCGAGGCCCTTCCGCGTCTTCAGCGTCGCCTTGCCGTCCTCGACACGAAGCTGCACGCGGTAGCCATCGAACTTGATCTCGTGGCACCAGTCCTCGCCGCCCGGCGGGCGCTCGACCGAGGTGCAGAGCTGCGGCGCCACGAAGTCCGGCATCTCCGCGACCTTTTTGGCGTTGGTCGCGGTCGTGGCTTTCTCCTTCGCCGCCTTGCCGGTCTTCAATGCCGTACGAGGCGCCGGCTTGACGGTACGCCCTTTCGTCTCTTCGGCGCGGTTGGACTGCCAGATCGCATCAGCCTTGCCCTTGGCGCCCTTGGGCAGCATGAACGGCTTCGGCGCGCGCCCCTTGCCTTCCGCGATCTGCTCCATCGCACGGCCGGACGCCACCGACTTGTCCTCGCCGAGAATGTCTTCACCTTCGCGCGCATATTCGTCGCGATGCTTGATCAACAGCCAGTTGGTGCGCTTGCCGCCGGTGCGGTCATTGCGCATGCGCACCAGCACCCAGCTTCCGTGCAGCTTCTCGCCGTGCAGCGTGAACTTGAGATCGCCCTTCCTAAAGCCGGCTTCGGGATCGTCGGATTCCCAGGTGCCACGGTCCCACAGCATCACCGTGCCGCCGCCATACTGTCCTTCCGGAATCGTGCCTTCGAAATCGCCATAGTCGAGCGGATGCTCTTCGACCTCCACAGCCAGCCGCTTGTCATGCGGATCGAGCGAAGGCCCCTTCGTCACGGCCCAGGACTTGAAGACGCCATCGAACTCGAGGCGGAAATCATAGTGCAACCGCGTCGCATCGTGCTTCTGGATGACGAAGCGCCGCTGTTTCGACGGCGCGACCGCGGTCTCACCGGAGGGCTCCGGCGTCTTCTCGAAATCCCGCTTCTGTCGGTAGGTAGAGAGTTTTCGCAGCACGACCGGTCCCGCTTTCTCTTTCGGTATTCGAGCCTATCACGGCAAAAGTCCCACCCGGAACCAAAACCCTATGGGACGGTTGGGGTTCCAAAACGCGTTGAAATCACTGGAGAATGGAATGGCTCCGCGCGCCTATTGGAAGGGAACGTTGAAACTGTCGCTGGTCAGCTGCCCGGTGGTGCTTTATCCGGCAACCACGGCGGCCGAGAAGACGCACTTTCACCTGATCAACCGCGAGACCGGCAACCGGCTCAAGCAGCAGATGGTGGATTCCGAGACCGGTGACGTCGTCGAGAGCGACCAGAAGGGACGCGGCTACGAGCTGCGCAAGGGCAAGTATGTCGAGGTCGAGCCGGAGGAGCTCGAGGCAGTCCAGATCGAAAGCAATCACACCATCGACATCGAGAGCTTTGTTCCGAGCGAAGAGATCGACCAACGTTATCTCAACCACCCCTACTACATCGCGCCCGACGGTAAGGCCGCGGTCGACGCCTTTGCGGTGATCCGCGATGCCATGAAGGACCAGGAGCGCGTGGCGCTCGCAAAAATCGTGCTGACCAACCGCGAGCATGTCATCGCGATCGAGCCGCTCGGCAAGGGCCTGCTCGGCACCACGCTGCGGTTCCCCTACGAGCTGCGCGACGAGGATCAATTCTTCGACGACATCAAGAGCCCGAAGATCACCAAGGACATGGTCGAGCTCGCCGGCCACATCCTGCACACCAAGGCCGCGCATTTCGACCCGAGCAAGTTCAAGGACGAGTACGAAACCGCGCTGAAGGCGTTGGTGAAGCGCAAGGCCAGCGGCAAGAAGATCGAGCTGCCGGAGCCCGAGGAGCGGCCGAGCAACGTCGTCAGCCTGATGGACGCGCTGAAGCAGAGCCTGAAGGGGCGCGGCGGGAAGAAGACGGCGGCGAAATCGCACGCGCGCCGTGCGACGGGGCGGCAGAGAGCTGCGAGGAAGGCACACCGGTCCGCGACGCGGCACAGGAAGGCGGGATAGCCTACTCCGTCATTGCGAGCGCAGCGAAGCAATCCAGACTCCTTCCGCGGCGGGACACTGGATTGCTTCGCTGCGCTCGCAATGGCGATGTTGATGCAGGCTCGCGCCACAACTTCAATCGTGGCTGACGGCTCGGACTATTCCCCCGACTTCAGCCGGTACCCGATCCCGGTCTCCGTCAGCACATATTGCGGCCGTTCGGGATCGGCTTCGATCTTCTGTCGGAGCTGGCGGACGTAGACGCGCAGATATTGCGCGTCGGTCAGCTCGTCCCAGAGCTCCTTGAGCAGGAAGCGGTGGGTCAGCACCTTGCCCGCGTGCTGCACCAGCACACGGAGCAGATCGTATTCCTTCGGCGACAACTTCACCTCGCGCTCGCCGACCTTGACGATGCGACGGACGAGATCGACCGAGAGGTCGCCGGTACGAAACACCGGCCGCTCGCCCTTGACTTGCAGCTGGTGCCGCAGCGCGGCGCGCAGACGGGCCAGCAGCTCGTCCATACCGAACGGCTTAGTCAGATAATCGTCGGCCCCGAGATCGAGCGCCTGCACCTTGCCGGCTTCGTCTCCCCGGCTCGACAGCACCACGATCGGCACGCCGTCATTGCGGGCACGGATGGTGCGGAGGAGCTCATGGCCCTGGATGTCGGGCAGGCCGAGATCGAGGATGATCAGCGCCGGCTCCTCGGCAAGCTTCTCGAGCGCGGTCTTGCCGCTCGATGCTTCCAGGATCTCATAGCCCTGTGTGGTCAGCCCCATCCGCAGCAGTTTGCGGATCGGCGGCTCGTCGTCGATGACCAGGACCTTGATCGGGGCAGCGCTCATGCGGCGGTATCCAATGCGTGGGTCTGTGCCGGTACCGGCAGATGGATGGTCAGAACCGCCCCGCTGCGGTCGCTGCGGTTGGCGGCCGAGATCGTGCCGCGCATCGCCTCGACAAAGCCGCGGGAGATGGCGAGCCCGAGCCCAGTGCCGGGACGGACATGGTCGCCCTTCTGCACGCGATAGAATTTGTCGAACACGCTTTCAAGCTCGTCCGGCGGAATGCCGTTACCCTCGTCGGCGACCTGGAGCACCACGTGGTCATTGTCACGGTGGCTCCTGATCGAGATCGTGGTGTTCGGCGGCGAATATTTCGCGGCGTTGTCGAGCAGGTTGAACAGCACCTGCTCGAACAGCACCGCATCGAGCTGGAGCATCGGCAGATCGGCAGCCAGCGCCAGTTCCACCTTGTGCGCGGTCAGGATCTTGCTCGCTCTCCTGAGCGCGCTGCCGATGATCTCACCGAGATCGTGCAGCGCCGTATTGGGCACGATGGCGCCGGATTCGAGCTTGGTCATGTCGAGCAGGTTGGCGATGAAGCGGTTGAGCCGCTCGGACTCGTCGATCACGGTGGCCAGCAGATCGCGCTTCTCGGTGTCGGACAGCGCGCCGGCGAGATCGCGCATGGTCGAGGCCGCCCCTAACACGGAGGCGAGCGGCGTCTTCAGATCATGCGAGATCGAGGTCAACAGCGCAGAGCGCAGCCGCTCGGATTCGATGCTGCGCTTGACGCGGTCCATGTCCTCGACCAGCAGCACGCGCTCGATCGCCAGCGCGCCCTGGTCGACCAGCGCGTCGAGCAGCCGGCGCTGGTCCGGCGTCAGCAGCGGACCGGTGCGATCGTTGTCGATGCCGATGACGCCGATCGGGCCGCGCCCGGTGCGCATCGGCAGGAACAGCCGCTTCGCGCCCGGCAGCGTGTCCGAGCCGCGGCCGGCGGGACGATCGTTGCTCCAGGCCCAGTTGGCGGCGGCGAGGTCGGCTTGATCAAGCTGATCCTCGGGTGGATAGCCGGATTTCACCGTGAGCAGCCCCTCCTCCGGTAGCAGCAGGACCACGCGAACCTTCAGCATCAGCGCGGTCTGATAGGCGGTTGCCCACAGCACGTCGTCGAGCGTGCCGGTGCCGGCGAGCTTGCGGCTGAACGCATAGAGCTGCTCGGTCGTTCGGATGCGGCCGATCGCGGTGTCGGCCTGCGTACGCACCCGCCCGGCGACGTTCGAGACCAACACGGCGATCAGCATGAAGAAGAAGAACGCCACGACATTGGTCGGATCGGTGATGGTGAAAGTATAGACCGGCGGCAGAAAGAAGAAGTTATAGGCGAGCGAGGCCAATATGCTCGCAAGCAGCGACGGCCACAGCCCATAGCGCACCGCAACGATGACCACTGCAGTTAAGAACACCAGATCGACGTTTTCGACGCCAAACCGCGGCTTGATCACGGCAGCGGCAGCAAGGCCGAGCGCGGTGATGCCGAGCGCCTTGAGATAGGGTAATGCGTCGAACTGCTCCGACCGCGCCGCGGTCTGCACCGCCGCTTTCGACATCGGTTGGTCGGGGAGCTCGTCGCCCGGGATGACGTGAACGCTGATATTGCCGGCACGGCGAACGAGATCGTGCACGACCGAACCGCGCGTCAGTTCGAACCAGCGCGAGCGAGTCGACTTGCCGATCACGATCTGGGTGACGTTGTTGCCTTGCGCGAAGTTGATGACGTCGTCGGCAATACGGCGGCCGACGGCAGGGATGGTCAGCGCTTCGCCGCCGAGCGCTTCTGCGAGCCGCAGCGTATCGGCCAGCCGGTCGCGCTCCTCGTCGGACAATTGCAGGGATCGCCGCGTCTCGATCGAGATCGCGGTGAACGGCGCATGCAGCCGGTCGGCCAGCCGCTTGGTGTAGCGCACGAGGCTGGCCGCGCGCGGATCCTCGCTGACGCACACGAGGATGCGCTCGCCCGCCGCCCAGGGGCCGGCGATGGCATTCGCCTGCATGTGGCTGAGGAGCTGTTCGTCGACCCGCTCGGCCGTGCGCCGCAGCGCAAGCTCGCGCAGTGCGGTCAGATTGCCTGGAGAAAAGTAATGCTCCAGCGCCCGCTCGGCCTGCTTCGGGACATAGACCTTGCCCTCTTTCAGTCGCTGGATCAAATCGTCGGGCGTGAGGTCGATCAGCTCGATCGCGTCAGCGCGGTCGAACACCGAGTCCGGCACGGTCTCTCGCACCCGCACATGGGTGATCTGGGCGACGACGTCGTTCAGGCTCTCGATGTGCTGGATGTTGACGGCGGTGTAGACGTCGATGCCGTGCGAGAGCAGCTCCTCGACGTCCAGATAGCGTTTTGGATGACGGCTGCCGGCCGCGTTGGTATGGGCGAGTTCGTCGACCAGGGCCAGCTGCGGGCGCCGTGCGATCACGGCGTCGAGGTCCATCTCCTCGACCATCTGGCCGCGATAGTCGAACTTCTTGCGCGGGACGACTTCGAGGTCGCGCACCAGCGCCTCGGTCTCGGCCCGGCCATGGGTCTCGACGAAGCCGACCACGACGTCGATGCCGGCCTTGCGCCTGGCGTGGGCGCTCAGCAGCATCTCGTAGGTCTTGCCGACGCCGGGAGCGGCGCCGACGAAGATCTTCAGCTTGCCGCTCGCACTCTCCTCCCGGCGCGCTGCTTCCAGCAGCGCTTCGGGAGACGGACGTTGTTCAGGATCGCGGCGCTCTCGGACCATCACGCCAATATAGTCATCCAAGCATCCCGGGCCTAGACCGCTACTTCGCGGACGCGCTGTCGAGTGCGAGGTTCAGCGCAAGAACGTTAACCCTGGGTTCGCCAAGCAGGCCGAGCAGACGGCCCTGGGTGTTGGCGACCACGAGCTGCCTCAGCTGGTCTTCCGATATATTCCGCGCCTTGGCCACACGGGGCACCTGGAATTGCGCAGCCTCCGGCGAAATGTCCGGATCGAGCCCGCTACCGGAGGTCGTCACCAGATCGACCGGAACGGCGGCGTTCGGGTTCTCAGCCTTCAGCTTGTCCACGTCCTCCTTCAGCCGGTCGGCCAGCGCCTTGCTGGTCGGGCCGAGGTTGGAGCCGCCCGAGTTGGCGGCGTTGTAGGGCGCGGACACCGTCTTGGTCGAATCATTCGGGTCCGGCGCGAGCGTCGCCGAGGGGCGGCCGCGGAAATATTTGTCGCTCTTGAATTCCTGCCCGATCAGGGCGGAGCCGATCACCTTGCCGTCCTTCTCGACCAGGCTGCCTTGCGCCTGCTCGGGGAAGATCACGCCGGAAATGGCGGTCATTGCGAGCGGGTAGGCCAGGCCCGTGATGGCGGTGAGCACCAGCAAGAGGACGATGGCGGGGCGAATTTCTCTGAGCATGTTGGTCTCCTATTTACTGGTCGTTGCGAGGAGCGAAGCGACGAAGCAATCCAGTCTCTCGGCCGTGGAAGCATTTCTCGACTGCTTCGCTTCGCTCGCAATGACACTCAGGCCAGGTGCAGGGCGACGACGACGAGGTCGATCGCCTTGATGCCGATGAAGGGAATGACGATGCCGCCGAGGCCGTAGATCAGCAGGTTGCGGCGGAGCAGCGCACCGGCGCCGACCGCGCGGTAGGCGACGCCCTTCAGCGCCAGCGGGATCAGCGCGATGATGATCAGCGCGTTGAAGATGATCGCCGACAGGATGGCGCTCTGCGGGCTCGACAGGTTCATGATGTTGAGCACGTTGAGCTGGGGATAGAACGCCAGGAACATCGCCGGAATGATCGCGAAATACTTTGCGACATCGTTGGCGATCGAGAAGGTCGTCAGCGCACCGCGCGTCATCAGCAGCTGCTTGCCGATCTCGACCACCTCGATCAGCTTGGTCGGGTTGGAGTCGAGGTCGACCATGTTGCCGGCCTCGCGGGCGGCCTGCGTGCCGGTGTTCATGGCGACACCGACGTCGGCCTGCGCGAGCGCCGGCGCGTCATTGGTGCCGTCACCGCACATGGCGACCAGCTTGCCCTTGGCCTGCTCGTCGCGGATCAGCTTGAGCTTGTCCTCGGGGGTTGCCTGAGCTAGGAAATCGTCGACTCCCGCCTCCGCCGCGATTGCGGCCGCCGTCATCGGGTTGTCGCCGGTGATCATGATGGTGCGGATGCCCATCCGGCGCAGCTCCGCGAAACGCTCGCGAATGCCACCCTTGACGATGTCCTTGAGCTGGATGACGCCGAGCAGCTTGCCATCCTTGGCGACCGCCAGCGGCGTGCCGCCGGCTTTCGATATCTCATCGGAAATGGCCTGGATCTCGCGGCCGGCATCCGAGAGCCCCGCAGGCTGAACGGCACGCGCGGCGTTGCCGGAGGCGATGGCCAGCGGCGCGCCACCGCCGACATAGTTGAGCATCGCATCGAGGGCGCCCTTGCGCACCGACGAGCCGCCGGCATCGACGCCGCTCATGCGGGTCTGCGCTGTGAACGGGATGAAGGTGGCGCCCAGCTCGGCCATGTCGCGGCTGCGGATGCCGTACTTCTCCTTCGCCAGAACGACGATGGAGCGGCCTTCCGGGGTCTCGTCGGCGAGCGAGGCGAGCTGGGCTGCGTCCGCCAGCTCCTGCTCGGTCACGCCGCGAACCGGGCGGAAGGCGGTGGCCTGCCGGTTGCCGAGGGTGATCGTGCCGGTCTTGTCCAGCAGCAGCGTATCGACGTCGCCAGCCGCTTCGACCGCGCGACCGGACATCGCAAGCACGTTGAAGCGCACCAGGCGGTCCATGCCGGCGATGCCTATCGCCGAGAGCAGCGCGCCGATCGTGGTCGGGATCAACGTCACGAACAGGGCAACCAGGATGATCACCGAGATCGAGCCGCCGGCATAGGTCGCGTAGCTCGGAATGGTGACGGTGGCGAACACGAAGATGATGGTGAGGCCCGCGAGCAGGATGTTGAGCGCGATCTCGTTCGGCGTCTTCGCGCGCTCGGCGCCCTCGACCAGCTTGATCATGCGATCGATGAAAGTCGAGCCTTGCGCCGCGGTGATGCGGACGCGGATCCAGTCGGACAGCACCTGCGTGCCACCCGTCACCGCCGACCGGTCACCACCGGATTCGCGAATGACGGGCGCGGACTCGCCGGTGATGGCGGCCTCATTGACGGAGGCCACGCCCTCGATCACCTCGCCGTCGGAGGGAATGGTGTCGCTGGCCTCGACCAGCACGATGTCGCCGACCTTCAGGCTGGTGCCCGGCACGAGTTTAAAGGACCGGCCTGCGCCGGTCAGCAGCTTGGCCTGGCTTTCGGTGCGGGTCTTGCGCAACGATTCAGCCTGCGCCTTGCCACGGCCTTCGGCCACCGCTTCGGCGAAATTGGCGAACAGCACCGTGAACCACAGCCAGAGGATGATCTGGAAGGTGAAACCCAGGTTCTCGCCGCCCGTCACGATGTCGCGCAGGAAGATCACGGTGGTGAGCGCGGCCACGATCTCGACCACGAACATCACGGGGTTCTTCACCATCAGCCGCGGATCGAGCTTGGTGAAGGAGGCGCGGATCGCCGGCAGCACGATCTTCGGATCGAGCATCGCCGACATCGGTGCGCGTTTTTGCAGTTTCATCGTGTCCATGGGGGTCACTCCAAACCAATCAGAAGGCTGTCGGTCAAAACACTTGGCCGGCGTTCATCGCGAGATGCTCGACGATCGGGCCGAGCGCGAGTGCCGGGAAGAAGGTCAGGCCGCCGATGATCAGGATCACGCCGACGACGAGGCCGACGAACAGCCCGCCGGTGGTCGGGAACGTGCCGGCCGACGGCGGAATGGATTTCTTGGCGGCGAGCGAGCCCGCAATCGCCATCGCCGGAACGATCATGAAGAACCGTCCAACGAACATCGCGGAAGCGAGCGTCAGGTTGTAGAAGAAGGTGTTGCCGGTGAGGCCCGCAAACGCCGAGCCGTTGTTGCCGGTCGACGACGTGTAGGCGTAGAGCACCTCGGTGAAGCCGTGCGGGCCGGCATTCGCCATGGAGGCGACCGCCGCCGGATAGACCACGCCGACCGCGGTCCAGCCGAGATACATCAGCGGCAGCACCAGGATCGCGAGCATCGCCATCTTGACCTCGCGCGCCTCGATCTTCTTGCCAACATATTCCGGTGTGCGGCCAACCATGAGTCCCGCCACGAAGATCGCGAGCACGACGAACAGCAGCATGCCGTAGAGGCCGGCGCCGACGCCGCCGATGATGATTTCACCGAGCTGCATGTTGATCAGCGGGATCATGCCGCCGAGCGCGGTGAAGCTGTCATGCATGGCGTTGACCGCACCGCAGGAGGCCGCGGTGGTGACGACAGCGAACAGTGAGGACGCGACGATGCCGAAGCGGACCTCCTTGCCTTCCATGTTGCCGCCAGTCAGGTTGAGCGCCTGCAGCGTCGAGGTGCCGCTGGCTTCCGCCCAATAGGTGACGGTGACGCCGGCGACGAACAGCACGCCCATCACGGCCAGGATCGCCCAGCCCTGGCGCTGATTGCCGACCATGCGGCCGAACACGTTGGTCAGGGCCGCACCGATCAGGAAGATCGACAGCATCTGCACGAGGTTCGACAGCGCGGTCGGATTCTCGAAGGGATGCGCGGCGTTGGCGTTGAAGAAGCCGCCGCCATTGGTGCCGAGCATCTTGATCGCAACTTGCGTTGCGACAGGACCGACCGCGATGGTCTGCTTGGCGCCCTCGAGTGTGGTCGCCTCGACATAGTCGCCCAGCGTCTGCGGCATGCCCTGCGAGACGAGGAACAGGCAGTAGACGACGCAGATCGGCAGCAGCACGTAAAGCGTGGTCCTGACGACGTCGACCCAGAAATTACCGATCGTGCGCATCGAAGCGCGCGAGAAGCCGCGGATCAGGGCCACCGCGAGTGCGATGCCGGTTGCGGCCGACAGGAAGTTCTGGTGCGTCAGGCCGAGCATCTGCACGAGATAGGACACCGTGCTCTCGCCGCCGTAGTTCTGCCAGTTGGTGTTGGTGATGAAGGAGATCGCGGTGTTGAAGGAGAGATCCTCGGCGACCGCCGACTGCCCGGCCGGATTGAAGGGCAGCATGGCCTGCAGGCGCATCACGCCGTAGATGATGAGGAAGCCGCCGATGTGGAACAACAGCATGGAGACCGTATAGGTCAACCAATGCTGCTCGCGCCTCTCGTCCACGCCGGAAATCCAGTAGATGCCGGCCTCGATGGGGCGCAGAACCGGCGACAGGAAGGTCCGCTCGCCGTTGAACACGCGCGTCATGTACCAGCCGAGCGGCTTGGTCAGCGCGACGATGATGGCGCAAAAGAGAATGATCTGGAGCCAACCGATCATGGTCATGGAGTCAACCCTTCAGGCTTGGTGTCCGGCGCAGCAGCGGCAGGAACACCGAAAGCAGGCAGGCGACGAGCACGGCGTCCGCCAGCAGCAATTTGAGAAGCAGCAGCACGGCTCAGAACCGCTCGGGCCGCAGCAGTGCGTAGGTGAGATAGATCAGGAGGCCGAACGAGACGGCGCCGGCGAGCGAATAGTCGAAGGTCATGGTCCGCTCCGTCACAGCCGTTCGCAGGCGTAGGTGTAGCCGATCGCCAGCGCGAAGAAGGCCGCCGCCAGCGCCAGCATCAGAATGTCCATCATGGGGATGCTCCTCGTTACGCCTTTACGTCCGGCGCAACCAACTCTCGGGATTCCGGCGGGCGCGCGGACAAGGACACGCAACGCATTTCCGCGAGCACCGGCCGGAACTTTTGACCGTGCTGAAGTGCCACCACGAGCATAGGTTTTCGAGACGAGGGCTATGGCGAAGTTATAGGAATCTCATAAAGGCCGGGAGCTGGCGCTGAACGACACTCGCGAAGCGACCTCAGCTGTCGTCCCGGACAAGCGCAGCGAAGCGGAGCGCCGATCCGGGATCCATAA
>NZ_LGHM01000220.1 GCF_001908185.1 Bradyrhizobium sp. AS23.2
CGCCGAGCGGCGCCACCGGTCGCGGCGATGATGTAGCGGCCAGTGCTACCGGCTCCGCGGTGGCAGGCACGGCAGGAATCGCGACCGGCTCCGCAGCGGCGGGAGCCTGCGCCTGCCGCCGCGGGTCCGGCACCAGCGAGAGCAAAAAGCCGGCCGCTATCACGAAGCACAACAGGGCAACCACGATCGAGAGAATTTGCTGCGACGCAGCGAGGCTGCCGCCGAGATGGTGATCCCCCTCGCCGGTCAGCGGCTCGAAATGCATCCCCAGCATCGCAGTGTAGTGCATGCCGGAGACCGCCACGCCGAAGACGATCGAGCTGACGATCAGGCGAACACCTTCCTGCTGCGCCAGGAAGGCGCGCAGACCGCCATAGGCGGTGACGATTGCGACCAGGATCGAGAGCAGCACCATCGAGCGGTCGTGCACGATGCCGAACGAACCGGCCAGCCCATGGATCCCGACATAGTGCATGCTGGCGATACCGACGCCGAGCAGGACGGCCGACGATGCGACCCGCCTCAAGGACGGCTCGCCGACCGAGACGAAGAACAGGGAGATGCCGACCACCAGTGCGCAGATCAGGAACGAGACGATGGTGGGCAGGACGAGATAGACCGTGTCCGGAGGCAGCGGTGCGGCCAGCATGCCGACGAAATGCATGGTCCAGATGCCGACGGCCAGAAACGCAGCAGCACCCGCGAGCAGCACGCGATTGCTGACGCCCGGCGTGTTGCGGATGCGAGCGGCAAGCGCAAAGCCGGTATAGCCCCCCAGGCTCGCGATCGCCACAGAGAGCGCGACGAGATAGGGATCGTGTCCTTCGAACATGATCTTGTCGGCCGCCCCGTCTCCACGGAGCGGCCTCCTCCCGCCGCCGACTTTATAAGGACGGCGGCGGAATTGACAATCAGCGGCGTGTGAAGCTGCCGTTACACAATTCCCGCCGCGACTTGGCCGCGCAGGCGTTCGAGCCCGAGCAACGTCTCCGCACAGGCTGCCGCGACCTCGACGCCCTTGATGGCAAAATGCCTGCGGAAGAAATCGTAGTGCACCTCGGTCTCGTGGAATTGCTGCGGCGTCAGCACGGCGGAGAACACCGGCACCTCGGTGCGGAGCTGTACGTCCATCAGCGCCTTGATCACAGTGTCGGCGACGAATTCGTGGCGATAGATGCCGCCGTCGACGACGAGGCCCGCCGCGACGATCGCGGTGTAGCGCCGCGTCTTGGCGAGGATCTGCGCGTGCAACGGGATTTCGAACGAGCCCGGCACCTCGAACACGTCGACATGAGTGAGATGGCGCGCTTCTGCCTCCTTCATGAAGGCGATGCGGGCCTCCTCGACCACGTCGTGGTGCCAACAGGCCTGCACGAAGGCTACCCGCTGCGGCTTCGCAAAGCGCGGATGCTCGGGCGCCGGATCCTGCGGAACCGGCGGTTGGGTGACTTCAGAAGCTTCGGCTTGGGGATCTTGCAACATCTGATTCATGGCTTTCCTTCTTAAGGACCAGAATCAGGGCACACGGAACGACAAACAGCCGCATCTTCCGATGCGTCTGCCACCGACCGTTCTCTTTCATCCGGACTTTGACCGTCGGCTTCGGAGTTGCACCGAATCTGCTGACCCTTCCCCGCTGGAAAAAATCCGTCGGAAGAAGGCGCTCGCGGGCTTAGGCCTTTCGGCCCTTACCGCCGGTGGGGACTTTCACCCCGCCCTGAGAACATCGGCCGTCCGGGATGAACGGCCTGACACGAAATATGACGCCGGTTCGGGGCCGCAGCAAGCGCGTTCCGCATGAAAAACCGCATGGTCCCATGCCGCCATGGAGGTCCTCTTGGAGGTCCTCTTGGCGGCCCGGCCCTCGCGGCGGAATTAGCGATTAGCGCTCATCTCGCGAATCCGATTCCGGTTTGTTCTCATTCGTTAAGAATTGTGGCCGAGAGATGAGCTGTGGACGAACGAGTCCGAGGCTGTGGACGGACTCGGCAGCCAGTTGCGCAGATTCCGCAAATCACATCAGTTGATCCGCGACAGGCCCGTGCTGATCCGAGGGGATCGCAAGAGCGACCCTGAGGGATCGCAAAAGCGACTCCGAGGAATCGCCGTAGCGACGTTTAGGGAGCGCGCACCGGGCCGAACCGCGTGCGTATCAAGACAACAATAAGGCAAGAGGTCGAGACGGCATGTCCCTGCTCGAAGGCAATATCGATTCCCGAAACCATCCGCTCGCGGTGGTCGAGGACATCGCTGCCAGCAACAACTGGCCGTTCGAACGCTCCGGTGAAGACGAACTCACGATTGTCTCCAAGGGACAATGGACCGACTACCAGATCTCCTTCACCTGGATGAGCGAGATCGAGGCGCTGCATCTGGCCTGCGCGTTCGACATGAAGATTCCGGTCGCGCGCCGGGGCGAGGTGCAGCGGCTCGTCGCCGCGGTCAACGAGCAATTGTGGATCGGGCACTTCGATCTCTGGACCAACACCGGCATGATCATGCATCGTCAGGCGCTCGTGCTACCAGGCGGACTGACTGCGTCGGCTGCGCAATGCGAAGCCATGCTCGCTGGCGCCATCCACGCCTGCGAGCGCTACTTCCCGGCGTTCCAGTTCGTGGTGTGGGCCGGCAAGACCACCGCGCAGGCCATGGACGCGGCGATGTTCGACACCGTAGGAGAGGCGTAGGCCTCTCTCCGAGATGGTGAGGGAACCGCAACTCCCTCCTCCGTCGTCCCGGACAAGCGAAGCGCATATCCGGGACCCATACCGCGTGATGCCGCTTGTGGCACAACGCTTGTTGCTCTGCCCTCCGTCCATTAGAACCGCCTGTGGTTATGGGTCCCCGCCCCCCCGTGCGCAATTGCGCACTAGGCGGGGTCGACAGCTCGTGTGTGGTGACCACTTTGACCAACAACAGCACTCTTCAAAACATCACCGGCACCATCCTCCTCGCCGGCGCCGGCAAGATGGGCGGCGCGATGCTGACCGGATGGCTGGCGGGTGGGCTCGATCCGCGCCGCGTCGCGGTGATCGATCCGCATATCTCGCCCGAGATCACCGCGCTTGCCGCCAAGGGCGTCGCGCTCAATCCCGATGTGAAGACTGCTGGCGCGGTCGAGACGCTGGTCGTCGCGGTGAAGCCGCAGATGTTCCGCGAAGCCGGCGCGAAGCTGAAACCGTTCGTCGCGGACAAGACCTCGGTGGTCTCGATCATGGCGGGAACCACAATCGCCTCGCTCCAGGAAGTCTGCGGCGGCGCCGTGGTGCGCGCGATGCCGAACACGCCGGCCGCGATCGGCCGCGGCATCACGGTGGCAGTCGCAGCGAAGAATGTCAGCGCCGGACAGCGAGCTGTGGCCGATGCGCTGCTTCGCGCCACCGGCTCGGTCGAGTGGGTCGACGATGAAGGCCTGATGGACGCGGTGACCGCCGTCTCCGGCTCGGGCCCGGCCTATGTGTTCCTGCTCGCCGAAGAGCTGGCCCGCGCCGGTGTCGAAGCGGGATTGCCCGAAGCACTGGCGACGAAGCTCGCGCGCGAAACGGTCGCTGGCTCCGGCGAGCTGCTGCACCGGTCGGATCTTCCCTCCAGCACGCTGCGCCAGAACGTCACCTCGCCCGGTGGCACCACGGCCGCAGCACTCGGCGTGCTGATGGGCGAGCCAGGCCTGCGCGAGCTGATGATCCGCGCGATTGCGGCGGCGACGAAGCGGTCGAAGGAACTGGCGAAGTAGCTGGATGCCGTAGGGTGGGCCAAGCGAAGCGTGCCCACCACCTCAATTGCGACCTCGGAGAGAATGGTGGGCACGGCGCTTCGCGCCTTTGCCCACCCTACCGCGTCGCGCTACGAGGCCCGCGCCCGCGGCTACGCCCCCAGCCGCTTGTTGAACATCTCGACATTGACGAGCCCGCGCGCGTGACGGCCTTCGCCAAGCTTGCGCGTCCCCTCGAACGCCTCGACCTCGAAACGGATGACGCGGCGCTCGACCGCGACCACCTTCGCGGTGGTCCGCACCGTCGCCCCGACGAGCGCAGCGGCGAGATGGCGGATATCGACCTCGGTGCCGACGGTGACCCAGCCCGGTTGAAGCGCGCTGCGGATCGCATCGCCCGACGTCATCTCCATCTCCAGGATCATCATCGGCGTCGCATAGACCATCGGCATGCCTGGCACGAAATGTCCGACCGTGCGCTCCGCCGGGACCACCAGCGTGCGCTCGGCGCTCATGCCGATCTTGATGAAGTCGCGTGCGTCCATGTTGCCTCACACACGGTGTCGTCCCGGACGAGCGAAGCGCAGATCCGGGACCCCCGCGCGAGCGCTTGCGCTCGTCGCAATAACCACAGGGCGTCGTGATTACGGGGACTCGGAGTTAGCGCTTCGCCAAATAACCACTCCCTGTGGTTATGGGTCACCGCATTCGCGGGGACGACGGCGCTGGATGTCGAACCAGCGGTGCCTACTTCTTCGCCGCGGCCGCGCGCTCCACAAAAGTCTTGCCGCCCTTCATCTTGTGGCGAAGCGGGGCTTCGTTGATCTGGATGACGACGGCTTCGGCATCGACGCCGAGATTCTTCACCAGCGCCTGCGTGATGTCGCGCATCATGCCGGCCTTCTGCTCGTCGGTGCGGCCTTCGGCCATGCTGATGGTAATCTCAGGCATCGTCTTCTCCCTGCTGCTGTCGTCGTGGCCGGGCTTGTCCCGGCCATCCACGTTCTTTCCCATCAAACAAGACGTGGATGCCCGGGACAAGCCCGGGCATGACGTCGCGTGCGAATGGCTAACCCCAGCTCACGTCATGGCGGGCCAGGACCTCGCGCACCTTCGCGACGAGATCGGCTTCGCTGCACGAGAACTGCGCCGGGCGGCTCTCGCGCCATTCCTGGTTGGAGGCGATCGCGGCCGCCGCTTTCGCGCCTTCGATCAGATCCTTGATCTGCACCTCGCCGCGCGCCTTTTCGTCGGAGCCCTGGATGATGACGCAGGGCGCATTGCGGCGGTCGGCATATTTGAGCTGGTTGCCCATGTTCTTGGGGTTGCCGAGATAGAGCTCGGCACGGATGCCGGCGGTGCGCAGGCTCGCGACCATCCTCTGATAGTCGGAAACGCGGTCGCGGTCGAACACGGTGACGACGACGGGGCCGAATTCGGGCCGCGTGTCGAGCTTGCCGAGCAGCGTCAGTGCGGCCTGCAAGCGCGACACGCCGATCGAGAAACCGGTCGCCGGCACCGGCTCGCCGCGGAAGCGCGAGACGAGGCCGTCATAACGTCCGCCGCCACCGACCGAGCCGAACCGTACCGGGCGGCCTTTCTCGTCCTTGGTGTCGAGCAGGAGTTCGACCTCGTAAACAGGCCCGGTGTAATATTCGAGACCGCGCACCACCGAGGGGTCGATGCGGATACGGTCCGCACCGTAACCTGACGCCGTGACCAGTTTGGCAATCTCTTCCAGCTCGCTCACGCCGGCCCGACCAATCTCGCTCTTGGCCAGATAGACATCTGCCGCAGCAATTGCCTCTTTCCAATCGTCGCGCTTTTCGGTGATGGCCAGAACAACGTCAGCCTCCGCCGCGCTCAGGTTAGCGCCTTTCGTGAAGTCGCCCTTGCCTTCTTCGCCACCATCCCACCTTCCGGGACCGAGCAATTTGCGCACTTCCTCGGCGGGAAACTTGTCGAGCTTGTCGATCGCGCGCAGCACAGTAAGCCTGCGTGCCGCGTTCTCGTCACCCGCGAGCCCAATCGCTTCCAGAACGCCGTCGAGCACCTTGCGGTTGTTCACCTTCACGACGTACTGGCCGCGCTGCACGCCCAGCGCCTCCATCGTGTCCGCAGCCATCATGCAGATCTCGGCGTCCGCCGCCGGCGTCGCCGAGCCGACCGTATCGGCGTCGAACTGCATGAACTGGCGGAAGCGGCCGGGGCCGGGCTTCTCGTTGCGGAACACATAGCCGGCGCGATAGCTGCGATAGGGTTTTGGCAGCGTGTCGAAATTCTCGGCGACGTAGCGGGCGAGCGGCGCAGTCAGGTCGTAGCGCAAGCTAATCCACTGCTCGTCGTCGTCCTGGAACGAGAACACGCCCTCGTTCGGACGATCCTGGTCGGGCAGGAATTTGCCGAGCGCGTCGGTGTATTCCATCGCCGGCGTTTCCACTGGCTCGAAGCCGTAGAGCTCGTAGACGGCGCGGATCTTCTCGACCATCTCGCGCGTCGCCCGGATCGCCGCGGGATCGCGATCCTCGAGCCCGCGCGGCAGGCGCGCCTTCAGTTTCTGGGGTTTCTTGGGTTTCTCGGCCATGCGCGGCGTTTACCAGCCGACGCGCAAAGCGGCAACCGCCGGCTCGCCCTACGGCTGCTCCATGCGCGCCCGGATCGCGTCCGCGTCCGCTTTCGGCAGCGACTTCAGCGTCGGCTTGATGGTTTCGCCGCCGACGATCTTGCCGTTGCGCATGAACATCCAATCCGAGATGTCGGCTTCGCTGAACTTGACCTCGTCGCCTGCCCGTTTGCCCGGCAGATCGCGCGGCTCGTTGGCGAAGAGACCCGAATAGGCCCCGTTCGGCAGCTTTTTCACGTCGGCGATCCAAATGTGCTCACCGCCCCTTCGAGTCGAAAAGTGCACTTTCAGCGAGTGCCCGGTCTCCGACGGCTTTGGCGCGTCATAGGAGGCCCAGAAGGTCGGGAGCGAGCCGCGGGCGCGCGCGATCGCGGCGTTCATCTCCGGATCGGTGGTGCGCACGTCGACGATGGGCGAGCGGTCTTCCGCCGCGACCTCGGGCTTGGGTCCGATGGTCAGGATGCCGAAGACGGTGGCGCCGGTGACAGCGGCGAGAACGGCCCATTTCAGAGGCTGGGGGAGCTTGGATGGCATGAGCGCGATGTCCGGATGACTCGGTGTCTCGGGCTTTGTCGCGCGACCGTGGCGGGGAGTTCATGGCACATGCCTGCCGATTGGCGTCCCCGGATGCTGCGCAGCGCGCCGCCTCTTGGCGGCGTGGTGCGCTGCTGATCCGGGGTCCATTCGCCGCAAGATGGGTCCCGGCTCTGCGCAGCAGCGTTTCACGCTGCAGCGCGTCCGGGACACGAGAAATTAAAACACCTTGCGGATCCAGTTGTGCGGATCGTTGGTGCGGCCGTACTGGATGTCGACGAGCTGCTTGCGCAGGCCCATGGCGACGGGGCCGGCCGCGCCGCCGCTGATCTCGAAATCGCCGCTCACCGAGCGCACCTTGCCGATCGGCGAGATCACGGCGGCGGTGCCGCAGGCAAACGCTTCCTTCAGCTTGCCGCTTGCCGCATCCTTGCGCCACTGATCGAGGGAGTACGGCTCCTCGCGCACCGTCTTGCCGGCATCGCGGGCGAGCGCGATGATGGAGTCGCGAGTGATGCCGGGCAGGATCGTGCCGAGCGGCGGCGTCAAGAGCGAGCCGTCATCGAACACGAAGAACACGTTCATGCCGCCGAGCTCCTCGATGTAGCGGCGCTCGACCGCGTCGAGGAAGACGACCTGATCGCAGCCGTGCTGGATGGCTTCTGCCTGCGCGCGCAGGCTCGCGGCATAATTGCCGCCGCATTTGACGGCGCCGGTGCCGCCGATCGCAGCGCGCGTGTAGTTCTCCGAGACCCAGATCGAGACCGGCGCAGGGCCGCCCTTGAAATAGGAGCCGACCGGCGACGCAATCACCGCGAAGATGTATTCGGACGACGGCTTGACGCCGAGGAAGGTCTCGCTCGCGATCATGAAGGGCCGCAGGTACAGGCTGCCCTCGCCGCCCGGCATCCAGGCGCGGTCGATGCGCACGACCTGCTCGACCGCTTCGATGAAGACGTCTTCGGGGATCTGCGCCATCGCCATGCGGTCGGCCGAGTCCTTGAAACGCCGCGCATTGGCGTCGGGGCGGAACAGGTTCACGCCGCCGTCGTCGCGCTTGTAGGCCTTGAGGCCTTCGAAGATTTCCTGCGCGTAGTGCAGGACGGCACCAGCCGGATCGATCTGGAAGTTTGCGCGCGCCTCGATGCGCGCCTCGTACCAGCCGCCCTTGGCCTGACTGTAGCGGACGATCGCCATGTGGTCGGTGAAGACCCGCCCGAAGCCGGGGTCGACCAGCTTGGCGACGCGGTCCTTCTCGGGGGTCGGATTGGATGCGGGCTGGATGTCGAATTTCATGCTCATTTCCTTGCCTCCCGCTGCCGGTAGCGGCGCTGTTCTGGCGCCCGCCAGCCCTGCTTCGGGCCCGGCTGGCTTGGTTGGGTTTCTGGCCGAACCACCGCCAGCCTTGTTACGGCCGGTTTCCGTGGCCAGCATGTCGCCGAGGACATGCTTTTGCGGAAGGCAGAAGTCCAGTATGTTTTGCCGAAATGCCGCTCGACAATCGTACGGTAGATCTGCTCCGGCCGTCGGCGCCTGTTGGGCTATCCGCGGCCGTCCTGCTTCGATGACACCCGACGCGAAACGATCTAAAATTTCGTGCGGGTCGATCGTTTTGTAACATTGAACCCAAGATACGTCAATATGCCTGACATAAATTTCGTGACACCCTCTCACGACGCCACCGAGCCCAGGTCGGCCGCAGGCGGCGGAGGCAATTTGCGCTGGGATATCATCGAGCTACTGTTCTTCGCCTATCGCGATTTCGTCGGCGATCCCGACCAGGAGCTCGAGGCCTTCGGCTTCGGCCGGGCCCATCACCGGGTCATGCACTTCGTCTACCGCTATCCCGGCCTCAAGGTCGCCGACCTCCTCAACGTCCTGCGCATCACCAAGCAGTCGCTCGGCCGGGTGCTCAAGCAGCTCCTGGACGAGGGCTATATCGTGCAGAAGACCGGCGATAATGATCGCCGTCAGCGCCTGCTCTACGCGACGCCGAAAGGCGAGACGTTGGTGCAGAAGCTCGCCGGCCTCCAGACCACGCGGATCACCAAGGCGCTTGCCGAGATGGCTCCGCAGGATGCCGAGACCGTCAAGCGCTTCCTGCGCGCGATGATCGACCGCGACGATCCGGACAAGGTGCTCGAGACGATCTTCGCCTCCGTCAATCAAGACGCAAAGGAGTGACCGTGCCGCTCGCTGCCACTCTCGCCCGCCCGCCGGCGCGCCCCGCCGACGACGCCCCGCATCTGCTGCTCGTCGACGACGACCGCCGCATCCGCGATCTGCTCTCGCGTTTCCTCGCCAGCGAAGGCTATCGGGTCACCACCGCCGCGAGCGCCGGCGATGCGCGCTCGAAGCTGCTCAGCCTGCATTTCGACCTCCTGATCCTCGACGTCATGATGCCCGGCGAGACCGGCTTCGATCTTGCCCGTTTCATCCGGACCTCCTCCTCGGTGCCGATCGTGATGCTGACGGCGCGCCATGAAGCCGAAAGCCGCATCGAGGGCCTGCAGATCGGTGCCGACGACTATGTGGCAAAGCCGTTCGAGCCGCGCGAGCTTGCGCTGCGCATCAACAACATCCTCAAGCGCGCCGCTCCGCCGCCACAGGCCGCGGCGGTGGAGAAGATCGCGTTCGGCCCCTACGTCTTCCACCTCGATCGCGGCGAATTACGCCAGGGCGAGGAGGTCATCCACCTCACCGACCGCGAGCGCGAGATGCTGCGCATCCTCTCGGAGACGCCGGGCGAGACCGTCCCGCGCAGCGCACTCACCGGCAACGGCAGCGTGAACGAGCGCGCCGTCGACGTGCAGATCAACCGCCTGCGGCGCAAGATCGAGACCGATCCCGCCAACCCGCTGTTCCTCCAGGCGGTGCGCGGCATCGGCTATCGGCTGGTGGCCTCGCCATAGATCAAGTGAAGCGCGACTGATGAGCACGATCGATACCGGCCTGACGCTTTTGAAGAGCGCCGCCGGCCGCGTCTCCGCCGCCAATGGCTGGATGGGCAATGCGTTCAAGGGCTGGATGCCGACCGGCCTCTATGCCCGCGCGCTCCTCATCATGATCGTGCCGATGGTGATACTGCAATCGGTTGTCGCCTTCGTGTTCATGGAGCGGCACTGGAACACGGTGACGCGCCGCCTGTCGGCCGCAGTGGTGCAGGACATCGCCGCGCTCATCGACGTCTACAAGGGCTATCCGCAGGACAAGGACCGCGACCAGATCCGCCGCATCGCCCAGCAGCGCCTCGGCCTCGTAGTCGATTTCCTGCCCCCCGGCGACATGCCGCCGCCGGGACCGAAACCGTTTTTCTCGCTGCTTGACCAGACTCTGTCGGTGCAGCTCGGCCGCCAGATCGGGCGATCCTTCTGGATCGACACGGTCGGTCGCTCCAATGTCGTCGAGATCCGCATCCAGCTCGACGATGCCGTGATGCGCGTGTTCGCGCAGCGCAGCGCGGCCTATGCCTCGAACTCGGAGATCTTCCTGTTCTGGATGGTCGGGACGTCCTCGATCCTCCTGATCGTCGCGGTGCTGTTCCTGCGCAACCAGATCAAGCCGATCCTGCGGCTTGCGGACGCCGCAGAAAGTTTCGGCAAGGGCCGCGAGGCGCCGAACTTCCGCCCCAGAGGCGCACGCGAGGTGCGGCGCGCGGCGGTCGCCTTCCTCGAAATGAAATCGCGCATCGAGCGCACGATGGAGCAGCGCACCGCGATGCTCGCCGGCGTCAGCCACGATCTGCGCACCATCCTGACCCGCTTCAAGCTCGAGCTGGCGCTGATCGGCGACAGTCCCGAGCTGGAGGGGATGCGCAAGGACGTCGACGAAATGTCGATGATGCTGGAGGACTACCTTGCGTTTGCCCGGGGCGATTCCGGCGAGCAGTCGCAGCCGACCGACATGGCGCAAGCGCTCGAAGAGCTGCGCAGCGACGCCGAACGCCACGGCCACACCGCAACCGTGGCGTTCCACGGCCTGCCCGTGGTCACGGTGAAGCCGGCCTCGTTCAAGCGCTGCCTGGCCAACCTCGTCACCAATGCCGCGCGCTACGGCAAGACCATCGCCATCGCCGGCCAGCGCGATCACCGTTATTTGACCGTCACGGTCGACGACGACGGACCGGGCATTCCCGCCCATCTGCGCGAAGAGGTGTTCAAGCCATTCCTGCGGCTGGACAACGCCCGCAACCAGGACGAAGGCGGCACGGGCCTTGGCCTTGCAATCGCCCGCGACATCGCCCGCTCGCATGGCGGCGACATCACGCTCGGCGACAGCCCGATGGGCGGACTACGGGCGAGTGTCAGGATTCCGGTGTAGCTTTCTTACCTCGCCCCGCTTGCGGGGAGAGGTCGAATTCGATCGCAGATCGAATTCGGGTGAG
>NZ_LGHM01000221.1 GCF_001908185.1 Bradyrhizobium sp. AS23.2
TCAATGTGAGGGACGACCGCTTGCCTTCCAACCAAGCCGCGCGACGCGCGCATCAAACAGCGCGGTAGCTAGCGCGGCTTGGTTGGAAGGCCTCAGGGAGCCCGTTACCCCATCTACGGACGTGCGCTAAATCTCCAGCTCCGTGCCGAATTCCACCACCTGCCTGGTCGGGACGCCGAAGAACGCGGCCGAGCGTTCGGCGTTGCGCTGGAGGAAGGCGAACAGACTTTCGCGCCAGACCCACATGCCCGGGATGTCCTCGCGCGGGATGATGGTCTCGCGGCCGACATAATAGGTGATGTCGGAGAGGTCGATGCCGGGCAGCTTGCCCTGGCGACAGGCGACCTTCAGCCCGTCATAGATCGTCGGGTTCTGCATGAAGCCGTAATGCAGGACCACGCGGGTGATGCCAGTGATGATCTCGATCACCTCGGCGCGGTCCTCATCCGCAATGTGCGGGGATTCCTCGATCTGGACGGTAACGAGGACGATGCGCTCGTGCAGGACATGGTTGTGCTTGACGAACTGCGTCAGCGCCAGCGGCACGCCGTTCGGCACGGAAGCCAGGAACACTGCGGTCCCGGGCAGCCGCGCACGGCATTGGTTGACCGCGGTCTCGATCAGGTCTTCCTCGGGTTGGCGTACGCGGGTACGGGCACTCTCGACGAGTTTCACGCCGCTGCGCCAGGTCAGCATCAGGAAGGCGACGAGGCCCGCAAGCACAAGCGGAAACCAGCCGCCTTCGAACAACTTGATCGAATTGGCGGCAACGAAGGTCACGTCGATCACAAAGAAGAAGCCGTTGACTGCGATCACCAGCCACAAGGAATAGCCCCACTGCACCGCGACCAGAGCGGCGAGAAGCGTGGTGATGGCCATCAGCAGCGACACCGCGATACCGTAGGCGCCGGCGAGCGCGTCCGAACTGCGGAAGGCGAACACGGCGCCGAGCGTGGCCGCGGCGAGCAGCCAGTTGACCAGCGGCACATAGATCTGGCCAATCGCATGGCTCGTGGTGTGGCGGATCTGCATACGGGGCAAAAAGCCGAGTTGGATCGACTGCTGCGTCAGTGAGTACACACCCGAAATGATGGCCTGCGAGGCGATCACGGTCGCGATCGCGGAGAATGCAACGAGCGGAAGTTGTGCCCAGCCCGGAGCGAGCTGGAAGAATGGATGGTCGAGTGCGCCGGGATCTGTGATCAGAAGTCCGCCCTGCCCGAAATAGTTGAGCATCAGCGCCGGCAGGCAGATGGTGAACCATGCAAGACGGATGGGGAAGCGGCCGAAATGCCCCATGTCCGCGTACATCGCTTCGCCGCCGGTCACCGCGAGAAAGGCGGCGCCCATGATTGCGAAGCTGATGTGGAAATCCTGGTGAAGCAGGAAGTCCAGGGCGTAAAGCGGGCTCAGCGCGGCCAGTACCATCGGAGCCTTGACGATGCCGTGGATGCCGAGCGCGGCCAGGACGATGAACCAGGACAGCATGACCGGGCCAAAAATCCCGCCGATGAAGCTCGTACCTTGCTTCTGCATCGCGAACAGGCCGACCAGAATCGCGATGGTGATCGGGACCACGGCCGGCTCGAGCGAAGGCGCATCCACCTTGAGGCCTTCGATCGCGCTCAAGACCGAGATCGCCGGCGTGATCGCGCCATCACCATAGAGCAGGGCGGCGCCAACAAGGCCGACGACAAGCAGGTGAACTCGCCACGTGCCGGGTGCGGCATGGCGCGCATGAAGCAGCGCCAGGATCGCAACGATGCCGCCTTCACCGCGGTTGTCCGCGCGCATGATAAGCGCCGCATATTTGATCGAAATGATCAGGATCAGCGCCCACAGGATCAGCGAAACGACACCCAGAACGGCCTCTGGAGCGACCGTGCCGTCATGGGCGGCGGCTCTGGCAGCTTCCTTCAGGGCGTAGAGGGGACTGGTGCCGATATCGCCATAGACGACGCCCAGGGCGCCGAGGGTCAACGCGAATGGGAGCGGGCTCGGAGGATGGCCGGAGGCGACGGCGGGCGTACTGGACATGGCGACCCCCAATTGCTCCGCGCCCGCCGGATGATCCCTGGGGCACATCAGCAGTCTGCGACGAGACGTCGCAAATTGCTATGGGGTTTGCACGACGGGAAAATGACCTGCCTAAAATGACCTGCCTATGGGGTCCGGTCGGCGGTGACCAGGCGGGCTTCCCGGACGTCCGCCTTGGTGCCGGCCCGGCGCAGGCAGGAGGCCTCGAAATTCGGCCAGGCCTGTTGCGAGCAATCCTTGCGGATGGTGCGGATATCGAGGCGGTCGCTCTTCGCGAGCGGCTGCGGGACGCTCGCTTCGACGGTCGGAGCGAAGCCGGGAAGGACGGTGAGGGCAGCAGCAACAAACGCGGCGATGGCAATCGCTGAGATGGTCTTGATCATTGACGGTCCCCTGTAATGCGGCCGCTACGCCCAGTGTGCGGCCCGTCATTCGTTGGGTGGGTTAGTAACCATGGCCAGTTTCCGGACGTCTTCGCAGACGCGGGAAATGGTTTCGTTCACTCTCCGTTTTGTTTCGTGGCCGCGCTCAGGACGAAACAATCTCCGAGATTCCGGCATGGTTCTGCGGAAAACCGGGCAGGGAACTCGCCCGGCTTGCCGGGCCGGGCCGGGCGCGGTAGGACGGAGCCATGCCCCGCATTGCCTTCTACCCAGGTTCCTTCGACCCCATCACCAACGGCCATCTGGACGTGGTCCGGAACAGTGTGTCCCTGTGCGACCGGCTGGTGGTCGCGATCGGGGTCCATCCCGGCAAGAAGCCGCTGTTCTCGACCGAGGAGCGGCTGAAGATGCTGCACGACGTCTGCGGGCCGGTGGCGGCCGAGGCCGGCTGCGTCCTCGAAGCTGTGACCTACGACGATCTCGCGGTCACCGCCGCGCGCAAGCACGGCGCCACCATCATGGTTCGTGGCCTGCGCGACGGCACCGATCTCGACTACGAGATGCAGCTCGCCGGCATGAACGGGACCATGGCGCCAGAGGTGCAAACCATCTTCCTGCCGGCGTCTCCGGCGGTCCGCCCGATCACCGCCACTTTGGTGCGCCAGATCGCCGGCATGGGCGGAGACGTCTCGGCCTTCGTCCCGCCGCAGGTTGCGGCACAGCTCAAGGCAAAATTCGCCTGATAGCGGCGCGCTTCTTCTTTTATCTGATCCGGAGTTGTCATGATCCGAATTCTCGCAGTTCTTGCCGCGCTCGTGTTCGCGGTGCCGGCGGTGGCGCAGCAATTGCCGGCCAACCTCGACAAGGCCAACGCCATCGTCATCGACACCACCAAGGGCCGCATCGTCATCAAGCTGCGCACTGACCTCGCCCCCCCAGCATGCCGAGCGCATCAAGCAGCTGGCGCGTGAGGGGTACTACAATAACGTGCCGTTCCATCGCGTCATGGACGGCTTCATGGCACAGACCGGCGATGGCCAGAATTTCAACGGCACCGGCGGCTCGAAATATCCGAACCTGAAGCAGGAATTCTCCAAGGTGCATTTCGCGCGCGGCATCGTCGGCATGGCCCGGCGCGGCGACAGCGTCGACAGCGCCAACTCGCAGTTCTTCATCATGTTCGCCGACGGCGGCAGCCTCGACGGCCAGTACACCGTGATCGGCGAAGTGGTGCAGGGCATGGATGTCGTCGACAAGCTGAAGAAGGCGCCGCCCGGCTCGGCAAGCGGCTCTGTCACCGATCCTGACAAGATGGTGAAGGTGCAGGTCGCTTCCGACATCAAGTAGGAGCGGCCATGGCGCGTTGCGGCAAGAAGCTCCTGCTGGCTGCCGCGACGCTGCTGCTCGGCGTCTCCAGCGCGGCCGCCGAGGACGCGCAGGTCGACACCATCAAGGATGTCTTCCAGCATCTGCGTACCTGCTGGAAGCCGCCGCCGGCCGCCAAGGCTCGCCCTATCGACATCACCGTCGTCGTGAGCTTTAACCGGTCCGGAAACATTTTGGGCCATCCGAGGATTTCCTATGAATCCGCGGAAGCCTCCGACAATGACCGGCTGCAATACCGGATCGCGGTGATGGAGGCGTTGCAACGTTGCACGCCGATGCCATTTACCGATGCAATGGCCGGCGCCGCCACGGGACGTCCATTCGCGATCCAGTTCCGTAGCCGGAAGACTTCACCCCCAACGCAAGAGAGACGAGCATGAGCGTCACCGAAAACACCCTGATCCTCGAGACCACGCAGGGCCCCGTCACCATCGAGATGCGGCCCGACCTCGCACCTGGCCATGTCGCACGCATCAAGGAGCTGGTCCGCGAGGGCTTCTACGACGGCATCGTGTTCCACCGCGTGATCGAGGGCTTCATGGCGCAGACCGGCTGTCCGCATGGCACCGGCACCGGCGGCTCCGGCAAGAAGCTGAAAGCCGAATTCAACAAGGAGCCCCATGTGCGCGGCACCGCTTCGATGGCCCGCGCCGCGAGCCCCGATTCCGGCGACAGCCAGTTCTTCATCTGCTTCGACGACGCCCGCTTCCTCGACAACCAGTACACGGTGTGGGGCAAGGTCACCGAGGGCATGGAGAATGTCGACAAGATCAAGCGCGGCGAGCCCGTGCAGAACCCCGACAAGATCGTCAAGGCGCGGATGGCGGCGGACAAGGAGTGACCGCTCGACCCTCATCCTGAGGAGCGCGGAACGCGCGTCTCGAAGGATGAAGGCCCCGCTGCTGCAGCTCGGCCTTCATGGTTCGAGACGGCGCCTCGCGCCTCCTCACCATGAGGGTCTGGCTGTGCTGCGCCAGACCTGACCATGCGCACTGATCTCTTCGATTTCGATCTGCCAGCCGAGCGCATCGCCCTGCGCCCGGCGAGCCCGCGCGACTCCGCGCGGCTGCTGGTTGTCGAGAACGGCGCGCTGCGCGACCAGATCATCTCCGACCTGCTGCAATGGCTGAAGCCGGGCGACGAGCTCGTCGTCAACGACACCAGGGTGATCGCGGCGCAGCTGAAGGGACGCCGCATCGGCCGCGAGACCGAGCCGAAGATCGAGGCGACGCTGATCAAGCGGCTCGACGGCTCGCGCTGGCAGGCGCTGGTGAAGCCGGCGAAGAAACTCGTCGCCGGAGACCGCATCCGCTTCGGCAATGAAGGCAAGGTCTGCCTGCTCGGCCATCTCGACGCCGAGGTCGAGGTCAAGGGCAGCGAAGGCGAGGTGACGCTGTCATTCTCGTTCCACGGTCCGGCGCTTGATCAGGCAATCGCCGATCTCGGCAGCCCTCCGCTGCCGCCCTACATCGCCTCGAAGCGTACGCCTGACGATCAGGACCTTGCCGATTATCAGACGATGTTCGCGGTGAATGAAGGCGCGGTCGCTGCTCCCACTGCGGGCCTGCATTTCACGCCGGCGCTGGAGCGGGCGCTAGGCGAGCTCGGTGTCGGCATCAACCGCGTCACGCTGCATGTCGGAGCAGGGACGTTCCTGCCGGTCAAGGTGGACGACACCGAAGGCCACAAGATGCATGCCGAGTGGGGCACGATCTCGGCCGAGACGGCGGAGCGGCTCAACGCCGCGCGGAAAAATGGCGGCCGCATCATCGCTGTAGGCACGACGTCATTGCGGCTGCTGGAAAGCGCAGCCAGCGAGGATGGCACCATTCAGCCCTTCGCGGCCGAGACGTCGATCTTCATCACCCCCGGCTATCGCTTCCGCGCCGCCGACATCTTGCTGACGAATTTTCATTTGCCGCGCTCGACCCTGTTCATGCTGGTGTCGGCGTTCTCCGGGCTCGACACGATGAAGCGGGCCTATGCGCATGCGATCGCGAATGGCTACCGGTTTTATTCGTATGGCGATGCGTGTTTGTTGTTTCGGGCGCAGGGGTAGCGTCGGGGCCCGTAGGGTGGGCAAAGCGAAGCGTGCCCACCATCTTTCTTGAATGCGCGAGAGAAGTGGTGGGCACGGCGCTTGCGCGCCTTTGCCCACCCTACGACTCTCGTTACGCCATCACGCGCTGCGGCAAGAGCTCCGCGATCTGAACCGCATTCAGCGCCGCGCCCTTCAAGAGCTGATCCGCCGCCACGAACATCGAGATCGAATGCCCTGAGGGATCGCTGAGGTCCTTGCGGATGCGGCCGACCAGGACGTCGTCCTGGCCCGAAGCGTCGATCGGCATCGGGAAGTAGTTCTTCACACGGTCGTCGACGATCTTCACGCCGGGCGCCTGCGCCATGATGGCGCGGACCTGGTCCTCGCTGATCGGCTTTTCGCATTCGAAGGTGATGGCCTCGCAATGGGCGCGCAGCACCGGCACGCGGACGCAGGTGACGCCGACGGCGATCGTCTCGTCCTCGAAAATCTTGCGGGTCTCCTTGATGACCTTGGTCTCTTCGTCGTTGTAGCCGGTCTCTGGATCGACGGCGGTGTTGTGGTTGAACAGATTGAAGGCGTAGGGGTGCGGCATCACCTTGGGCGTGTAGACCTGCCCGTTGAGATTGGCGCGGGTGGACTCGACGAGTTCATCCATCGCGGCAGCGCCGGCGCCGGAGGCGGCCTGGTAGGTCGCAATGATCACGCGCTTGATGCGGTTCTTCTGGTGGATCGGCCAGAGCGGCACCAGCGCAGTGATCGCGGCGCAGTTCGGGTTCGCGATGATGCCCTTGTGATCGCGGATACGGTTCGCGTTGATCTCGGGGATCACCAGCGGCACGTTCGGGTCCATGCGGAAGGCGGAGGAGTTGTCGACCACGACGGCGCCGGCCTTGACCGCGAGCGGTGCGTACTTCTTCGAGATGCCGCTGCCCGCGGAGAACAGGGCGATGTCGACGCCCTCGAAGGCGCGCTCGGTCAATTCCTCGATGACGACGTCCTTGCCGCGAAACGACACCGTCTTGCCGGCCGAGCGAGCGCTGGCCAGCGCCTTGAGCTTGCCGACGCGGAAGCCGCGCTTGTCCATGGTGGCGATGAATTCGGCGCCCACCGCACCGGTGACGCCGACAATCGCGACGACGGGATCGTTACTCACATTCTCCTCCATTCCAGTTCGGTTGAGCATGATCTTGTCGGAAAACCGGGTTCCACTTTTCCGGATCATGCGGTTGAGTTTCAGGCAACAAAAAAAGCCCCGGACCATCGAGGGCGGGGCTTCGGTAGAGCTTATGCGTTTAAGTCGACGACTACGCGCGCACGCCTCCCCGGGCCCCGAAGGCCGTGGTGGTTTTGGTCGTGCGTTTGCTGGTCGTGAACATGGCGGCGACTTATGCGGGAGAGTCTTGCGCCCGTCAATGGCATTCCGGCGGGATTGTGGCCGCCGGCTGAGAGTGCGCTACTTTCCCCGGGCGCCCGGCGGCTCGAGGATGACCTCCTTGAGGTCGTCGCCGCTGATGACGACGATTGCGAAATTCAGCCGGCCGCGTTCGCGGATGAGGCCGCCGCTGATCGCCTTGCCGGAGGCTGCGTGCTCGGCGACGCGCACGGCATCCGCGAGGCGGTGCCTGATCGCACCGAGCGCCGCGAGATTGCTGCGATCGTCGAGGTCGAGCTCGGCCAGGGGAAGTGCGGCTTCTCCGCCGACGAGCTCGCCGGTTGCGGCATTGATGGTTTGGCGCCAGATCCGGTCGTTGTGCAGGGTTTTCACCCGATAGACCGGCACGCCGGCGGCCCCATCAAAACTCACATCCGCCGTCGTGGCGCCGGCATGCCGGGCCTCGGCGATCGCCATGGCCTGGTTGATCGAGATCGAGGAGCTGCGGAAACGCTCGATCTCGCGGCTGACGGTCTGGCGATCGGCCTCGGCATCACCATTCGTTTCGCTATGAAGGGCGGTCGGCGTGCCCGTGGTGACGATCGCCCGCGCTGGAGCTGCGAGGAGGAGCGCGGATAGCGCGATCGCGATCAACTGCTTCAGGCCTTTGGGGGCGCGCATTGTTAGTCTCCGTGCTGAGACCGGTGTCTTACCGGCCGCCGAGCCGGATCGTCTTGTACAGGATTGCGCGGCCGACCTTGGGCATCGGTCGGCCGCGGAGCGTCGCGTCGGGCTGTACCCGCCGCGGCGATCGAAGCGGTGCGGACCTCTCTTGGGGCTGGTGAAAAAAGCGATCCGCATCGCCTTATAACTAAACCATACCGTATCGTTTCATTTTGGTCAATGACGCGGGGTGTCCCCCGTTGGGGATAGATCGCAACCTCACGGAATTGTCAGCGGGACAGGCGTCGCCGCTGCGTGCTCTTGGCTGTGTCCCGGATGCGGTCCGCGGGTCCCAGCGCACCGGCCAGGAACAGCTTGATCGCCGCGCGCATCCGCTTTTCCGCCGCCTTTATCTCCAGCGCCGTTCCAAACGTTGCCAAGCGATGGGTGTGACCGACAACGACGTCGAGAAACACTTCCGCCGCGATGGTGGTGTCGTCGAGATCGAGCGCGCGTTGCGCGACGAGATGGTCGAAGAAGCGCGCCGTGGTGGCGACAGCCTTGAGCCAGCCTTCCTCCTTGCCGAGCTTGGCGACATCGGGGAAGTTGATGGCCTGTGACGTCATCATGCGGCTGAAGGCGACGGCGTCGGGCCCGCAGGTGAAGGTGAGCATCTCGCGCCCGATCGCGACCAGCCGCTGCTCGACAGAGATGTCCGAGTCGCTGCTGAGCTGCATTTCTGCCGCAGCCGACAGGGGCGCGAGCCAGCGCTCGATTTCGCGCCTGAGCACGGCCGCAAACAGGCCGCGCTTGTCGCCGTAACGGGAATAGACGGTGGGCTTGCTGACGCGGGCCGCTTCCGCGACCGCATCGAGCGAGGTCGCGTCAAACCCACGATCCAGGAACAGGCGCGTGGCGACCTCGATCAGCCTCTGGTCGCGCTCGATCGCGGCAGTTTTCGTCGGCCGGCCGCCGCGCGATTTCGGCACCTCGCGCCGTGGCGCTGCCGATCTTGTCCTGGTCGCAGTCAATCCCATGCCCAATGATCCCTGCGCGTTTCTGACAGTCGTCATTTGCTCTATATAGCGCAGGAGCGGGGGGCGTCATCGCGAATCTGGCCGAATTGGCCGTATCGTCAATGGTTTCAGCAAAGCGTCGTTCCGTCACGAGGGGGTCATGGCAGCGTCGAGGTCCACGCCTGGCCCGCTGCCGCCTTCTCATATCCGTACTGGTACAGCGCGCGCATATAGGCGGTGTCGAACCCTTCCGAGGGCGATGCCGGATAATCGCGCGCGATGTAGGAGAGATGGAAGCCCAGATGGTTGCGCTTGGCGAAATCATAGGTCGAGAAGATGATCGAGCGCGTCTGCGACTGGGTCATCGACGACAGGCTGCGCGAGGCGACGTCGATGGTGCTGTTGGACACGAGCTCGAAATTGCGTTCGATCTTCTTGTTGACGAGGATGTAGATGTTCATCCGCGCGTTGCTCGGCAAACGGTCCTGGGAGAGCAGGGCTTCCGGCAGCGTCAGCACCGGCGCCGTGACGCCGCCGTCGACATGCATCTCCTGAAACCTGCGGCCCTGGCCTTCGGCGTCGATCATGATGGGCGGAAATACCAGCGGGATGCTGGCGGAAGCCGCCATCACGTCGCGAAACAGTTTTAGCGCTTCGGGTGTTCCGACCGCAGCGATCTTGCCCATGTCCCAGATGGCGGTCCGCTGCGTGTCCAGATCGGTCGTCACCACCAGCAGCTTGCGGCCCCTGGTATTCTCGCGCGCGACCTGGGCCATGATCTCAGGTCCGACATAACGGGCGACAAGCTCGCGCAGCCGCGTGTTGCCGAACAGGCCGGATCCGAACAGCACGCGCGTGATGCTGGGATCGTTCAGCAGGCTCTCGGCGATGCCGCTGGTGTAGACCTCCCGCAGCGTGTCGTCGTATTGCGAGCCGAGGAACGCAAAGGGCGCGATCAAGCCGCCGGTGCTCACGCCCGAGACGACCGCGAAGGTGGGGCGGGTGCCGGCTGCGGTCCAGCCGTTCAGCACGCCGACGCCATAAGCTCCGTCAGCGCCGCCGCCTGAAAGCGCCAGATAGCTCTTGGTCGCGGTGCTGATGTCCTTCTCGAAGCTGAACTTCGTGACGGGCTCGTCGGCGTAGCGGCGCAAGCCGTCGATATCGAGCACGCGCGAGGTGCTGGCATCGGCGGCCGTATAGGGCGTGCGGGGCAGGGAGGTGCAGGCGGCGAGTGCCAGGCTGCACGCCAGCACGAGGACCCCGGTCAGGCGGACGCCTGCCCTCTTCATCCGGTCATCGGAAGGGCTGGATACGTCAGTCGAACATGAGGCGAAGGGCATCGTCGGCGGCTGGCGATCACGTGAATACTGCCGCCGGCGATCGCGCCACGGCATTTCGTCCAGCCCCCACGAGAAAACTATACTGTATCGTTTTGTTTGACAAGCTGCGGCGGATGTCACGTCCGCGTCAAATGTGTCCCAGTCTGAGGCATCGCGCGCCTCCGAGCGGGTTGATCGGCCCCGCCCGACACGCAATAAGCACCGCCATGAATCTCCCCGACAACAGTCTACCCAATCATTTCGCGCTGCTCGCGATCGATGGCGCCGCGCGCACCGGCCACCTGACCACGCCGCACGGCGTGGTGCGCACGCCGGCCTTCATGCCGGTCGGCACCGCCGGCGCAATGAAGGGCATGCACTGGCGCGAGGTGCGCGATGCCGGCGCCGACATCGTGCTCGGCAATACCTACCATTTGATGCTGCGTCCCGGCGCCGAACGCATCGCCGCGCTCGGCGGCCTGCAGCGGTTCACCGGCTGGAACGGTCCGATGCTGACGGACTCCGGCGGCTTCCAGGTGATGTCACTTTCGGACCTGCGCAAGGTCAGCGAGAACGCGGTCACCTTTCGCTCGCATATCGACGGCGCCAAGGTGGAACTGTCGCCGGAGCGCTCGATCGAGGTGCAGCGGTTCCTCGGCTCCGACATCGCCATGCAGATGGACGAATGCGTGCGGCTGCCGGCCGAGCGCGACGACATCGAGCGCGCGATGCGCCTGTCGCTGCGCTGGGCCGAACGCTCCAAACGCGCCTTCGAGAGCGCGCCAGACGGGTACATGCTGTTCGGCATCGTGCAGGGCGGCGACATCCCGCAGCTTCGCCATGCGAGCGCGCAGGGCCTCGTCGAGATCGGGTTCCACGGCTATGCGATCGGCGGCCTTGCCGTCGGCGAACCGCAGGCCGTGATGCTGGCGATGATCGACGAGACCGCGCCGGCGCTGCCGACCGACCGGCCGCGCTATCTGATGGGTGTCGGCACGCCCGACGACATTCTCGAAGCGGTGAAGCGCGGCGTCGACATGTTCGATTGCGTGATGCCGACGCGCAATGGCCGGCACGGCGTCGCCTTCACCCGCTTCGGCCAGGTGAATTTGCGCAACGCGCGCCATGCCGACGATCCCCGTCCGCTGGACGAAGAGAGTTCATGGCCAGCGGCGCGCAACTACGCGCGCGCTTATCTGCATCATCTCGTCAAGGCGGGCGAGACGCTTGGGGCCATGCTGCTGTCCGAGATCAATATCGCTTACTACCAGTTCCTGATGCAGGGCATCAGGGACGCGATCGCGCGCGGAACGTTCGAAGAGTTCTATCAGCGGACGCATGAGGACTGGGCGAGGGGCGACATCGCCCCGCGCTAGGTCAATCGCGCAAGGTCAATTGCACACGAGCCGCTGCTTGACGGCGTGCTTGGTCACGAAGCCATAACCGCAGGTGTCGCAGGTCCAGAGATAGCTGATCATGTGGTCCGAGACGTACGCGGATGCTTCGGCCGCGACCATGGAGTCGGCGCAGACGGGACAAGTGGGTAACTCGCTGCAACGCGGATCGGGGCGGTGCGCGACGGTCGACAACACTTCAGCGATTGCTGACATCGTGGTGACCTCCCTGCTTTGAGACCTAAGTCTAACATAAGCAGAATCAGTTGACGAGGTCGCGACACAAAAGCGTTGGCTTCTCTAAAATCTCAGTCATCCCTCCATCTTTCGGCTATCGCAGCGCAAACAATTCGTGTGCGTTGCGATACTCAGTGCTCCACTTCACGCTAATGTGCGGCGCTCTGCCGGCTGAGACCGGGCTTGAGAACCACCGGGGTCCTGCGGTCTGAGCGGAGTTTGCGTCCGAATGAGATCCAGGGTTTCTCGACGAGGGAATATGTCATCCAACTGACAAAAATCGACGACGTCACGATCCCGGTGACAAAGGCGAGCCATCGCAGTGGCCCGTCGCCAAACCAGACGTAACGATGGATCCAGACCATCACGAACGGCGACATCAGGTAGATCGAATAGCTGATGACGCCGACGAACGCGATCGGGCGCCAGGCCGTCCTCTCACCGAACGCGGCGAACACGATGAAGACGACGGCCGCGCAGACATAGGCCGACCCAATCGAATAGCTGTAGAAGAAGTCCTCAGCGTAGACCCCGCCATAGCGCCGATCGGCCAGCGTGATCGCGAAGATGGCGTAAAGCGCCGTACAGACGGCTACATGCGGCCAGCGCAGCTGCCCGCCGACATATGCGCCGGTCGGATGCTCTCGTACGATCACTTCGAGCGCATGCTGAACGACCACCGCAAGGACGGCGATGCCGCGCAGGGTATCGATGAATGCGAGCCGTCTATGCATCATGCGCCTTCTGCCGCTTCCGCCTGCCTCGGCATGTCGCCGACGACCCGGTCCGATGATCGGGGCTTTTGACCGCAACGGACGTCGCCTGTCGGGAGAATGCCTGTCGGGAGAATACTTGGCTGAAGCTCAGGCGATGATCAGGAGGCTGGACGCTGATCCGCAGTTCACCACGGCAATCGTGAACAGATTGACAACAAAAAGCGCTGGGACGGCAAGCTTCAGCCCCGCGGATGGCGGCAACATCTGACCGGAATTCCAGGCGATCCTGCTGCCTCCAGGCATCGCTGGCGCATCCCGCTTTAGTCGTGGGAAATCCGGCGCCGCCCGCATCCGCATGGCGACAGCCCACGCGATTTTGCGATGCAGCGTATTTAGAATGTGCCGCATTGTCGCTTGCGTGTCGCCGCAAGCTGCCCGTAACTGCGTAAGCGCTGCGACAGAAGCGCAAAATTGTCGTCACAGGGAGTTCATCATGGACGCATCGTCCACTGCGGGTGCAGCGCACAAACCCGGCCGCGGCCGGGTCTATGACTCGATCGTCGAGGCTTTTGGCGACACGCCGATCGTGCGTTTGCGAAGGTTGCCGGGCATGCACGCCGTGAACGCGACGATTTTGGCAAAACTCGAATATTTCAATCCGGCCGCGAGCGTGAAGGACCGCATTGGCGCGGCCATGGTCATCGCCATGGAGAAGGCGGGAATCATCAATCCTGACACCGTGCTGATCGAGCCGACGTCCGGCAACACCGGCATTGCGCTTGCCTTCGTCGCCGCCTCGCGCGGCTACCGGCTCAAGCTGGTGATGCCGGAGTCGATGTCGATCGAGCGACGCAAGATGCTCGCCTTTCTCGGCGCAGAGCTGGTCCTGACCCCGGCCGCGCAAGGCATGAAGGGCGCGATCGCGACGGCGGAGGAGCTCTTGAAGACGACGCCGAACTCGGTGATGCCGCAGCAGTTCAAGAACCTCGCCAATCCCGAGGTGCACCGTCGCACCACAGCGGAGGAGATCTGGAACGACACCGCCGGCAACATCGATTTCTTCGTGGCCGGCGTCGGTACCGGCGGCACCATCACCGGCGTCGGCCAGGTGCTCAAGCCGCGCAAGGCGTCGCTGCGTGTGGTCGCGGTCGAGCCGGCAGAAAGCCCGGTGCTCTCGGGCGGCCAGCACACTCCGCACAAGATCCAGGGCATCGGCGCCGGTTTCGTGCCTGACATTCTCGACCGCTCGGTGATCGACGAGATCGTGAAGATCAACTCGACGACGGCGATCGAGATCTCGCGCGCGCTGGCGCGGCATGAAGGCATTCCGGGCGGCATTTCCTCAGGTGCAGCGATCGCCGCGGCGCTCCAGATCGGCAAGCGGCCGGAAGCTGCGGGAAAGACCATTCTGGCGGTGGTGCCGTCCTTCTCTGAGCGCTATCTTTCGACGACTCTGTTTGAGGGAATCTAGGACATGGCGGATCAACCGAGACGGCCGCGCACATTGGGCGACGCGCGGACCGAGGCTGAGGCAGCGTTCAAGAAAGTGACTGCCAAGGTCGCCGCGGCGCCGCCGAAGCAGAATGTGGCGCCGGGGATCAAGGAGCAGGTCACGCTGCGCATCGACCAGGACGTGCTGGAGTTCTTCCAGGAGGGTGGCCCAGGCTGGCAGGACCGCATCAACGAGGCGCTGCGGAAGGTGGCGGGGAAGTAGGGTCCACAGGCTGAGCAGTGGACCCTCATCCTGAGGAGCTTGCGCAGCAGCCATCTCGAAGGATGAGGGGGCCGCAACGAAAAAGCCCGGCGCGAGCCGGGCTTTCATTTTGAGACTGGCTTCGCGTCTCAGCGGCGGAACATGCCGCCCATCATGCCACCGACGACGCCTCCCACGAAGGCTGCGCCGGCGGCATCGCCGGGGCCGCTGCTGCGGGG
>NZ_LGHM01000222.1 GCF_001908185.1 Bradyrhizobium sp. AS23.2
CGGTGCGCTGCTCTGAGCGGGAGCGCCGGCACGCCGGGCCGGCTTCGGGCTGTCGCCGCTTGCGGTCGGCGTGGTGGTGGCGACGATCTCGGAGAGCAGGGCCTTGTGCTGGAGCTTGTTGAGGTAGCCCGTCGACGGATAGCCACGGGCAGCCTGCCAGCGCTTGAGTACCGAGCGGGTCTCATCGCTGAACGCGCCGGTCAGCTTGGTGTCGAAGCCGAGCCCGGTCAGGCGGCGCTGCACGTCGCGGCGCTGTGCCTTGTCGAGGCCGATCTGGTCCTCGGTGAGCTGGGTCGCATCTTCGGTGAAGGTCGCGGGATCGACGCCGCCGTTGAGGTTGCGGGTCGCTGTCGACGGGCCGCTCTTGATCGCGGCAAGCCGCGCCAGCGCAAGCGCCTTGAACTGGCCGTTCGGATAGGCCGAGAGATAGGCGTTAAGCTCTTCCGGCTTGTTGGACTCCTTGACCGAGCGCCAGTATTCGAGCTCGACACCGTCCGAATTGCCGCCGGTCATCGTCGGCACGCTGCCAGCCGCGGTCGGCGCCGCGTTGGCAACCTGCTGCGTCTGCTGGGACGGATTGAGGTAAACGGCGCCGATCAGGTTGGTATGGCCCCAGGGCAGCTGGCCCTTGTGGGTCTCTTCGTTGACTTGGGCGCGGACCGACGTCATGGCCTGCTGAATCTCGACACCGGGCTTGGTGATGTTGTCGATCAGCGCGCGGGTGAACGGGCTGTTGTTGCCTTCCTGGCCGTCGAGCGCGGTCTGGCCCGGGCCGGTGGCGAACGCGATCAGTGTGCCTTCGCCGGACTTCATCTCGGCAAGACCGCTCTGCACGTTGACGCTGCGGGTCGCGGAGTTCGACTTGATCTTGGCGGCGAACGGATTGTCGCGGCAGGCATCGAGGAAGACGAGCTTGACCTTGGCATCGCCCATGGTCTGCTCGAGCGTCAGGTCGATGTTGATGGCAGCACCGAGCTTGACGTCCATCTCCGACTTGATGTCGGCGTCGACAGGCAGGAGATAGTTGCTGCCGCTGACGGCAATGCCGTGACCGGCGTAATAGAACACTGCGACATCGGAGCCCTGCGCCTTGCGGCCGAAGTCCAGGAGCTTTTCTGTCATCTGGTCGCGGGTGAGGTTGGACCCTTCGATCACGTCGAAGCCGACATTGCGCAGCGTCGCCGCCATCGCCCTGGCGTCGATCGGCGGGTTCGGCAATTGCGCGACGTTCTTGTAGGTGCCGTTGCCGACGACGAAAGCAACGCGGCGGTCCGCCTTCGCGGCGCTGACCGATAGTGCCATGCACATCAGCGAAGCGAGCAGGGTGAGATAGCGCATCTGAAATCCCCAACAGAATCGAATTGCAGGCAGCAACAAATTGGCAACGAACTTACACGACACGCCCAGTTTCGCACCAGCAAAACGACTGATCGCCCAACCCATCGCTGTGCGGTCGAATGTGCACGATGGAATGCCCCTCCAACGTGATCCAAATCACGCTCGACCACTTTGTTTTGTCGCGCGAGGCGGCGCGTGGTTCACTGCGCGCGGGCGGGGACCGGCGACGCCGGCTTCAGATTCAGAAGGTTGCCGAACAGGATCAGCGCCGCGCCGAGCACGGTCCAGGTGTCGAGGCGCTCGGAATAGAGCAGCCAGCCGGCGGTCGCGGTCAGAGGTACCCTTAGGAAGTCCATGGGAACGACGATCGTCGCGTCTGCATAGCGCATCGCGCTGGCGAGGCAGTAGTGCGAAAATGTGCCGCAGACGGCGATCACGCCCATCCAGGCCCAGACATAGGCCGACGGCCAGGTCCAGACGAACAGCGTCGGCACAAAGCCTGCGACAGATTGAACCACCAACATCCAGAACAGGACCGAGAGCGCGCTTTCAGTGCGGGTCAACGATTTGATCAGTGCCATCGACACGCCAAATCCCATGGCGGCCCCGAGCGCGATGAGCTGGCCGGGATTGATCTCGCCGGTGGCGGGACGGACGATCACGATCACGCCGACGAGCCCGAGCACGACGGCGGCGATCTTCCACGCCGTCATTCGCTCGGACAGGAAGCTCGCCGCCAGGATCGCGGTCCAGATCGGCATGGTGAACTCGATCGCCACCACCTGGCCGATCGGAATCAGCGTCAGCGCGAAAAACCAGCCGAGCTGGGCGACGTAGTGCACGAGGTTGCGCCCGATGTGCTGCGGCAGGCGCGAAGTCTTGAGCACCTTGAAGCCGCCGGCGCGGTAGATGAACGGCGAGAGCAGCAGGAACCCTGCCAGCGAACGCACTTCCATAATTTGGAATACATTGAGCTCGCGTGTGGTCTCGCGTCCGGCCACCGCCATGACCAGCATCAGCGCCAGCCAGCCGGCCATCCACAGTGCGGCCATCGTTTTCGACGGTGTCGTGTTCATCGGGGCGAACGGGGAGAATGGATCCTGAGGGAGGGCCGGTATCGGCGACATCGTCACCGTTTGCAACGGCCAAATCTGCGAGTGCAGCGATGCAGGGCCGCGTGCTAAGGCTTGAGCGAACAGCGACAAGGAAAGGGAGAACTTCGCTCATGCGTATCTTGCAGCCGGCCGAATGGAAAAAACCGCGCGGCTTTTCACACGGCGTGGCGGTGGACGGGCCGGGCCGCTGGGTGGTGCTGGCCGGGCAGACCGGCGGTGACGAGACGGGCAATTATGCGCCCGACATGGCGGCCCAGGTCGCAACTGCGCTGAAGCGGATCATCAAGCTCTTGAGCGAGGCTGGCGCCGGCCCCGAGCATATCGTCCGCCTGACCTGGTATCTGACCAGCCGCAGCGAGTATGAGGCCGCAGGCGCCGGCATCGGCGCGGCCTGGAAGGAGATGCTGGGGCGCAATTTTCCGCCCTCGACACTGCTCTACATCGGCGGTCTGGTGGACGACCGGGCCAAGGTCGAGATCGAGGTGACCGCGTTCGTGCCCGGCGCATAAAAAAATCGACCCGGCGCGGGCGCCGGGTCGATTGTCCTGAGTGCGGTCTGCGTTAGAGCGTTTTCGAGCGAAGTGGATACCGGTTCGCGTAAAGAAAACGCATCAAAACAAGAATCTAGAACTCCGTTCCGATTCTATCGGAACGGAAATGGCTCTAGCGCGACATCGTGATGTTCGCACCGCGGAACTGGCTGTCCGCCCGCATCGTGACGGTCTGCTTGTTGCCGCTCGTCCTCAGCGCGATGTTGGCGTTGAAGCCGGCGGCGGAGACGACGACCTCGAAGTTTCCGCCGCCGCCGCGACCCTGGAGCGAGCCGCTGATGTTGCGGCTGGCCTCGGACCAGCTGCCGGTGATGGAGCTGCCTTCTGCCCTGACGTTGGCGCCGAGGTGGAACTTGTAGGCATCGCTGGCGCAGGTCAGCGACATCTCCATGGTGGGGCCGATCGGCGCGTATTTGGCCCGGCAGCGGATCCGCTCGGTCGAGCCGTCATCAAGGGTGACGACGCCGCCACCGTTCCAGCTGCCCGCCATCGGCGCGAAGGGGCCGGACTGGGCCTTGCTTTCAGAGTTGGCGATCCCCGCTGCAAACAAAACGGCGGCCGCGATCAGCAGCCGCCGGTTTCGGGCGCGAGCCTCAGTTGGTCTATTGGCGCGATGCTTCCCACCGCCCGCTGCACGGTATGCCTGCAGATGCTCCATTCCACTTCCCCGATCCGGCGTTGCCGTTGAGTTGACCGTTGGCATATGCACCATTGATCGAAACTTTCACAAGTCCCTCACGGCCGATGGTGCCGGAAACGTTAGCGCCGGGCGCGGTGATCTTGCCGTCGGCAACCGTCAGCATGGAGCTTGCGGTGGGCTCGCAGGAGCCGGTCTTGGTGACAATGGTGACGTGCCAGTTGCCATCATAGGGGCTCTGGGCGAAGGCGGGAGCGGCGAGGGTGCCGGCGAAAACTGAAGCGGCACAGAACGCCGCGATGCGACCAAAACGCATGAATTCCGTCCTTGAATGTGTCTGAGATGCTGACGCTTATTCGGACGAAATGTGACAGAAATTTGTTGCAATGCCAAAGCGCAAATTGTTCCTGTTGGAACAATGGTTTATTTGCATTTTTGATTCCGATTTTCGAAGCAGAATCAATGCCGCTTGACGTTAAGGGTAAATGTTCAGGAGAGACTCGGCGCCAAGGTGGCGAACTGCTCGTCCTGCACCTTGTTGGGCAGCGCCTTATGGACCCTGGCGTAATCGATCACGTCGGCCAGCAGCTTGAGGCCGAGCGGGGCGAGCGCGCGCTCCCAGAGCTCCCGGGCGGTCTCGCCCTTCTTGACGAAGCACCAATCCTGGGCGGCGATGGCGCCGGCGTCCATGCGGTCGGCGAGATGGTAGATCGTGCCGCCGGCGATCGGATCGCCTTCCTTGATGGTCCATTCCACGGCGGCCTTGCCGCGGTGACGCGGCAGCAGCGAGGGGTGATAGCCGATCCCGCCCAGCTTGGCGGCCGCCAGCGCGTCCTTGCCGATCCGGGCGTGGCTGTGGGCGGTGATGATCAGATCGGTGTCGGGGGCGATCTCCGAGGCCACCACCAGCTTCGGATTGGCCTGGACCACCACATCGATGCCGGCCGCATTGGCGGTCGCGGCGAGGCGATCCGCGCCATCGGCCACCACGACCCGCAGGATCGAGACGCCGTGCTCCCGGAGCATGTTCAGGGTAGTCACGCCGAAATGGCGGGAGCCGACAAGGGTGATGCGCATGGGTCTCCGATCCGTCTCGCAACTGCGTCATCCCCGATAACACGTCCGGACGTCCTGTCACCATCCGTGGGGCGTTTGCGACGGTTATCAACAATGCGTAGGGGGTGGGTGGATCGAACCTGGGTCCGCCTCGTGGCGTCCAACACCCCGTCCAACGCGGGGGAATGCCATGTCGAGATGGCCAAGATTGATGCTGATGAGTGGGATTACATCGGTGCTGCTGATCTATCAGATGATGAGCGCGTCCGAGGCACCAAGCCAGGCGCTCGCCATCCTCCAATATGCGCTGCTGGCCTGTTCGCTGATTGGGCTCGTCGGCTCGGTCGTGATGTCTTTGCAGGAGCGTTGAAGTCCGCGATTGCGCATGCTGGCCCCTACAGGCCGTACTACCGCTACAGCGCCTGCCGCAGGCTACCGCGCAAATAATTCTGCGCTACGGACGAGCGTTGCCGCACGGCCACTGTTGCGCAGCAATTGGCTATCTGCCTGTTCCTGTGTTTCATTTGTAACAAAAGGATTCCGTTGTTTGCCGTTAGAATGGGCACTCCGGGGCTGGCGAAATTTCAATCCCGATCCGTTTTCGAACCCGGCTTTGGCCGCTGGCATGATCGCCAGCGGCTTTTTCATGCCGCGCATCACGAAATCATCAAACGGTAACGCGTTCTCAACCAGCGTGTCGTATCGACGAATCCGTCGCGGATTTGTATTGCGTACCGCGACACCGAAAATGTCCCGCCGGCGTGGGTGCGCCGCGCGGGCTTTTTTGCCGGGACCGATTTCATGCCGAACGCGATTGAGCAGATCGTCGACGCCTATGTGCGACTGAAGAACCGGCGCGGCCTGGACGAGCTGATGATGCACAGGCAGCGGCTTGCGGTCGATCTGAAGAGCAGGTCCGGCTATGATTTCAGCCTGCCGATCGGCCAGATCGACGAGGAGATCGCGATCATCGAGGCGGGCCTCAGCCGGCTGAAGTCCGGCGATTCCACCGTATCAGGCACAAGTCGGCCGGTCTGACGCGCTCAGTCGCGCCGGCCGCCGTCGATCACCGTGAACAGCGGCCGCGCCGGGGTCGGCTCGACCAGCAGCTCTTCCACCAGTGCGGTTGCCGCATCGACATATTTGCGCGTCGGCTTATCGAGCTCACGTTTCGCCTCGTCGTCGAGCGCGACCTTTGCGGCCTCGACCAGCTTGCGCATGCGCGCCGCATGGTCGTCGCCCGCCGTCAGCGTTGCGCGCGCCAGCGAGCGCAGCACGAACAGCTCGCCTTCGAGGCGGAGCAGACGGTCGTTGAGCCTGGTGAGGACGGCGTTGAGGTCGGCCATGGCTGATATTCGTTGCGGAGGATCCTGTCTGATCTAGCGGCGATCGGTGAACGGAGTCCAAATGCCACCGGCGCAATTGGGCCGATCTCCGGCGCCCTTTGACATCGCTGATGCCGTCGATGTGACAGCGCGTGACGTCGCGGATGCATCGTCCCGGCGTGGTTCCCGCACCATATGGCAGCCTGGGTGGATGTCCGGAGCACATTCAATGCGGTCTGTCCTGGCCTTGGTCCTCCTGATTTCAACGTGCGCTGCAGCGGCCGCCGCGCCGGCGCATCACGCCCGCCCGCGGCATCACGGTGTCCTCCGTCCGAAAGAGGACGCGCCCGTGCCGCCCGGCTGGTACAAATTTCCCGGCTATCCGCCGATCCCGCCATCGGAGAACAGGAATCTCGTTCCTTCCAATTTCGGCGGCGGCTGATCGGGCCTTCAGGCCGCGGTTCTGGCGAGATAGTCGCGTGCGAAGGCGAGATACCAGTCGAGGCAGGCCGGATTGGCCATCGCCTCCTTGTTGATGACCTTCTCGACGGGCTGGCCGAGCAACAGCTTCTTGATCGGCAGTTCCTGCTTCTTGCCCGAGAGCGTGCGCGGGATTTCGGTGACGGCGAAAATCTCGTTCGGCAGGAATCGGCGGGAGAGACCGGCTTCGATCGCCTTGTTGATCTTGGCCTGCATCGCGCCGTCGAACGCCACGCCTTCGCGCAGCACCACGAACAGCGGCATGTAGCTGTCGCGGCCGAGATATTCGAGGTCAACGACGAGGGAATCGAGCACCTCGGGCAGAGCCTCGATCGCGGAATAGAGTTCGCTCGTGCCCATGCGCAGGCCGTGCCGGTTGATGGTGGCATCGCTGCGGCCATAGATGATGCAGGAGCCGTCCGGATTGACCTTGAGCCAGTCGCCGTGCCGCCACACCGGCCCGCGGCCGCTGCCGTCGAAATTGTCCGGATAGGTCTCGAAATAGCTGGAGCGATAACGCACATCGCCCTTGTCGTTCCAGAAATAGAGCGGCATCGAGGGCATCGGCTCAGTGCAGACGAGCTCGCCGACCTCGTCGATGACGGCGCGGCCCTGTTCGCTGAAGGCTTCGACGGCCGCACCGAGCAGGCGGCACTGCATCGCGCCCGGCGTCTGCGGCAGTTCGCGATTGCCGCCGATGAAGGCGCCGGCGAAATCGGTGCCGCCGGAGATGTTCGCCCACCAGATGTCGGCCTGCGCCTTGCTGCCGTTCGTCTTCGACAGCGCCGCGAAGCGTTCGTTGAACCAGGCCTGCGTGTCGGCGCTGAGCGGCGAGCCGGTCGAGCCCAGGCAGCGCAGGCGCGACAGATCGCCGGCTGCGGTGAGATCAATTTCGGCCTTGACACAGTTGGCGAAGAACGCCGCGCCCGCGCCGAAGAAGGTCGATTTCGACTGCGCCACGAAGCGCCACAGCGTGCTCCAGTCCGGCTTGTCCTTTGCGCCGCCGGGGCTGCCGTCGAAGATGCAGCAGGTGGTGCCGCTGAGCAGGCCGCCGACCTGCGAATTCCACATGATCCAGCCGGTCGAGCTGTACCAATGGTAGCGCTCGCCGAAGGAATTTTCGTGATAGGAGCAGCCGATGTCGTTGTGCAGGCCGAGCAGCGCCAGCGCCACGATGACGATGCCGCCATGGCCATGCACGATCGGCTTCGGCAGGCCGGTGGTGCCGCTGGAATAGACGATCCAGAGCGGATGATCGAACGGCAGCCACATCGGCTCGAACGCGTCGATCCCCGCGCCCGTCCTTGCGAGCACATCCGAGAGGAGGGCGTCCGGCGCCGCCGCCGCGCCAGCTTCGCTGTGCAGGATGACATGCTCGACCGTCGGCAGCGCTCGCCGGAGCTCGGCGACGACGTCGCGGCGGTCGTGCCGCCGGCCGGCATAGGTGACGGCGTCGCAGGCGATCAGCACCTTCGGCTCGATTTGCTTGAAGCGGTCGATCACGGCGGGGGCGGCCATGTCGGGCGCACAGAGGCTCCAGACCGCGCCGATGCTGGCGGTCGCCAGGAAGGCGATGATGGTCTCGGGGATGTTGGGCAGATAGGCCGCGACGCGGTCGCCGGGCTTGATGCCCTTGTCCTTCAGATGCAGCGCGAGGGCAGCCGCCTTGCGCCGGAGCTCCGGCCAGCTCGTCTCGTCGAGCTTGCCGTCCTCGCCGCTGCCGACGATCGCGGGCAGGCCCGCAGCATCGGCCGCATCGACATGCCGGAACACCTGCCGGGCATAGTTCACCTGCGCGCCGGGAAACCAGACCGCGCCGGGCATCTTGCGCTCGGTGACGACAGCTGCAAACGGCGTCGGCGATTGCAGATCGTAATAGCCCCAGATGCTGCGCCAGAAGCCGTCGAGATCGCGCACCGACCATTGCCGCATCTCCTCGTAGCTCGAGAAGGAAAGGCCGCGCTGCTCGGCGAGCCAATTGCGATAGAGGGCGATCTGGGGGACGAATGCTGCGGTCATTGCGTGTCGGCTTCAGTTGCGGGGAAGAGGAGTGTAGCGGGTGTCGCCGCGCAGCAGAAGCACCACTTCCTCATCCTGGGGAGCGCAGAACGCGCGTCTCGAAGAATGAAGGCTCGGGCTGGGGCCTCGCCCTTTGCGTTCATGCGCGCGGCGGGTCGGTTGCGCTTGTCCCAAAACTGCGGCATCCAAGCGCATGGAAAGCTTCGAGACAGCGGCCTAACGCAAATGCCAACGAGGTCGTCATGATCATCTTTCCGTTCGGCTTCTACGTTCTGGACGGCAAGACACCGGTCTATGTCGGCAATGATCTGGAAGCGCAGAACACCGTGCGCGCCTGGATGGAAGCCAATCCCGACCAGATCCGGCTCGGGTTCGACGAGGTTGGACCGATGCAGGTCTTGACCGTATTCCAGGGCTCGGACCACGGCGCCTCCCGTAGCCGCATGGATCAAGCGCCGCTCTTGTTTGAAACGACTATCTCCGGGGCCCCGGACGATTTGGAGGCGCGCCGGCGCTACAATGACTACGACGCTGCTCTAGGGGGGCACGCTGAGCTGGTTGGGCTCGCCAACAGCAGGCTGTCATGAGCAGGCTGCGATGACCGGGCTCATGCACCGCGGCGCGAGAATTCGGCTCGGACACGCGAAGCCACACTGTACGCGATCTGTCCGTCCCTGACGCCAGCTCCGCTTAAGCCTACCACTGCACGCCGGCCCAGCGGCGGCCGAACACGGGCGGCTTGGTCTTCACCGCTCGCCAGCCGAAGAAGTGATGCTTGCCGGACCAGGTGTGCACCATGCCGCTGCAGATGCTGCACTTGAAGCTGCCGGAGTGTGCTTCGGTGTGCTCCTCCCTGGTCGCGGTGTAGTTCATGCTGCAACCCGCGCAGGTGAATTCTTCGGTCGTCCAGATGCTGTTGGCCATTGCACGCAACTGTTCTTGAAGGCTGGTCTTGGGGACTTGGCGACAATCGTAGAAGGGGGGATTTGCAGCCGCGTAAACCGGCCCAGGGAAATCCGGTTAATGGATGTTAGCCAAACCCGATTCTGCGGTGGGCGAGTGGAAGAGCAGAGCCTGTCGGTCCAGGCCGCGCCGGTGTCGCCGCAAGATCAGTCGCCGGGGCCAGTTACCCGCATGTCCCGCTCCGATGCGTTCCTGATCTTGACGGCGTGCGCACCGTGGGCAGGGGGAGCGGGCGCGAGGCCCGCTCGTCTTGACGGCGGGGGCGGGGCTGGCAATAACGCTGGGCCGTGCAAGTGCCGGAACCCGCGTCGATGCCGCAAGGAAGGTCGTGCCCGTGAAAAGCCTCCGTCAGCTCCTGACGGGCGAGGACATCATCCAGCTCGTGATCCGGCTCGGCCTGCTCGCCCTGCTGATCATCTGGAGCTTGCTGATCATCCGTCCGTTCGTGCCGATCCTGGCCTGGAGCGGTGTGCTCGCAGTCGCGTTCTACCCGGCTTTCAGCTGGGTCGCCAAAATCCTCGGCGGCCGGCCCAAGACCGCGGCGGCGATCCTCACCCTGATCACGCTTGGCATCGTGATTGGCCCGGCGACCTGGCTTGGCATCAGCGCCGTCGATGGCGTGCGCGAATTGGCGCGCCAGCTCGGCACCGGCGATCTCGCGCTCCAGTCGGCGCCGGAGCAGCTCAAGTCGTGGCCCCTCGTCGGCCCGTGGCTTTTTGAGCTCTGGGACCAGGCCTACAACAACATCCGCGCGGTGCTGCGCGAGGTGACGCCTTATCTCCAGCCGCTGGCGGGACCGCTGTTGTCGCTCGCGGGCGACGCCGGTGTCGGGACGCTCCAGTTCCTGGTCTCGGTGTTCGTGGCCGGCTTCCTGTTTCCGCATGGGCCAAGATTCGTTGCGGCCGGCCGCGGCTTCCTGTTTCGCATCGTGCCCGAGCAGAGCGAGCATTTCCTGGCGCTTGCGGGTGCGACAATTCGCGCTGTGGCACAAGGCGTGATCGGCGTCGCGATCGTGCAGGCACTGCTGGCCGGCATAGGGTTCAAGCTCGCCGCCGTGCCGAGCGCCGGCCTGCTCGCCTTCATCGTGCTGCTGCTCTCGATCGTTCAGATCGGCGCCTTCCTCGTGCTGCTGCCGGTGATCATCTGGATCTGGACCGCCAAGGACGTCACCACGGCGTTGCTGCTCACCGTGTTTCTCGTTCTTGTCGGCTTCATCGACACCATGTTGAAGCCACTGGTGATGGGGCGCGGCCTCACCACGCCGACCATCGTGATCTTCGTCGGCGTGATCGGTGGCACGCTCGCCCACGGCATCGTCGGCCTGTTCATCGGGCCGATCATCCTGTCGGTGGCCTGGGAGATGATGATGGCCTGGATCAGGACGGAGGATCGGGCTGAGGCGGGGAAGAGCTGAGCCCCTTGCACGGCTGTGATCTGGGTTCCGCTGGAACTTGTCTATCCAGCTAGACAAGTTACGATAGGCGAGATTCTGTTTTCGAGCCTACGATAGTAATGGCGAAGTCTTCCAAGCTGGTTGCAGCCAAGCGCGGCAAGGTCTTGTTGGTCAGACGGCGATCGGACGGCCTGTGGATGTTCCCGGGCGGCCGCAAGCGCGCGCGCGAGACCGACAAGGCCTGCCTGCGGCGGGAGATCAAGGAGGAACTGCCCAAGCTGAAGCTTGGCCGGATCAGCCTCTGGAAGGAAGTGAAGGCCAGGAACAAGCGCTCAGGCCGCAAGATGAGCGACGCGATCTTCATCGCGAAATACGCCAAGGGCAGGCTCGCGATCGGCGACAAGAACGAGATCGACCGCGCCGCCTGGCAGAAGCCGCGCGGCATCCGCCTGACTCCGACCTCGCGCTACATCCGCGATCGCCTGTTTCCGAAGCCACGGCGCAAGGCGTGAAAGATCAGGTTTGATCGGCTCGCTCTGCCGCTATTGTTTGGCTGCGAGCGCGGCCAGGCAATGATTGAGGTAGTCGGTGCGATCTCTGGGGAGCACCTTGTCCAAATCCGCCTTCAGGGCGCATTCGCGCTGTCGTAGCTGCTCGGCCCGGCGCTTTTCAGCGGCTTCCCGATATTCGGGGGCGACCTTGTTGGGATCAACCAGCGCCTGTGACCGAGCGGGAGTCGCGGCAAACAATGCAATGGCCGCAATGCAAATGACCTGTTTCAAATAAGCCTCCATAAAGAGGGCCATCCTAGCGCGAGGCACCCGAATGCTCAAACGGGCCAACGGTATTCCCGTTGCGAGCGGAATCTTTCGCTTGCCGCAATGCATGTGAACCAGTTCACACGCGATCGCCGAATTCGTTGCTATGGTGGTGCATTGCTCGGCCAATTCATATTTTGAACGAAACTTTTGAACGAAACGGCCCAGTGCCGCACAAGGGCGCTGGGGCTTTTCGTGTCAGGCCACTACTCCAATCGGTCCGCAGTGCGCCTGCGACCTTCAAACGATCGCGATGGTGCAGCGGGCGCGTCCGGCACGAGGAGCCTCGCCGCTTTGCCTCTCAAATTAAACGGAGCAGACTTCTGTCCTGCGTCCAGACGACATGCGCTGCCGCTGTCATAGACCCGCAATCAAACCGTCGTAGATTGACGGTTTCCGGCAAAATACTGGTCGGGGCCGAGGGAGAGGACAAGCTTGCGTTCGATATTGGGCAGGCGGCGTTTTGTGAATTGTTCAGTATTCGGGTATTCGACACATGGCCTACGACACACCTACAGTGCAATTGCTCCGCGCCATTCTCGATGACGTTCTCTCCAGCCCGGCCTTTACCCGGCAGCAGCATCATTCTGCCGTGGAGGTCGCGGAGCGCATTCTGTGGCTTGCTTCGCAAGGGGAACGCGAGCCCTCGGCGATCAAAGAGCATCTACTGAACGAGTTTTTGGGGTACGCCGCCGCGTAGGCTCGCTTCTTACGCCGCGTGTTGAGTAAGGACGGCTTCGCAATTGCCAACGCGCGCGAGATTTGTGCACGAAGAAGGCGAGCCGGTTTGAATGAAAGAGGTCGCCGACTGAGGCGGCCTTACAGCATCAGCAGGAATACAAGGCCGCCAGCAACACCGCCAATGCGGCTCCACGTCGGTATGCTGTGCTTCAAGCTCAGTCTGTGCCTAGCTGGCCGGCAAGAAGATCTCCGGCATCTGAGACAGAGGCCCGCAGGTCAAGTCGGCGGGCTCGTTACGTTCTGAGGGCGTCAACCGCGTGGGCGACGAGAACGCCAATGCTGAGTACGATCAGGCAAACAATCGCCGCTTGAAATAACATCGGAGTAAATTCCGTGGGCCAGGGTGGGCTGTTATAAGCCCTCACATTTCGCCAGCATTTGGCCACCCCGGAGGCGCTTCGGTGTTCGACTCGTTACAAGTATGCAAGGTTCATTGGCCCCGCACGACGACCATCTCCACTCTTCAAAGCGACGCGAAGAATTGCCAGACGATCAACAGCACCACGATCACAAGCATGGCGTAGATAGTCCTGCGGCCGATGCGGTTCATTCTAGAACCTCATATTCGAATGCCACGCCTTCCGGATCGTTCTCCTCGAACCATGTCTCGGCAGCATCGTGGCTGGCGAACACCTTGATGTGGTCCTTATCGCCGACCTGCTTGGCGGTATTGACGTAGACAAAGACGGTCATTGATCCCTCTTCAGTTTGCGTCGGCCCCAATGCGGTGCTTTTCCCTTCGGATTGAATGCGGGCACGTTGTGTCGGTTCAAGGCGCGCATAAAGCCGATCCGTGCGAACATCGTCGGGCCGCCCCGCTCGACGACCAGGAGCAGGGCCTCCATTGCCGCTTGCCATTCCGGCCGATCGTGCTCCTTCTTCGGCGATGTACTCGCCGGCGTCCAGCAGCGTGGTCAGCTTGTGGCCATCGGCCAGGGGAACCGCATCATCGAAAGGCCGTCCCCACAGCCTCGTTTGGTCATTCTTCGCGTGTCGCCTCGACTGTTGGCCTTCTATGTCAGCATAGCCTCTGCGCCGAGCAACCGCACGTAAGTCCCGCTTTCGTGCAGCTCGAGCCAGCCGCGTTCGACCGCATGCTTGATGCCGCCAGCGAACTCCGGTCCGGTGGCCTTGAGCTTGTAGAGAAAGGGCGCGTTGATCTTCTCGATGTGGATGCGGCCGTCCGGACGGGCTCGATGCCGGCGGCGAGCTCGACCAGCTTGCGGCGGCAGCCTCTGGGTTGGCGAAAGGACGTTCGGCATCTGCGCGCGCTGCGCGAAGCGATGGACCGGAATCCCGTTGCAGGTGACCATGAGCAACGACTGGCAAATATTCGATTGCGGTAACTGAAAAACAGGAAGAGACTTTGACGGTCGGACCCAACAAGCCCCTACGGCTATCACCGAAGGAGGAGGGAATGACCGCTCATAAATACGGATGGAAGCCGCCCACTGCCGCCGAACGTGAGGCGCAAAGGGTCTTCAAGGAAACCGATGCCAAAGTGGCGATGTCCGAGTATGAACGCATCCAAGCGGCGTTTCATGCAAACCGCGAGAGGTTAAAGGCTGAACGACTTGCTCGCGAGGCCGAAGCGGCGGC
>NZ_LGHM01000223.1 GCF_001908185.1 Bradyrhizobium sp. AS23.2
AGAATTTCGACTTACCAGTTTAACGGCGATGTTACGTTCGTGCGATCTCTCTCAGGCATCCAAATGTTGCGGGGGTATCCGAAGTGTTTTGGGTTAGAAGGATGAGGATCGAAGATCCGTTGCTTTGCCCGAGCGCGGTTCAAGGATGCGAGATCAACGTATTTCCGACGAAGCGTGGCGAGCTCGATCTCACGATTGAGCAGATTGGTTTGAATCGGCTTTGGATGAGCCGGTACGAGCTGAATCTGCCGCAAGTCAATAGAATTGCCGTCCGGCCCGGGCGTAGATCCATCGGCTTTCTGACGCGCGAAGGCCCCTCGATTCAGCACTGCGGCATGGACGTCACGCCGGGCGATATCGTCATCGACACGTACGATGTGTCGCATCAGCGTTGCGGCACCAACCATCGCTATGGTGGGATGTCGCTCTCCGAGGATGATATGAATGAAACACTGGCAAGCATCATTGGAGCCGACTTTCCGGCAAAGCTGGCAACCCGCGTGGTTCGGCCCCGCCCGGAGTTGATGTCGCGCCTGTTGATGATGCACCAAACCGTCGGCGAGTTGGCCCGTACGACGCCGGACGCTCTGGAAACGCCGGAGCTACGTCGCGGGTTCGAACAACAAATGTCTTATCTGATGGTTCGATGCCTTGCCGAGGGCGCCGGAATCGAGATCACCGCTGGCAGGCGGCGTCACGACGCGATTATCGCGCGGCTTGAGGATTATCTGGCTGAAAACTCGGACCGTGCAATCTATCTGACCGAACTCTGCGCTGCGACCGGCGTTTCCGAGCGGACGCTGCGATCGGCTTGCGAAGAACATCTCGGCATGGCTCCGATCCGCTATCTCACGTTGCGAAGAATGTATCTGGTCCGGCGCGCGCTGCTGCGCGCTGACGCATCCAAGGCCACCGTTACCCATATCGTGACCAACTACGGGTTCTGGGAGCTCGGGCGCTTCTCGGTCGCCTACCGCACGATGTTTGGAGAGTTACCGTCGGAAACACTGCGACGGCCCCCGCAAGATCCTCATGTCCATCTCATGCGTCCCACAACACTGCCAGTCGAAGTCATCGTGGGACGGCTTCACTAGTCGCGGCATTTGCCTTACCTGATGGCGCAAATCGACCGGCCGGTTTGCGCCAGCGCAGCTTGCGATCGAAATATCCTTCTGCGCTCTTTGAAGCGCCCTTTTGTCTCATGGCGCCGGAATTGCATAGTCGAACCCCTATCGATTGCCTGATGGTGCCTCATCGACGGGCCCCATGAGCATCAAATGGTCGCAAGAGCCATCCGCCCGTCCGGTGGGACGAGGGATATGGCTGAACGCTCCATTTCAAGGTTTGACGATCCCGGAGCCTACGAAGCCGGATTTGGCGATATCGGTGTCAATCTCACGATAACCGGCCCCGGGGATTTCGAAGCGGAGTTGCTGCGGCTGAAACTGGACCATCTCGTCATCATGCGGCTGCGCGAATCGCTGCCGCGCATTGCCAGCATTTCGCTTGCAGCCGACAGGGTCTTTTTGTCCTTTCCAGTTGGCCGGGTGAGCCTGGAATGCGACGGGTTTGCCTTCCAAGGCGGCCAGATCGCCTTTCACGGCCCCGGCCAGCGGATGCATCAGCGATCGAGCGGCAAATGCCAATGGGGTCTGATATCCTTGCCCATGGAGCTGTTTGCAAGGAGTAGTGCGGCATTGATCGGCGCGTCAATCCTGCCCCCGCGCTCCACCAGACTACTCCACCCTTCCGGCGCGGACTTGTCCCTTTTTCAGCACCTGTTCCAACACGCCTGTCACCTGGCGGCTCCTGCAAACAAACTGATTGAGCAGCCCGAAGTGGCAAGGGCGCTCGAACAGGACATGATTCATGCCGTGATCCATTGCCTCACCGGCGACGGGACGGAAAACAGATCCAGGACACGCTCCAACCGCACAGCCTTGATGAGCCGCTTCGAAACAGCGCTGCGCAAATCCGTCGACCGGAAGATCACGTTGCCCGATCTTTGTGCCGAAATCGGCGTGGCCGAACGCACATTGCGGATGTGCTGTCACGAGTTTCTCGGCGTTAGCCCGATGCGATACCTCCTGTTGCGCAGGCTGAACAAGGCCCGCGCCGCGCTACGGCGCGCCGATGCCTCCACTGCGAGCGTCGCCAGCATCGCGCGGGAGCATCAATTCTTTGAGCTCGGGCGCTTTGCTGCGACGTACCGTGCAGCTTTCGGAGAAGCGCCGCTGACGACGCTTCAGCGCAAGGCTTAGCTGTGTTCGGGAGAGGTGCTCGATGCAGAAAGGCGGAGCCGAGGACGAGTTGTCCGAGATGGACGAGGATCAAACTGACATGGCAACGTTGAACGTTGCCGCGAACAGGGTCGAGAGCTTGCTTCATACGCGCCGGGTCATGCTGAAAAACGTATAGTTGGACAGCCGCACTCGTTTTGCCGATTTTGCATAGGCGGCCGGTTTCGGCGTGTCTACGGTCCGCACCCACCAACGTGCCGGCCCCCCCGGCTGATCGCAAGGAGAACGAGATGCGCAACAAGAAAGCCGTGCACGTTTGCATGGCATTGCTGGCGGCGACGTTACTGCTCGACACCGGGACTGCGCGGGCCCAGAGCGCGCCCAACGGACAACTGAAGACGATCGGCACACCCTCCGCTGCACAGGCTCAAATTGTGCCATCGCTCATCGTTCTCAATTCCCGTGGTGCAACATTGCAAGGCGACAGCCTCGTGCTGACCGGCGTCACACCGAACTCGATCATATTCGCAGACCGGCCCGTGCGCGCCGCCGGCCATCAGCTCACGGCTGACATCATCGCCGACTGGGGCACGGGCAAGGACAGCTTTGCCAGCGATCCTCCGAACGCGACTGTTTCGGTTTTCAATACCAAGGACGGCTCCGTCAGGGATGCCGTGGTTGTCCTGAAGAATCCGAAGCTGGATGGGGACAAGCTTGTCTTCGCGGTTCAGACCCTCGAGGGCGATCTAAACGGTGCCGACGGCGGAGCCTCGATCTTCATCGATATTATCGGCCGCCCCTTTACACCGTTTTCCTTTGCGGGCGTCGCGCGGCGCACTGCATTCCGGGGCGCGATGTATGCCGGAGCCGCCGCCGTCGGAGCTGCAGCCGTCGGAGCCGCCTACGCCCGGCCCTATTGCGGCTATTATCCCTATCCTCCTTGTTATTGAATACGTCTCGTGCCGGGCGGCAGGTAGCTGCCGCCCGTTTCGGTTCGGCCCTTGCAGCAGCCTTGGTCGAGCAGGTGTAGTACCTGTATCTCCCGCTCGTCCCGCCCTCAGCGTCATCGCGCCACGGAGCGCTAGCGTGATTGCCGCCGCCCACGGCTCGAGGCTAGTAGAAGCATGGATTTTCTCGCGTCGGGAGCGTGGATCACAGACTGGTTGTGCGGACTCCCCTTGATCGTCCTTGCGTCCGTCATCCACGTCATCGGTCTCGGAGCGATTGAACTTGGCGTTGAGCGAAGTCTAAAGCGCGCGAAAAGAGTTCGCGGCCATCTGGCGATGTTTGTGGCGGTGGTGGGAGCAACCGTGCTGTCGGCCACCGCCTTGCACGCCATAGGGGCAGCTGTCTGGGCCGGAGCCTACCTCTGGCTCGGCGCTCTTCCAGACGAGCGCGCGGCGATGCTGTATTCAATTGGTGCGATGACGACCTTCGGCCATGCAAGCCTCCATCTTTCTGACCGTTGGCAGATGTTGGGGGCGCTCGAAGCTCTCAACGGCATGCTGCTGTTTGGGCTGACCACGGCCTTCCTCTACGCCACCATACGCAGCGTTCATGCTGCCATGTTGGGCACGCGGGCTTCCGCTGTGGAGGACGTCGAAGACATGCGAGCGGTCCATCCGGTTGGCCCAACGCGTCAGTCCAGGTCCTGAACGCAAACGGCCATTTTCTGAGCATGGGCGGACTAGCTGCTGAAACAGCCAGGCGGCTCCCCTCCTGAGGT
>NZ_LGHM01000224.1 GCF_001908185.1 Bradyrhizobium sp. AS23.2
TTGGCCGGTCATTGGACGATCCGACGCGAGAACATCGGCCGCCTGCAATGATTGGCGACCACGGCCGCATGCCGACCTACCCGTTTGCACACAACCAAGACCCAAGTGAGACATCGCAGTCATCGGCCCAAAACTGCTGCTGGCTCGTGCCCCCGCGCGGTAACGCAGGTTGGCTCGTCAGTCGTTGAGGACTGCCAAGTGGACCCGGCGAAGGCGCTCGGAGTCGGCAACCACGTCGATTTCGATGATGCCTGCCCGCGCGATCGTGAAGCCGAGACCACACCGCGCCGTCCACGCGGGGCTACGACGACTCCCCACGGCTCCGTTCAGGAGCGGGCTGTGCGAACCAGCCACGTCCCGAGAAGATGAGCGCCTGGTCGGCCATGCCGGCGCGCGCCCCGGACCTCTCCATACGCCCCGGGGGCGCCGCACCCCGGTCAGTTCGAAACGACGTCCCGTTTTGCGGTTACGCGCCCCGCTCCAGCAGCTCCTTCAGCATTTGCTCGTTTCTCGGCAGCTGCCTTCGCACTTGCCGAAGGATGAGCGGAGCAAGCACCCTGGCGATCCCGTGGGCTTCTACTTCGAGGGCGATCGTTACGCGCGACCGCTTGCCGTCATCGAGTGGCTCAACTGTGCCTTTGGCAATCGCTGTGAGGGGCCGCCAACGCCGCGCACCGTCCACGTCCTCGGAGGATTCAGTTCGGTGATCTCCTCCGTCCTCTGCAACTTCCGCGGACCGACCCGCCGGGTCACCACGGCTTTCAGTGGGGCGTCACCTTCCCGGCGTGCCGACACGACGCCCCCCTGCCATTCGGGGAAATGCGAAAAGTCCGTCGCGTATACGAACACGTCTTCGGGGCGACGGGATATCTCAATGCTCTCTACGATCGTTGCCATCTGTTCCTCCTTTGCTCCGATCTCCTGCGGATGTCGCTGGGCCGAGGCGCTAAGCATCCGTCGCCGCGGGGCCGCCAGGTCGGAGGCGCGCCTGGTCAGCAAGGGTGTCGCAATAGCAAGTCCAGCGACGAAGAAAGCTTTTCCCGCCAGGAAGATCGTGAGTTCAACCTCCTCACTACCGGGAATGATCTCACTCAAATCCAAGGCTGCGGCCGGCCCGCTCGCGATGCAAACCGCGCGGGCCATCCCTTTCAGCAGGGCAGAGCCTCAATCACGCAGCGACGGACGCGCTTATCGCGCTGCCCGGAGCGTCATGTGCGAGACGCCGAGGGCAAGGCTGGCGCCAGACTGCCCCTGGATGGCCAGCGGTTGCAAGACAACCGCCCGGTCCGGTCCGCGGGCCAGCATATTGGTTCCCGGGCCAGCGGCACCGACGGTCACCCCGGCGGCGGCGCCTGAGTAGTCGCCGGCCAGCATGCCGGGACGCCCTCCAGCGGGGGCATAGACGGCCCAGCTCATGCGACCGCCCGACGTGGTCCCGATATTAAGGCCCAACGTATCCACGGTGCCGACATAGGCCTGGCGCGGTCCACGCCGCATCGAAGCATAGATGCAGTTTAGTTGTGTTTGCGACCCGACAACGACGCCAACAGTCGGGGACATGTTGCACGTGAGGGTGCCTACCCGCGCGCGGGCACTGTCCTGAGCCATTGCTGGCGTGGCGGCGAGGGCAACGGCTAAACCAGCCAATGCGTGTATCGGCCTGTTCATGATGCAAACCTCCTTGAGGGGGGACACCGCGAAAACGCGGTCAGCGTTCCAGTGTTCCACCATGTTCCGGCGGAGACGGCGCAAAGCGCCGCTGGCTCGCTATTTCTATTTAAGCGCCTTAGCGTACCCTGAACGCGCCCGATCCGCCCTGATGAGTATACGGCGGGCTTATCCTGTCGGAACTGCCGTCTCGTTGACGCCGGACAATCGGGAGAGGCGATCGTGCTTACTCGGCATTTGACAAAGCGATGTCCAAGTGTAGTCGCGGTCATCATCACGATATCGCTGATTGCTGCTTTGGCGAACTGGCCCAGCACGTTGGCAGCCGCCGCGGAGAACCTCTATCGTGCGCAGACAATCGTGACTGGACAGGGCGAAGCCAATCGCATCATCGGCTTCGCCGCTTGTCTCGAGGACGTCCTCATCAAGGCTACTGGGGCGCTCAATCTCGAGGGCGATCCTCGACTAAACGCGTACAAATCGCGCTCGGCTGATTTCGTTAGCGCCTATGGCTACCACGACCAGATGTCCGGCACGCCGAAGCGCGACGAGCAGGGTAGCCGCGACCGGCCGTACGATTTGATCGTCGATTTCGATGACAAGAAGATCAACGACGTTCTTGACTCGCTCGGCGTCAAGCCCTGGCTTTCGCGCCGCCCGATCCTCGGCGTTTTTGTCGAGATGGAGCAGGGCTCAAGACGATACATCGCCACATCGGATGCAAAGCAGTCCGACCTGCAACGGGACTCGCTCCTCGCGGCGGCCTTGAAGCGGGGCATGATGATCGTGCTGCCTGATGTCGCAGCATTGACGAAAGCGAACATTAATGCCGCAGAGCTCTTGACGACACCATCCTCGACATTGGCATCTGTGGCGGCCGAACGCGGGGGCGAAGTCGCCTTGGTCGGACGGCTAAAGTGGGAGGATTCTGAGCTCGGATGGGCGACGGAGTGGCGGATGGACTGGAATGGCCGGATCCACCGATGGCAGCTTCGCAGCGTCACGTTTGATGAAGCCTACCGCCGCGGCATCGGCGGCGCAGCTCAAATCCTCTCAGGCAACGGCGATCCGGGATAGGTGGTCGCGGCGATCTGCGCAATGTGCGGCGCATCAGTCCGGGTCTGGCCCAACTCTGACCTAGCCAGATGTCCACTTTTGTGCTGCTGTTGGGGGCGAAGCGGCCTACGCATCTATATTGAGCTCTAGGACGAATGAATGCGGTAGATTCCGTTGGGAGCCAGAGGAACATCGACATTGCGGGTGCAACCCGAGCATCTTGCCGACCGATTCAAGGACGCCATATTGCCGCAAGTGCTTGCGACGCCCGTGATGATTTTGATCATGGAAAACGCCGCGCTCAATGCCATCAGACCGTTTTTGGATGCAGGTGAAAGCGCGGTCGGCACTGCAGTGGATGTACAACACTCCGCCGCCACGCCTGTAGGCCGCGAGGTGTGCGCGACGGCCGAGGTAGTCAACGTCGAGGGAAAACGAGTTGACTTCAATGTGTCTGCAAGCGACGGCATAGAGGAGATCGGCAGCGGAACCCACCAACGAATTGTGATCGATCTTCGTTCGTTCAACGAGCGCCTTGCCAAAAAGAGGCTTCCATGATCGGGCGCTGTGGCCGTCAGTCATGATTGGCGTCACGGCCCCGCGTGCCGAACCTGCTCATGAAGGAGCGGTAGCGCCTTGCGATCGGAAAGGGGCAAATCGGGTGCGACCAGAAGGCGAGAATAGCGTGACTGCTCAGTGGCAGTATCAGGTTAGGTTCGATGTGAACGATTCGGCTACGGCGGAATCGGCACGCCGAAAACTCCTTCATCCGGCACTGGCGCCGCTGTTCGATATCCTCGCCGAGCATCGCGCTGCGCTGAAATGCCAGTTCGACGCCTTTGCGGAGTATGTCGCCGCAGCAGAAGAGCACGGCGTCGAAAACTATCCGCTCTACCAGTGGACGAAGGCGACGATCGAGAATCCGGCGAAGAAGGAAAAGTATTTGAAATCCTTTACGCTCTACGTGGACGACCGGGAGGTCTATGCCAAGGAGATTGCTGACGCGCTGGAGGCGGACTTGCAACCGCTCGCCACTAGCGGGCTCATCACGCGAATATCCAAGTACGATACCAATCCCGCCAACAATCCTCAGTCGCCGCAGCGCCCCCGCGAGCGGCCCTAGCCCATCCGCGAGAGCGAGCTCGATACCCGCTCCTGGCCCGTGCTGACCAACCCCAATACTTGTCTGCCCGCCTGCTTTCAGGGGTAGATCGGACGTGGCCAGCGACGCAGCGAGCTCGACGCGAATGACCCTAGAAGGGCATCGGTCATCGGGGCAGTCTTTTGAAATCATCAAAGCGAAGACGTTCGACAAGGGGGGCTCGGACATCCGTCGGAGTCCCTCGCTTGGATCTCGTGGCAGAAATAAAGAGGGCGACACCTTTACTTGATGCCAACAGGGCACCCTTGTCTCGATGCCCTTGGTAATAGTATCGTCGGTGATTTCGACAAATGCGCGTCTGAGCATCACACCGGGCCCGAAGCTCGCGGCGAGATTGGATGGGTCGACCAGTTCCACGCTGGTCTGATCGTTCGGATCGCGAAACCGCACCAGCACCGGAAAATCTTCGAGCGGCAACTCACCCGTAGGCTTCAACCGCTTCACCTCGTCGAGATAAGCGGCGGACGGTGGATGACGTAGGCCCCAGAAGGCGCGCGCGGGGCATCGCCCGTCGTTCACCTGTAGCTGTGATCTGATGAGACTATATGCGCGCGTTCACTTTGGGTTCAATGGAAAGATACGAGTGTAGCCGTTTAGCAGCAGCGCCCTAAGCTCTCAGTCTTCAAGCGCCAGTGGGATTACGGTACGGTACTTTCCGGCGGAAGATGGAACTGGCGGTTCGGCGGCCAACTCAACAGACACGTGACCAAGCCCATGCTCATTCAACAGCTTGGTCAATTCGGAATGCACCGTCCGCCAAACCCGGTTTAGGTCAGCGTCGGCTGCGGGATGGAGGCGAACGCGCAATTGTGTTGGCGCAGTCTGCACTATCTGAAACAACTCCACACCGGGTACATGATCGATCTCAAGCGCGAGCGGTGGCACTGCGACTGTCTCTCCGCGTTCGGTTGGAAACGTGAGGATGTCGGCAGCGCGGCCCCGCACGCGGATCGCCGGAAGCGGGTTGCCGCAAGGACACGGATCAGGTCGTTGCAGGATGCGGTCGCCTAGATCGTAGCGGAGGATCGGCTGCACGCGATTGGCGAGGTTGCTCACGAGGACCGTATGTGATTCCTCGCCAGGCGGAACCGGCCGATAGCTCGCATCGACGGGTTCGAGAACCACCCAATCGCTGTTGACATGATGCCAACCGTGTTCACAGCCGATGGCCATGAATAGGCATTCCGTCGCGACGTAAACGGTCCAGACCTTGGCGTGGAACGCCCTTGCGATCCGGTCGTATCCGTCCTGCGAACGCGCTTCCGAAGTCGGAAGAACCAGCATCGGCTGGATATGCAGGCGACCGGCATCCTGCTCGGCGGCCAATAGTGCCATGACGCTGGCGTATCCGATGAGCAGAGCCGGGCGGAACCGATTGAGTTCGGCGACCAGATTGCGCAACGGCGCCTGCGCCGGAAGCGCCCGTAATCGTTGGGCTGACCATTTTGTGCGGATTGCAACAAAGCTGGTTGCGCCGATGTAATGGCCCTCCATCGCCAGCACCGACGCCGCGCGGCCGCCGCGGACGAGGAGACGAAACATGTCGCTGGCGCTAAGCCAGCCCATTATCATGCGCAGCGAAAAAGCGAGTGTGACCGTCCAACTGCGTGTGTCCAACAGAAATATTCCAGGTGTCCCGGTGCTGCCCGACGTGGTTGCCACGGAATACTTGCCAAGGAGTCGTTGCCCGATCAGATCAGGGTTATCGACGAACCCTTGCACAGCCGCGAAACTAACCTCGCGGTCGGTGACCCAATCGTCAAAATGACGCATTAGCTCTTGCTTATTGGCCACCGGCAGCACGGACGAACTCTCAATCCGTTCCGGTAGACCCTGGTAGAGTTCGCGATAATAGCGCGAGTTGGCGCGAGCGAAGGCGACTGCCTCGCCAAGCCGAGAGCGTTGTCGCTGCGCGATGGCATTGAGACCTTGCCTTCTTGCGCAGTGCGCATCGAGCAATACCGATGAGATGCTTTCGCTCATGATAAGTGACCCCACAGCAGGCGAGCGCGTGGCGATGACATTCACGTCGCACCACCGCGCAAGCGGCTCGCGAAGGCTTACAGGATCATCAGACGAAAACGGCCGATAACTAACCAACCGCGCCCACCTCGCGGCGCAAGCGCTTGCGCCACGTGGGGCGCGGAGGTTGATGCTCGCTTTCTCTGGCCGCTAGGACGCTGGCACTGTCGGCGCTGACCCCGTCGGGCACTGGCACTGTCGCCTCAGGTCCTATGGCGCTCGTGGCGCGAGAGACCGTCTCGATCAACCTGCCCCTCATCTAGACCCGCGCAGGCAGTGGACCCAACTCACGACTAGGTGAAAGGCGAGATCGGCTTGGGCCTTGATCTGCCTAACCGGACAACGGGCGTCGCGCTATTGGTCTATTGTGCCTGCATCGAAGCCCGGCGTCGTATTAAGGCGCCCGGCAGGATCGAGCGGGCGCTTCGCGAAAGACTCTGCTCTGCCTACGGATCTCGGCGGCGAGGAGGTCAGCGACAGGCCTCGCCGCTCGAAGCCGAAGAAGCCACTTCCTCCCAAGCTGAGCGAAGAAGGCTGCCCGTAGAGTGATCATACGAATGCGTCAAGCGCGGGTGATGTGCAGGGTCGGGCTGGTCCAGCGCGTTCACTTACTCCGACAACCCGATCAGGTATCGGATTACGACGAATGTCCCCGCGCCAACGAAAGCGGTCAGGCCCACGGAGAACAGAACCCTCAAAAGGTGAGCTTGCTTGGTGCTCAAGTGGAATCCCCCGCATCGTTCGTCTGCCGTTGGCAACAGAGCGCGGCATTGCAGTGAGAAGATGGCGGGCGTGGGTCTCCGGTCCCAACGAGTCCTCAGACAGAGGCCCGCCGGTTCACGCTGGCGGGCCATCTTATGGCGGGATAGGAGGGCCAGACTGCGTTAGCCGCTGGAGAGGGACTTGAGCGCCGGTGCAAAGCGGCGGTCAATGGAAGCGCTGATCCTGGTGACCTTGATGCGGAAAGCAGAGGCGCGGCTAAATATCGACGGATACGTCCTTATGCTGTGCATCCGATGCGACGGCCTGGAAAAAGTTGGATGCGTCGCACTTGAGCAGATGGCGGCCGACTGATGGACTTTCCCTATATCTACCGCTGGGATCGGCATGGTCGGAAAGGACAATTCTGCCGCGTCCTAGCGCGTGGAAAGATGAATAGCTGCTGCGTCGAATTCGAGGACGGCTACAAGATGATCACCAGCCGCAACGCGCTAGGTGCGCGGAGGCAACTGAGACACTGAGCGAGTTGCTTCGCAAATTCAGGCTTGCAGATTTTTTCCGCGCCGCCCGTTTAGTGCACCAGAAGGGGCGCGGCCGGACATCCGGCCGCGCCGATTGTTTTGACCGTCCCCTCCCGAGGCAGGCCTTAGGCCGCCCTTCTGATGCCGCCTTCTCTGACATCGCTCGTCGGTTTGATCTCGCCTACAAGCTCCGCGCCATGATAGACGCGCACCTTCTCGTCGGGCGCGAAGGGCCAGACCTTTTCGCGCGCAACACTTACTGCGGCTTCAAGCGTCGGCTTGACGCGGTACTCGAAATTTCGCGCCTTAACCGTGTAGGTGGCGGCCTTGGTCATGATTGGCATCCATCAATGTACGCCCCGGCGTCGGACAATCAGCTGCGAGTCAATTCGTTCCGCGAAAGTTTATTACTCTGCGTGATTTTTTCGCGCATCACGCGGGCACACAGTCAGGAAATCGGCACCCCGCAGCGATCGGGTATACGCATCTGCGCCTTCGGATTTTTTTTAACGGACCAGCAGGACTGCGATGGCGGAGGCGAACCCCAGCACTAGTATGCTGGCAGCTGTTACCGCGACCAAGTCGATCGAGTTGTGGTGAAGGTGAAGGCGCATGGCGACCTCCCGCGCGTTGGCGACCTATCAATTCGGCAATCGCCAAAACAGTTCCCTCGGGCAGGTCGTCGGCAGCTCGCTCTACCTTTCATTCCAAAAGTCGGGACTCAACGAGAAGCGCTCCGGCAAGTCACTAGACGGCAGGCCGGAGTTCAAGCCTCTCATGCGCGCCCTGACGCCCGGCGACGTAGTCGTGGTGACTCGCCTCGATCGGCTGGCGCGCTCCAGCCGTGACCTGCAGAACATCGTTCATGACCTGCAGGAAGCTGGTTGCGGCTTTACCAGCTTGGCTAAGTCGTGGTGCGACACCACCAGCCCGGCGGGCAAGTTGCTAGTGACCATCCTCGGCGGGATCAGCGAATTCGAGCGATCACTGATCCTTGCCCGCACCGAGGCCGGCATCGCCAAGGCCCGCAAGCAAGGCAAGCGGTTCGGTCGACCCTCCGCCCTTGATGCAGGCCAGCGCCAGAAGATCGCCGAGTGCTATGCTGCAGGCGAGACAATGGCCGCGCTGGCAGAAGAATACGAAGTGGGCGAGGCCACGATCTGGCGGGCCCTGCAACCGGCACTGTCGTTCCGCGGCCGGGCTCCGACACCGGCAAGCGCAAAGGCCTCTCAGCGGCCAGTGGTCAGCCGCGGCGGGATCTGGGACATCATCCAGAGCTCGATCGCAGCCAGGATCGCGACCGCCGCGCCGATTACCACATGCACCGTCATCGCGGTGGTTCCCTGGAAGCCCAATACCCAGGGCGAAACCAGCGCCCACAAACCGACGACGAGGTTAAGCCACTCCTCCCACACCGCGAATGCCGCCAGCGCCGCGATTGCGAGGATCGCGATGGCGATGCCGGTGATATAGGCGTTGGTGGAGACCGTTCCGGCGTCGAAGCCGAACATCCAGGGCGAAACGAACAGAATCGCGCCAAGGATCAGGTTTGCGACGTCGCACAATTTTGCGTTCGTCCAGTTCGCCATCCAGTTCTCCATGACACCCTCCATTGGAAGGTTTACACGCTAATCAACCGTAAGTTCGCCGCGCTGGTTCCATCGCGGCCCGCGGCATAATGGCAAGGGACAATCCCCGCGAGGCCGCCAACTGAGGTGGCCTTACTCTTCCGCGAGTTTCGTTTCGATGTAGGCATTTACGGATTCAGCGAAGGAACGCTGCACGCCAACCACAGCATTATACTGGGCCAGAACGTCTTGCTGGATAAGCCTTAGGCCGCTCTTGCGAGCGCCCGAGGGCGTAACTTCCAGGTATTCGTTGATGGCCCTCTCAGCCAGTGGAATTGCGTTTGGGTCTCCCTTGGCGATCGGCCGCCGCAGGATCCCCTGACAAGTATCCAAGTGGGGCATACCGTGAATATGCGCCCGGATTCGCGAAATTCAACTTCAGACACCGGGGGTTCGATACGGACAGTTTCCCGTTGTCGACGAGCCGCCAACCTCGGCCGCTCGTTCGTTTTGCAGAACGGTCCCACGACGATTTCGAAACGAGACGACCCCTAATTTGCGGGTAATGCTTGCCGACAACAGCCGCGCCACCTTGCACGACCCTGCGGCATCAAAGACAAGCGCAGGAGCAAAATGACCTTCGATCCTGAGGAGATCGTCACATTGTACGGGCAGGGCCAAACGACGCTTCGAACCGCTGTTCAGCGGGTCGTGGCCCAGAAGCTACACGGCTTGGACGCCACGATATTCAGGGAAGCTCAGCCGTCGCTTCTCGACCATGAGCAGATAGCGAAGCTCGCCGCAGAGTGGAGCTAGCGGCCGGTCTTTCCTGTGGACCACAGCGCTAGGCAGCATCGACTCAGACATACTCCGACGGTGCGCGACTCCTCTCCCGGTCGCGCGCTGGGACCTTTAAGCCCCGGCCCAGCTCCCTTGGCTGTGGCTCTCTTTCGATCAACGCTATCGCTCCCCCATGAACCTTGATCGTTACGCCGGAACGGCCAGCGCTGCGGGCCTCGTACTGCTAATCATCACTTGGTTAGGCCTGTGGGGCCCGCTCCATTCGACGTGGACGGATATCGGTGAGTTCATCAAAGTGCTTGGGTCGATCGCGACTGGAGGTGCGGCCGTCACCGGTGCGGTTGTGGCATGGCGCGGACTGGAAAAGTGGCGCGCCGAGACGGCCTGCATCAACAAGAACCATACGCCATTCCTGCGGGAAACCGGCGCGCTGTAGCCGCGCGCTGATCGTCCCCAAAAACGAAAGGAGGCCGCCAACTGAGGCGGCCTCTTGCGCGTGTCCTTTATGCTATTAGCGCTTGAGCTTACCGGGCGCGTAGCCTGAGCCTCCCGGAGATCCGGTTACGGGTCCATTGGACTGCATCTGATGGCCGGGGGAATAGCCTGAAGCGCCGGTAGAGCCCGTGACGGGGCCGTTGCTCTGGAACGAATGGCCCGGCGAGAAGCTGGAGGCGCCTCCGCCAAAGCTGCCAACCGGTCCACGCGCATGGGCCGCCGAAGTGACAGCGACCAACGCAGCCGCGACTACGAACACCTTTTTCATTTGATCCACCCTTTCTCTCTTTGATCGGCTGCCAACGATTCAGCAGCCGATCCCGGATCGGGAAAAAGTAGAAATCGGATGGCGTGTTCAAAGTAAGACGCAGTCTGGTCTTTGGCGCGAATGCGTCAAAGCTCGAACGATCTTATTCGAGATTGCGATCTCATATCCTGACAGCAAGCTTACATGGGAACCTTGTGCCCCAGCTTTACCTATCGAACAGCGCGTGACTCTAGCGATGAAGCGAGCATGCGCGTGGATCACGATGCTCTCGACGCCGCACGTTGTTCGCGGCTCGTTGCTCGTTGTCATCCTCCCGACCGCGGCGCCAACCGTAACCGTCCCAACGTGGACCGTAATAGCCATAGTTATAGCGGTACCGATAACGCTCTTGCCACTCGTCGGCATCATCATAGCGTCGATAGTAGCCGTAGGGACGGTAATAGTCCCGCTGGTGCCAGCAGCGCCCCGATTCGTTGCAGACCCAGCGAACCTGCTCGACGTTCAACGTTGGTGCGGTCGAGCGCGAGATTGGCATGGCGTCGGCACTACTCGCGGCAAGGGCGGCGAACGCCGCGGAAGAGAGTACAATGGCAATCGGCTTTCCCATCGGAGTCTCCATGGCTGCATTCGTGGGCAGAGTGTGGCGCGGGCGGCGCCGCCGTGGCTGGGGACGCCTTGCCGACCGGTGTCAGTACCGGCCTTGGTAATAGCGCGCGTCACATTCAGCGACATAGATCCTGCCGTCGGGAGCGCGGTAGCGGCACATTTCCCGCCCAGACGGTGGTGGGTTGGTAGAGTCGGCTACGGCCGCGCCAAGCAGGGCGCCGGCACCAGCACCAAGAATGGTGCTACCCGCATTCCGGCCGATAGCTTGACCAACGAGCGCTCCACCGACAGCGCCCACGGCGGCGCCGGTCGCGGCCCGCTGCTGCTGTTGAGTTTGTGCGCAGCCCGCGAGCGAAATACAAATGGCTAAGATACTAGCCGCAGAAATCTTTGGAATATTCACGCGCGTGAGCCTCTTTGCGTTGATTGTGATGAAGAAGATGGTCCCAGCGACTGACCTGGTGGAATGACGAACCATCGTGGCCGCGTTCGGGCCGTAAGAGGGTGCTATCACGACCACCACCGCGTGGCCGGCTGTCATGCTGATCGGGCCAACACAAAGGCCCGCCGGCGGTCGGGGCGCTGCTTTTGCAGCACCCTCTGTTGATCCGGCGGGCCTTCTTCCGCGCTGGCGGATTAGTCCTCGTCGTCGTCCCAACCCGAAACGCTGCGGTAATCGTGGTTGCAATGGCGATATCGATGTTGAGGCGCGTAATAGCCATCATCATAGCCGCTGTAGTCGCGGCTGTACGTCGAATATCCGCTGTAGTAGCGACGAGGGGCTGGATAGCTGTAGGACGGATAGGACTCGTAACCTTGCGCTTCCGACGCCAGTGCGCCGCCGACGAGAGCCCCGACGACCAAACCGCCGATAAGCGCCGCGTTGCGGCCGTCGTGTGCTTGAGCTGGTGCGGATCCGGTGAACAGCGTTGCGGCGACGGCAAGCGCGGCGACGCTGCTTGAAAGAGCTTTCTTGAGCGAACCCATTGTCCCCTCCATGTGGTGATCGCGTTCTACATCGCGCGCTTTGAAGGAAGGCTGAACCTGCCGTTGTCGCCCGTTCATCTAAGAGAGTGGCTGGCCGTTCTTGAGTTTGACGCCGCCGCGCGTTGATCGACCTCGAACCCAAGAATTGTCGTGAGAAAGACGTCGTCTCGCGCGAACATTACCGCAGAGCGGATAACGGCTGCGCCAGGGAATGTTGTCCCAAGCTCAGAGGGGTTGGCGGCCGGGCCGCTATCGGCTCACACAGCAACTGACACAACGCCCGAGCCCGTGTCCACTTTCGCTTGGTTGCCCTGAGTTGTTGCGCCGCTACCAGCAAGGTTGAGCTATGCTGAAACACTTGCTCCTTGAAGTCATTGGTCACGTATCCGGTCTCAGCGATGCGCAGCTTGAACAAATTGAGCGGTCGTTGTCGGCAAGGTGCGGACCCCGCATCCTCTTCACCCTTGCCTCGACGATTTCATTGACGAGAGCAACCCTGTTCGCGTGATCGACGTGTTGGTCGACACGCTCGATTTGGCCGAGATGGGCTTCGAAGGGGTGGAGCCGGCGACGACCGGTCGGCCGTCGTACCACCCCTCGGTTCTCCTGAAGCTTTACATTTACGGCCATCTGAACCGGGTGCAGTCGAGCCGACGGCTGGAGCGCGAGGCCGGACGCAATGTCGAGGTCATGTGGCTGCTGGGTCGGCTCACTCCTGATCACAAGACGATCGCGGACTTCCGCAAGGACAACGGCCTGGCGCTACGCAAGGTGTGCGCGCGCTTCGTCGAACTCTGCCGTGAGATGGGGCTTCTCACGACGGCGAGCGTCGCCATCGATGGCAGCAAGTTCAAAGCCGTGAACAACCGGGACAAGAACTTCACACGGGCGAAGGTGCAGCGGCAGCGTGCCCAACTGGAGGAGAGCGTCGCGCGCTATCTGAGCCAGCTTGACACAGCCGACCGACAGGAGCCGACGGAGGCACTGGCTGCGAAGGTGACAAGGCTCAGCGAGAAGCTGACGAAGCTGAAGGAGGAAATGGGCAAGCTTGCCGTATACGAGAAGCAGATGCTTGCTTCGCCCGATCAGCAGATCTCTCTGACCGATCCTGACAGTCGTTCGATCGCAACGAGCGGCCGCGGCTCCGGCATCGTCGGCTACAACGTGCAAGTCGCCGTCGACACCGAGCACCATCTGATTGTGACACACGAGGTCACGAACAGCGGTTCGGATCGGGCACAACTGGCTAACATGGCCAAGCAGACGAAGGCCGTTCTAAAGACCGAGACGCTTGAGGCTGTGGCCGATCGCGGCTACTTCAGCGGCCCGGAGATCCTCGCGTGCCATGAGGCCGGCATCACCGTGACTCTGCCCAAGCCGCTGACGTCGGGCGCCAAGGCGGAGGGGCGCTTCGGCAAGCAGGACTTTGCTTATCTGCCGGGGGAGGACGTCTATCGCTGTCCAGCCGGGGAGCGATTGCCCTATCGCTATACAAACGAAGAAGACGGCAAGATGCTGCGGCGATACTGGACCTCAGCCTGTCAAAATTGTTCGCTCAAATCGCAATGCACAACCGGGCCAGAGCGGCGAATTACCCGGTGGGAGCATGAGCATCTGCTCGAAGCTGTGCAGCAGCGCCCAGACGCCAGCCCAGAAACGATGCGCCAGCGTCGAGAAACAGTCGAGCATCCATTCGGTACGATGAAGGCCCGCATGGGCGACACACTTCCTCACCAAAACGCTCTCAAAAGTAGCGGCCGAGATGGCCCTCGCCGTCCTGGCCTACAATCTGACACGGGTCATGAACATCATCGGAACCAAGCGGCTGATCGCTGCGATCGCGGCCTGAGACGTCCTCGGCACCTGACTCTCAGAACCGACCTCCCGTGAGACCGTTTTTACACGGCCAAGACCCGAAGCTGAAGTTGGATTTATCGACCAATATCCCTGACTCAGCGGCCGCACGTTCGCTGCGCCGGCGAAGCTTGGCCGCTCCGCCGCCGCAACCATTGGCACTAGTCGGCGCGAACGTAGCCGTAGCGGAGGTTCGAGGGCTGCTGCGCGGCTTGCGTGTACTCGTTCTTGAGCGAAGCGAGGCGGTCCTCGGAAAAGGCCGGCATCCTGGTGTTCTCGGCCGCTTTCAGCTTGATCTTGTAGAACCTGGTTGCGTTGCCCGCGAAGATGAGTTGCTTAACGGCGCTGTTGGCATCGCCGAGCGATGCAAAGCCGTACTTCTTCTGCATGTCCTCGGGGATTTCGAGCCGGCGCAGCGCCTCGATCTGCCACTGCGGTGAACCGTACCAGACCGAGTCGGTACCCCACATGACGTGGTCGACGCCCATGCCCTTGATCAGCGTGCCGACGAGCGCGGCGCAGAATTTGGGATGCGCGACCGCCGAGTTCGCAAAGGACGTGCCGAGCTCGGCATAGACATTGGTGACGCCGAATTTCCGCGGGACTTCCGCGAGATCCGAGGCCCACTGGATGCGGCCGGTCTGCTCGAACTCGGCCCACGCCTTGTCCGGCAGTTCGAGGAACGCGCGCAGCGCCGAGTGATAGATCACGAAGTTCATCTGGGGCCAATCCTTGGCGGCCTTTCCGATGTCCCAGGCCGTTGCGTATTCCCACACGCCGGCGAATGACTTCTCGTAATCGGGCGGCAGCAGCCCCTTGTGGATGCACAGCGTGTTGATGCCGGCCTTCACCGCCTTCTCGTAGAACGGATACATCAGCTGCTCGTCGTCGAGCCGCCACGGGAACTTCGAGGGCGCCAGCGGATCGCCGATCGTGTAGGACTTCCAGGAATCCGGCTTGTAGACTTCGATCGCCTTGTCGACCTCGTCCATCCAGCCGGGCTGCTTGGGGGTGATGACGCTGTGCGCTAGCAGGCGGCGCGAGCCGGCGAAGTCGTTGATCATCTCGCGCGCCTTGACGATCTGCGCGTTCGATAGGAGCCACCAGCTCGGATCGTCGAACGGCGCACCGCTCAGGAGCGCCATGTTGGTGTCGCTGTCGTAGTAGATTTCTTTCACATAGTTCTGGAACTTGTAGCGGGCGAGTGAGGTGACGCCCTCCTCCTTCATCCTGGGATTCCAGTGCTGGCTCGCAAAATCCGCCAGCCCGAGGAGCTCCTTGTGGTCGAAATCGTCGCGCACGAAATGGGTCTGGACGTCGAAGACGAACTGATCGGCGAGGCTTTGCGCGCGCGCCAGCATCCGCTCGGGCTCGCGGGCCTCGGCCGGTGCGACCTGGAAAACATTGCCATAGATGTCGTTCATGGCGAGGAACGCAGCCGCCATGCCGCAGCTCGTGTGCAGGAACTGCCGGCGGCTCAGGCCAAGATGTTTGCCGTTCACGTCGGCGAGCTCGTTGATCCGCGCCTCGACCTTCTTCTGGGTCGCGCTTTGTGGGGGCGGCAGATATTCGCCGTTGGAAACAATCTGAGTGGGAATCGGTGTTGCCGCCGATGCCGCCTCCGCGCCCGCGACAAGACGCTGCTCTCGGTCACTAAGCCACGTGCTCATTGTTCTCCTCCTCTTTGGGTCGACAGTGCTGATCGGTGCGCGCGAGGCTGGCGCATTTGGCCACTCCCGATCAGTTAGGTGGATGAACTACGCATACCCATCCTATTCAGCTACGCGCGAGGCCATCATACTCGCCTCACGCCCAGGCGAGTCTCTTCGTCGCTTCATCCTGCGAGAGTGCAGACACAGCTGAAAAATGACTTGCGGTAGTGGCGCTTCTCCGCTGAATTCAAGGCTCAAACCTCGATTGGCGCAAGCGACGTTATCGGACAGGCTCACTGCCGCATTGCGACTGGGCAGGTCTGCCGGCATAACGTCGCTGTTTGGCCCTTCGCGACATTTTGCACCGCCACGCATCCTCGGTCGCTATTGGGGAGCATAGCGGAAATCGATAGGCCGACGTCTATTGCAGAGGGCGACGCTCGTGGGCCCGAAGCGGCGGTCGGAGGAGGTCTGCTATTGCGGCGCTGTTGGGGGATAAGCAGACATCTGGCGAAGCGACCGAAAATGACGCGAATGACCCGAAGCGCCGCGAAATTCATGAGCAAGCCTTGCAGCGTCGCGGGGACCATCCCTAGCTAAAGGGAGGCCGGGATCCGGGGTAGAAAAGTGTCGGCTCGCGGCGGTCGAACGCTAGGTTGATGAAGGTTAGGATGTCCCGCACACTCATCATCTTCGGGCTGGTCCTCCTCGCCGCCGGGGTCGTCTGGCCCTTTATCGGCAGGCTTGGGCTCGGTCGGCTTCCCGGCGACATCGCTATCGAGCGGCCGGGCTTTTCCTTCTACTTTCCACTGATGACCTCGCTCATCATCAGCGTGGTGCTGAGCGTAATCTTCTGGCTGGTGAATCGGTAGCAATATGCGAGCCTTGGGAGCGACTGGGATAAGCGGACTGATCGATCGCACAGTGCCGGGAGCAGTCGGCTACATTCAGTCGCGCTCTGGCTGAGCGGAACTAAGACAAACGCGGGCGACGTACTCACGGCGCTTGAGCTTGGTGACCGCAATAGAAGGAACTCTACAGGCGCTGTTTGCGTCGCCGTCGGACCTCAGCGTCACGCGCTTTCGCGTGAGAGATTGACGTAGATCAAGACCGGCGACAGTCATTTGGCCTGCAATTCGGGCTTCCAAGAGGAGAACTACCATGAGTGACCTGGTCGTGATTGCGTTTCCCACGGAAGCAAAGGCTGAAGAAGTTCGCCAGAAACTGCTGGCGATGCAGAAAGAGTACCTGATTGAGCTTGGCGACGCGGTGGTCGCGGTAAAGGATGCTCAAGGTCACATCAAACTTAACCAGCTAATCAACACCACAGCTGCGGGTGCAGTTTCGGGCACTTTTTGGGGAGCGCTTATCGGCCTGATCTTTCTGATGCCGCTGGTGGGCGCCGCCCTCGGTGCGGCATCCGGCACCCTTGGCGGATATCTGACCGATGTCGGCATCGACGACAAATGGATGAAGGAAACCGCTGCCGCTATTCAACCCGGAACCGCTGCACTCTTTGTGTTGGTGCGTAAGGTGACAGCCGACAAAGTGCTTGAAGGTCTCAAGGGCGAAGGCGGTGCGGTGTTAAAAACTTCGCTCGACCACACCAAGGAAGCGGCGCTTCAAGCGGCATTGGCTAGTGTCCAGGCAACCGTTCCTCCCTCGCCGTCAGTTTGAAGGCCGCGCTCGTCTGCTGCGGCCCCCTCAATAGGGTAGGCGCATGGCGGGGGCCTGAGGAGAGATGTCCGTAAACTGGCAACACTGCGGAGAAGCGCAATGCAGTTGTCAAAGGTCGCGGCGTTGGCGCTTATCGCTGGCGGTCCAAGCCTGCCGTCTGTGTCTTTGGCGCGGCCCGTCTCTGAATGCTCAATTTCAGGGACGCTAGCGGATTGGGGCGAGAATTCGATGGCCGACATTGACCTCGCATCCGGGGAAAGTTGCCAATTCCCAATCAGGATGCGCGGCACTGTGAATGGCTCGGACATCTCTCAAAAACCGACACACGGTAAGCTGAAAAGGCTCAATCAGTCTACGTTCGAATACAAAGCGAAGACCAAATACAAGGGAAGCGATACTTTTGCCATCAAGGCAACGGGGCAGGGGCCGACGGCTTCTGGCACGTCGGTAATCACTGTGCACGCGACGATCAAATAGCGTTCCTCGCATCCATTGCCTGCGTTTGGAGGCGGCATAACCTATTCGATCGCGAGTGTTGTCGCGATATTGCTGGCGAGTTTCCCTGGCGTCGCGAGCGCGCAGGTGGACTTAGGCACGATACCTTGCGGACCAGCACGCACCAACGGTTACATCGGTCTGAGCCGCATCTATCAGGGACAATCGGACATTGCCCCCGGCAAAGCACGCGCAGTCAGACGCGGCGCGCTACCGCAAAGTAAAGCGGCGTTTGACTGCCGGCCTGTCACTTCCGAACTTCGCCAGTAAACAGACATCCAGAGTCGGCACGTCTCGATCGCCGGAATGCTGTCTCCAGAGTTCAATTATCGTCGTCTCTAAGTGCGCTCACCCTCAACGACGAATACCGCTTTGTCACCGCATCTCGGATCGGGACTTTGAATTATGAGCGCTTAAGGGCTCAAAGCTTGCTATCAGTTTAGCTTGCGTCTGCTTTACCCCTTCCTTCAGGATGTCCAGTAGAGACAATCTACTGACTGCAGGTGAAGCTGGCACCTTGTCGGGCGTTGCAGGGTCGAGGTTCGCCTTCGGCGGTACTCGATGGGCGACGACTTTTCTCGAAGGCTCTTGCTTTGCCGGATTCTGTCTCTTCGACACCTCGCTAACTGGCGTAGGGGGCACCACCTTGGAGGCGTGGTCGACAGCTGTAACGGCTTCTTGTGGCCATCGTTCGACAAACTCCACCATGGAGGGTGGAGGAACGGTCGTTGGCAAGCTGGTATCGATAATCACCCGCTCAGGGAACCGTTCGGCCGACGCTATCCTGATGACCGGTCCATTGTCGGTACTGCCAAGAGGTTCCCTGACTGGTTGCGGGAAACACCAGCCTAGTCCGATCAGTAACAAGACCAGAGCGCTGCCGACGAGACTGAAATACCTAATCAACGGCATGGGTGGGCTCCCGTTCGAGGCCACCTTGACACCCGACTCTTAGGCGATCGCTAAAGACAGTCTAACAATGAAAACATGGTTATCCCCTTCAATCTGAACGTCGTGCTGGACCGTCATTCGTCCGGCGTCGACGAGGATGATGTGCTGGACTGTTGGCATGTACCAATAGAACGTGTGCTTGAGACCCTCGTCGCGAGGCTACAATCCGGGCGACACTACCTCAATCACGACGATCGGGTCGTCGAAGTGGGTCCAGTCTCCGACCGGACCGCGGCGATTGCACCATCCGCAAGCGAAAGATCTGGCACCGCGACAGCGGCGCCGGCGGCGCGAGCGCGACAACGTCCAATGTGGGAGATTATTGTGACCTAGAATTCCGGCCCTGAGACGTGGCCGTTGTTTTCGAGCGGCAGTGGCTGGGTACGCAAACGACGCCGCTCGAAACAGTTGCTTCGGCGACGGACTGTTTCTTGGGTTGGAAACTAATCGCGATCAAGTACAGGATCGCAATTAAGCATGCGGTCGCAAGAGCAGTAACTGCCACGCGTACCGCACCTTGCAGCAACAATTGTCTAAGCGCCCGCAACATTGTCTCTCGTCCAAGCAAGCCCGCCCGTGCTTAGCCGGTAATCCTTAATCGATTGCCCGCCCAGGGAAGGATGGAACTGCCGATCAATAGCTCAATGCCCCGAGATCCGATCATTTACTTGACGGGCTTCGTTGCGCCCCGCCGTTTTGCAGACGGGCCACGCGAACAGTCGCTTCTACTCTCTGCAGTGTATGCGCGAATTTAGATCTTAGGCGTTGCTCATGTGCCTGGTCTCTTGGTGCTGATAGAAATGCGACCTCTACAAGGAAGTGATTGAGAAGCGACACGACAACGACATCTTCGGAATGCTGCGAGCGCAAAGCCATGAGCTTGCGGCGCATTTCGAACAGGTCTAGCGTTGCATCATCACGATCTGGCAGTGTCTTCAAAATAGAACTCGTAGAAACGATAGAAGCGAAGCCGACGCGCCGAGTATGATGGCGCGACGACTTCGCCATGGTGGGCCCCGACGGGGGCAATGTCCGGTGCTGTTGAAAGTAGCCGCACCGAACGCAGCCGCAATCGAGCTCGTGAATTAAGCTTGATAGCGAGGCTGCAGGTTAATTCTGGAACTAGGCGTGTTGATCAAGGGCCTTAGCCTCCCGTACATTGGCTCCGAAGCTGGTGAGGGCAGAACATGAAAGCAATCGATCGGCGCCTATTGTGGCACGGGATGCTTCTGTTTCTGCTAGGGTTACTCACGGGTCTTGCGGAGCAGAACTTTTCAAATATCAGGATGGGGCTTGCAGCTCATCTTGAGGGGCTTATGAACGGGATATTCCTGTTGGCGCTCGGGGGCTGCTGGGCCCAGGTTCGGCTCTCGGACGCGTTCAAGCGAGCAGCATACATAATCGTGCTGGCAGGGACTTACGGCAACTGGTTTACGACTACGCTCGCAGCCGCCCTAGGCACGGCTGCGCTTTCGCCCATTACGGCTGTAGGTCACAGCGCGCCCACCACGATCACAAGCATGGCGTAGATAGTACTGCGGCCGATACGGTTCATTCTAGAACCTCATATTCGAATGCCACCCCTTCCGGATCGTTCTCCTCGAACCATGTCTCTGCGGCATCCTGGCTGGCGAACATTTTGATGTGGTCCTTATCGCCGACATGCTTGCGGGTGTTGACGTAGACGAAGACTGTCATAGTTCTCGCTCCATCGCAGGATGGTCAAATCGCTAAAGTTCAATGAACATTCACCGGGCGTTCATGAACCTTTATCCGCTACGGCGAGTTCTTATTGATGAGGCAGGTTTACGGATGGGGACCGATCAATGAAGCGCCTCCGGTTCAAACCAAAGTCCTCGCTGAAGGTACGGCTTGCTATAGAAGCCCGGCAGTTGAGCGACGAAGTCGAGACCTTCCCACCCGGGCACAAACGAGACAGTCAGCTTAGGAAGTCCCGACAGACCAAAGTTGCGTCCGACATAGTCGAGTGGCTGATATCACCCGGTAGGTGATCCTGCCGCTCGCCGCGGTGGCCGCAAAGACTGGCTACATCAGCGGATGGACGGCAGAGGATGATCTCCGGATCAGGCCAGGCGAGCGTGTACGGCAGCCTTCCGGTGGGGCGATTAAATCGATAACGCGGCCCGCTCCGCACCACGCCTAATTCGGCCCGGCGACCCTCCCGTCATCGATAGAGGCTGCAAGGCCGTGGGCGATCAGCTTTCGATTTGCTTCACCGTCGAGATCGGCCATCGACCCTCATGCCCC
>NZ_LGHM01000225.1 GCF_001908185.1 Bradyrhizobium sp. AS23.2
CTTGTTCGGACCACTCGGATCGCCGGTGACGCGGTGGCCGACACGCTCGAAACGCCCGAGCTTTTTGATATCGATGTGAATGATCTCACCTGGGCTCTCGCGCTCATAGCGGCGTTCCGGCTCGGCTGGCTCCAGATCCCGTATCCGGTTTAATCCCAAGCGGCGGAGGATACGGCTGACGGTGGCCGGTGATACCTTCGCCTCGGCCGCGATCTGCTTGCCGGTGTGGCGCTGACGGCGCAACGCCGCGACGGCCTTGCACGTGGCAGGCGGAGTTTGGCTCGGCGATGAATGGGGTCTGGAGGAGCGATCGCGCAACCCAGCAATACCTTCTGCGCGGAACCGCTTGACCCATTTGGCGACTGTCTTCGGTGTCGTGTTGAACAGGTCCGCCGCGGCGGCGTGGTTCAGCCCGCCCTCGACCACGCTTCGCACCATCGCCTCTCGACCTTTGGGCGTCAAAGGCGCATTCTTGTGGACGTTCATCTGGTCTCTCCTCGGAACACTGAAGCTTCGCAACCTCAGCTTCCTCGGTTCAGACCAGATGGACAACCTCCTGAAAGACCACACCTAGGGCACGTTGACTGGTGGCATAGATGCGGTCGGGCGCGGCACGAAATTGGTTTGATGCTGGCCTCGTGCGGCCAGTATAAGCGAAAAAGCTACAAAGAGAATGAGAAGCCCTCGCATCGAGCGACGTCAGATCAAGGCATAGCCACCATAATGGCAAGGGCAGCCTCGCCGTTTCCCGGACTGCCCGACGCAAAGTAGAGCGCAGCGAGCGCGATTACTCCCAAGATGCCATAACCAGCGATGATCCATCCGTCGTAGTCTCGTGTCGCCTGCACTGATGACGCGGTGTGAGTATAGTCTGTGGTTGCCATGACCTAACTCCTTCGAGATTGGCGCTCCATGCGCGCTGAGATGACGGCGAGTGGCCCCCTCACTTGTGAAATGCGTCAGATGTTAGTGGTGAGATCGAATGTCGGTGCGCAAGGCGGCATGTTGTTCTATGCCGCTTGACGTGGTCATGCTCTGGTGGACACCAATCGCGATCGCGCCAGCCAAGAACAAGCAGGCATAGAAGGCCAGCACGGCTTTCGCCCAGCGCTTGTGAGTCATCCTGTCTTCGCGACTGCTCGCAGCAGGTTTGTTTAGCGAAAAGCTATGGGTAAGGTGTGCGGAATCCTCGCTGAAATGATTCACAGGAAAGCTCCTTGGAATTAGTTCGGTTAGTCTTCAATTCCTCAGGCGGACTTCCATGCACGCAGGCGCGCTTGCCAAAGCCGTTGTTGAAAGCGCAGGGATCGGTTGAGCCTGTTGCTGCAGCGGGATGCCGAGTTTGGCAAGTTTGTCGAAATGCGCGGCCCCACAGATGGAAGAGACGCGCAGAGACGAACGGATCTTGGCTGGGGCTGCAAGTCAATCATCTTGCTCTACCCATCTCTCTATTAGTTACGACCAAGGGGCGAAGAAATCGGAAACTCATCCCGTGCATGCCACGCATTTCAGGGGAGAAACGACCTGTGGTTTTGGCCCGTGAGTTCGTCGTTCAGCGTCCGCTCGGTTAAGTCGCTCCAGCGCCGCCCAGCAACAAATCGCGTTACAACGATGTGCTCCGCCCTGCGCCGACCGATTTCCGCCATGTGCCGGGCGGCCATGATTATGCCGCCGAACGAGAGAAGCGGCACGCGCTTGAGCGGGATACAAAGGGGGTCTGTGTTGGCGCTCACCGTGTCATTGGCACCGTAAAATTGAGCGTGTCTCATCGTTGAAACTCCGCAAAGTAGAGAAATCGTTATCCGCAGCGCTCGTGATCGATCTTGAACCTCTGTCCCCGCAAACTCAGGGATGGATATGCAATGATCCGATTTTCAAGTTCGCCAATCACCTCCAATATAGCCATGCTGGAACGAGGACGCCTATTCAGGAAGCGAAAGAGCAGGACAGAAAACGATTCTTTTTCAGATGGTGGGCTCCTTCGGGCGGGGTTCAACTGGATTGGATGACTGGAGCCGCAGTCACAGACCGATATGGACGCGTTCCCCGGCCGGCTGGGCGTCCGCCCAACATGTTGGCAGCATGAACGCGATCAGCACAGGCTGTTTCTGAGTAGCGATCGACCCAGCGGGCGGTTCTCTCATCGTAGAAGACGTGCTATAGACGTTCGCGCAGATCGCATGGTTGTTTTGTCCGGAGGGCACTATGGCCGGATCGGTTACCACTGTAGAGGTTGAAGATCCTTATGAGATCACTCCCACCATGTGGGAGCTGTTCACGCCTACGCCGACAAGTGCCATCACGCCGCCGCAGTTCCTTGCGCGATCGTATCGCGCGGGCGATTGGCGGCGGTATAAAATCGAGAAGCACTCATATCGAACGACTGTCTCTGTCGGAAAGCTTGGCCGTACCTGCTTCGTACGGATGGCGGACCGCGAGGCGACCGATATGGTCATAGGATCACCTGGCATCGACCATTATTGTCTGACGTTCCTGCAGCAGGGGCAGGGATTGCTCTGCCAGCCGCGGGCCGCTTCACCTGCCGAGACCAATGCCGGCGGTGGCGTGATCTTTCACGGAAGGCCGGGAACGGTGTTGAAGACCGGCAATGAAGCCGTAAAGACGAACGTCTGGATACCAGCAGGCCTGTTACGCCGCCAGGCGACCGAGATGTTGGATGGCCCGGACGTCCGGGGGCTGGACTTCGATGCGGGCATCGATGTCACAAGTGCTGCGGGCGCCGGCCTGCGCCGCCTGACGGAGTGGCTGTATGCCGAGCTCGGCCATCCTGACTCGCCGCTTTCGAACGAGATCGTTGCGGCGTCGGCCCAGGAATTGTTTCTCCGCACCATCGTGCTGGCGGCCACGCATAGTCGGTCAATGCTGTTGCGAGGCCAAGCAAGAGCAGCGACACCCGCCACGGTACGACGCGCCGAGGAGTTGATGCGCAGCAAAGCGGAGTTGCCGCTAACGCTTGAGGAGATTGCCCAGGCTGCTGGATGCGGCAGCCGCGCACTCCAGGCTGCGTTTCGCGCCTTCCGTGGCGCATCGCCGATGGCGTCCCTTCGACGGATCAGGCTCGAGCTTGCGCATCAGGCGATCATGAGATCTGACGGATCGATTTCCGTTGCTGAGGTGGCGGCGCGATATGGGATTTCAAACCCAGGCCGCTTCGCCAGTCAGTATCACCATTTATTCGGGGAGTACCCGTCAAGAATCGGCAGCTTGCGTCCTTTGCGTCGCTAATGCATCGCCTTGCAGGCTCGCAGGTCCGCCCCCTCGCCACTGTCCGACAAATCGAAACTCGCGCTCCTGTTGCATGTCTGCTGTTGGCCCTGGCTGTGTAAAAACGCGAACTCCGGCGGATGGCGGAGAATCTACTTCTCAGATCACGCGGCACCGAAGCTCGGTATCCTCTTCGCA
>NZ_LGHM01000226.1 GCF_001908185.1 Bradyrhizobium sp. AS23.2
GGACTCAGCACCAACGGCTCGATTGGCCGGCCTCTAACACCTGCATTCGCCACAAGCGCTCTCCTCTACAGAGATTCGAGCCATCATATAATGTGACGAACTTGCGTTCCAGATGACTAGACAACCGGCCTGCCAACGGAAAAGCAATTTCCCGAGACTCTCCTCCAACTTCTTCCACCGCGTAGGGTGCTTGCCACCTTCATCGTCGGCAAATCCACCAAAGCTCAGGCCACCTTCGGCCAGCGCTTCAAGCAATCCCAAAGTTGTCTCATGGCCGCCACCGTCTACGATACGAATGCCCGTCTGCTCCAATGGGGCTCCAAGAGCTGCAAGCAATAGCGTTGTACCAAATCCAACCTCGGTGATTCCCTCACAAACAATGGCAAGTCGGGATAAGAAGGCTTCAGGATCCCGCACCCGCTGTTGTGCGACTCTCGCGCCATCGAGTTTACCGATATTACTCGCGTGGTCGACGTACCAAAGCGTAGAGCCAGCCGCTGCAGAAATTGCGGCGGCGCTGTGCGTAGTAACGAATGCTTGCGCGCTATTTGATCCCAGCTTTGCTACCAGGACACGCTGTCGGTAAGGTTCGAGACCACGCTCGATTTCATCGACGAGAGTGATGGGCGCCGCGCCTTGGGTCTGCTCTGCTATTGCCAGCGCGGACAAACGTCGAGTACCGGCTCCCCAACTGCTAAGGGGAAGTTGCACACCGTCACGCTCGGCTGTCAGTCCGATGAGGGCCATGACCGAAATGCCGGGAGCGCCTGTTATCGAAAGGTCGAGATCTGTTGGCAGCGACCTCGCGGCAAAAGCGTCGCTTAACGTGGAGAGCGCGGTCCTGCTATCGCTATTTAGAGCATCCACGACATTGGTTTCTGCGAGCTTGCTGCTTAGCCTAGATCTCAATGTCTTGTCGGACAGCAAACGGTCCAGCGCGGAACCCTGAACGAAACGAAGATCTCGGTCATTTCGATCATCGCTACTTAGGCGAACCGGAGCCAATTGACGCCGCAACGCCAGTGGCAGCGTTTCGGAAGTACCATCTGGCTGTTTTACCTCATAAACTAAGTCAAGTTCAGGAGTGCCGGTTACCTGGAGCCAATACACCGGCTTGTTATGAGCTTGAGTACCATCCCCATCGATGCTTGGGACGATCGGCTTCTCGCCGTCCCAATCCCACGGCCATGCCGCTTTCAAAAGGTTATTGATTTTGCTGTCGTCGGGTAACGAAATAACAGCATCGATAACAAATCCGTTCTCCTCCTGTCGTCCGTAATAGTCTGTGTCAGGCACGACGTTTGGATTTGTGGGGCTCAGCAAAAGAGCGAGAGCATCGAGAATTGTTGTCTTGCCGACATCTCCCCCGCCAAGAACTAGATTCAAGCCTGGAGCAGGTAGCCAGCTCATCGACTTGATAGAACGAAACCTTTGGATCGAAAGTCTGCGGATCGTGGGAGCAGAGACCGTTTCGGAGGGCATAAATGAATAACTTCGCTCAATTAATCGGCGCGACTCAATGGACGTCACGGTTGTGATTATAAGCGACAAACGTAAGAAGTGTATATTGGCCAAGAGTGTGCAAGCGGGTGCATTCGCAGCGATAGGCAACGTAAGGCGCGCCTACGAGCACGAAAGTCGGGTCGCTACCGCGCAAGAAGAGCCCGGCCGAACTACGGCGACAGTGCACTCAACGGAGTGATAACCCACCTAACAGGCATCGAAGCGAATCGCGGAGCAGTGTTGCCTTGACAGACCCCGGATTGCGAAGCGGTCCATGCGGGCTACGCGCAAAACAGCAAAAGGCCCGGACGCCAATGGCGTCCGGGCCTTTTCTTTAGCTGGATCGACGAATCCGCTCAGGTCGTCTCGGAGGCCAGGGCCCCGCTGTCGACGAGCTCGGTGCCGATCAGGAAGTCGCGGCAGCCGCGCAGGGAGCGCAGCGCGCGGTTGAAGTCGATGCCGGTCGAGACCAGCGCATGCAGCGTCGCCGGATTGCGCACGATGCCGCGCAGGACGGCCGCGAGGTCGATCTGGCCGTTCGGCTTGATGGCGGCGCGGGCGAGCGCCGGCAGTGCGCGGTGAGCGGGATCGCTGATGACGCGGACCGCGGCAAAGGGCAGCCCGGCCTCGGCCGCGTACGCCGCCGCGATGTGGCTCTCCATGTCGACGGCCGCAGCTCCGGTCTCCGAATGCAGCGCAGCCTTGCAGGACCGGCCGGTGACCACTTCCTCGGCGCCCGCGAGGCTGCCGCGCACGACGCGGCGGCGCCCCGACGTCAGGCGGTCGATGAGGTCGTCGCCCAGCGACAGCCCGGCGGCCCAGCGGGTATCGCCGGAGAGCACCTCGGTCGCCAGCACCACGTCGCCGGAGCGCAGCGTCGGATCGAGCCCGCCGGCCACGCCGAACGAGATCACGCCGCGAATCGTTTCGGGGTCCACCACGGTCAGAAGCGCCCGCAACTGGGTCGGGCTGCTCGACGAACAAATGACCGCCATTCCGGGCCCCGCCGCGATGCGGGCCTCCTGAACCAGTCCGGTCACGATCAGTATCGACCGCGGGTCGATGGCATTACCCGCGGTAATATATTCCCCCGTCCCCAAAGTCACATTCCGACCCCTACCACCCTGCTGTTGGTGTTCCGCAAGTTCCGATACCGCGCCAGCGCCCACAACGGAAAGAACTTCGGGTAACCATGATACCGTAGATAGAACACGCGGGGGAAGCCTGTGGCGGTGTACCGCTGCTCGTCCCACAGTCCTTTTTTTGTTCTGTGTTGCAATCAGGTACTCCACCCCGCGGGCAACGGCCGGGTGATCAACCTCGCCAGCCGCCATAAGGGCAAGCAAGGCCCATGCCGTCTGAGAGGCGGTCGAGGGGGCGGCCTCCCAGCCCTTGTAATCCAGGCGGTAGCTGACGGCGTCCTCGCCCCAGCCGCCGTCCTCGTTCTGGATCGAGGCCAGCCAGTCGGCCGCCTTCCGAATCATGGGGTCCTTGTGGCCGACGCCGGCCATGTTCAGGGCGCAGAGCACCGACCAGGTTCCATAGATGAAGTTCATGCCCCAGCGACCGTACCAGGAGCCCTCGGGGTGCTGGGTCTTCCTCAGGTACGCGACGCCGCCCGCCACGTGCTTGCTGGTCTTCTCGGTCTCGCCGAGCTGGGCCAGCATCGAGATGCAGCGCGCGGTGACGTCCTCGGTCGGCGGATCGAGCAGCGCGCCGTGGTCGGAGAACGGGATGTTGTTCAGGTAGTATTCGAGGTTGTTGACGTCGAAGGCAGCCCAGCCGCCATCGTCGCTCTGCATGCCCTCGATCCACTCCCGGCCGCGGTCGATCGCAGCGTCGTAGCCGGCGATGCCGTGCTCCCGGCGCATGCGGTCCATCGACATCACCACCACCGCAGTGTCGTCGAGATCGGGATAATGGGCATTGTTGTACTGGAAGGCCCAGCCGCCCGGACGCACGTCGGGGCGCTTCGCCGCCCAGTCGCCCTTCACGCTGAGCTCCTGCTTGGGGATCAGCCAGTCGAGGCCCTGCCTGGCCGCAGGCACGGCCTTGTCGCCGCCGGCTTCCAGCAACGCGTGGGCGGTCAGCGTCGTGTCCCACACCGGCGAGACGCAAGGCTGGCAGTAAGCCTCCTCCTCGCCGATCACCAGCAGCTTGTCGATGCCCCGGCGCGTGATCGCGCGCGGCGGGAAATTCTCGTCCTTGCCGAGCGCGTCGTACATCATGACGATGTTGGCCATGGGCGGATAGATCGCGCCCATGCCGTCCTCGCCGTTGAGCCGCTCCTCGGTGAAGGCGAGCGCCGCATCGATCGCGCGCTTGCGCAGACTCTTCGGAAACATCGGTTCGATGGCGCGCAGGATCGCATCGAGCGAGCGGAACAGCAGGAACCAGGCCATGCTCTGGTGCGGCGCCTTCGCGGTCATGCCGATCGAGCGCGGATCCTGGAGAAACAACTCGTCGATACCGACGCCCTTCGGATTCTTCGCGCGCGGTTTCAGCGCGGCGATAACCATCAGGGGCACCATGGTGGTGCGCGCCCAGTAGGAAATCTTGTTGAGGTGGAATGGCGACCAGAACGGCAGCAGCACGATCTCGATCGGCAGCACCGGCACCGCGCGCCAGGTCACCACGCCGAACGTCGCAAGCAAGAAGCGCGTGAAGACGTTGCTGTTGATGGCGCCGCCGCGGGAATGGATCGCCTCGCGCGCGCGCACCATGTGCGGCGCGTCCACGGAATCGCCGATCATCTTCAGCGCGAAGTAAGCCTTCACGCTGGCGCTCATGTCGAACTCACCGTCATGCACCAGCGGCCAGCCACCATGGGTGCCCTGGACGCGGCGCAGATAGTTGCCGATCTTGGTCTCGAGCACCGTGTCGACCGGCTCTGCGAGATAATGACGCAGCAGGATGTATTCGGCCGGAATCGTACAGTCGGCCTCGAGCTCGAAGATCCAATGGCCGTCGGATTGCTGGAAGCCGAGGAGGCCTTGCGTGGCCGACGCAATGCTCGATTCCAGGACTTCACGGCTGGTCACGTTCACGGCATCCATGTCGCTCGATTGCTCCGATAGTCGATTGAAAGTGATTGGGACAATGCCCGTCAGGGCCGCTTTGCGGCCAGAACCAGATCGGCGGCGCGATCACCCGACCGGACCGATCCCTCGATGGTTGCAGGCAATCCCGTAGCAGTCCAATCGCCGGCAAGAAACAGGTTTTTCAGCGCAGTGACCGGCCCTGGACGCAGGGCATTCTGCGCCGGCGTGGCTGCAAAAGTGGCCCGGCGCTCGCGCACGATCTGCCAGGGCGGCAACTCGCCGGAAACGCCGCCCGCCTTGCAGACGTCGTTCCAGATCGCCTGCGCGAGTTCCTCGCGCGGCATGTCGACCAGACGGTCGCTATTGCTGATGGTGACGGAGAACCGGTTCGGGAACGCGAACAGCCATTCCACAATGCCACCGATCACGCCGAGGATCGGCGCCGAGCCCGGCGGCGGTTCAAAGCGGAAATGCGCGTTCACGATGGCGCGGAATTCTGTCGGCGTCTTCAGGCCCGGCAGCAAGCTAGATGCCGCACGCGGCGGCACCGCCATCACGATGACGTCACCGTCGGCGATCTGGATCACGTCCTCGCCGCCGAAATTCAGCGCGCCGACCTTGCCGTCGTTGGTCGCGAACGAACGCAGCTCATGGCCGAGCTGAACGGAGTGGCCCCGCTCCTGCAGAAATTTCACGGCAGGTTCGATCAGCACGGCGCTGAGGCCGTCGCGCGCGATCAGCGGCCGGCAGGCCTGCCCACCGGCAAGCAACGTCTCGCGCACGATCGCGCCGGCAAGCCCGGCCGACCCCTCGGGCGGATCGACATTGAGCGCAGCAAGCAGCAGCGGCTGCACCAGGCGCTGATAGAGGATGCCTTCGCAAGGAATTGACTTGCCGACCAGCGTCTCCTCCGACGCCCAGATCAGCGGCGCCAGCTTGAGATAGTCGGTGAGCCCGGTGTCAGGAACGCGGCGGCTTTCGTCGAGCACCCAGGTCGGCAGCCGGCCATCGCCGAGATCGATCTGCCACCGCTGCCCGGTCGCGAGATCGACGAACGGAAACTGCGCGCTTTCGGGACCGACCAGGCCCGCCTCGGTGCCGATCGAACGCGCATAGGCCCGCGCATGGCTGTTGCCCGACAGCAGCAGATGATTGCCGTTGTCGATGGTGAGATTGGTGGCGCCGTCGAAATAGGAACGGCAGCGGCCGCCGACCTGCTGCGTCGCCTCGTGCACGGCGACCTTGAAGCCGGCATTGGCGAGCCGCACGGCGGCGGAGAGGCCGGAAATTCCGGCACCGATGATGTGAGCTGTCTTTTGCATCAGATGAAAGCGTAGCGGAGCAGGATGGCGACGCGTGTGATCTTCGACACACGCACGGGCTCGCGCGGCGCGTTGAAACCGCGCGCGATCAGGAGGTCGAGAATGGCGTGATAGTATTTCGACATGATCCGCGGCGCGCGCACCGCGCGGCGCCGGTTGCGGTTCATGATCTCGTCCGACTTCTCGAAATGCGCCTTCGCGCGCTGCGCCAGCGGCTGGCAGACCTTTGGCAGTGCGCGCTCGGCGATCACTCGGTTCGGATCATTTGACGTGATGCCGGCATGCAGCAGCGCCTCGCGCGGCAGGTAAAGCCGGCCGAGCGTCGCGTCCTCGTCGATATCGCGCAGGATGTTGGTGAGCTGGAGCGCGCGGCCGAGATGGTACGCTAGCTGGATGCCGTCTTCTTCCGGCAGGCCGAACACCCGCACCGACAGCCGTCCCACGGCGCTGGCGACGCGATCGCAATAGAGATCGAGCGTCGCCATGTCGGGCGCGCGGATGTCCTGCGGCACGTCCATCTCCATGCCGTCGACGATGGCAAGGAAATCTTCGCGCTTGAGCCCGAAGGTCTTCACCGAGGCGACATAGTCCTTCAGCCGCGGCGGCGGATTGCCCTGATAAAGCGCGTCGATGTCATTACGCCACTCCTGCAACGCGGCGAGCCGCTCGTCGCGCGGGCCATCGGAATCGGCGATGTCGTCGACCTGCCGGCAGAAGCTGTAGATCTGGAACATCGCCTCGCGCTGGTCGCGCGGCAGGATGCGCATCGCAGCATAGAAGGAGCTGTTCGATGCGGTCGAGCCATAATTGGCGCCGGGCGAAGTCGCCTCAAGCGTCATGTGCAGTCCCCGGTCTGGAGATGGCCTTGCGCCCGATTGCGCGGCGGCCGACTTCGCCGATCATTCCGGCGAGGCTGAAGGTGAGAAGCTCGAGCTTGTTGAGATGCACGCGCTGGCGCAGGGGATCGCGCACCTTCAAGAGGCGCACGATGCGGTCGGCATAGGCCTGGATCACCGAGATGTCGACGCCGAGGCGGAAATCCCTGACCTCCGCGCTGAGCGACTTGCTCTCGTTGAGCAGCGCTTCGTTGCGCACGGCGAGCGCCTGAAGGCAGGCCAGCATCGCCGGCGGCGACTGGGCAAGCCCGAGCTGCTCGACCGAGGCGCCGCTTGCGGCCAGCGCATCGCGCGGCAGATAGACGCGGTTGAGCTCGCGGAAATCCTTGCCGCAATCCTGGAGATGGTTGTTGATCTGGAGGGCCGCGCAAAGCGCATCCGACGCCGCCCATGTCGAAGTGCTCTCGCCGTGAACATCGAGCATGAAGCGGCCGACCGGCATCGCTGAATAACGGCAGTAGTGGATCACGTCGTCCCAGGTCTCGTAGCGCAGCTTGGTCACGTCCATGCGGAACGCGACGAGCACGTCGAGCGCATGGCGCGGCGCCATGCCGCGCTCGGCCAGCGCGCGCCGCAAGACGACGGCTTCGGCCTGGGTGTCGCCCTTGCCGAGCAGTTCCGCCTCGAGCAGGTCGAGATAAGCGAGCTTTTCGTCGGGCGGCAGCGTGGCGTGATCGGCGATGTCGTCGCCGGTGCGGACGAAATTGTAGTACGCCAGGATCAGCGCGCGATGACGGGGATGAATGATCCAGGACGCGACGGGAAAATTCTCGTCGCGGTCACCCTTCCCGGATCGCAATTCGCTCGCAGAGGTCATCGAGGGCTGATTAACAATCGTTTGGACAAGAAGGGGTTTTTCGCTCGCGCGGGCTCATGCCGGCGATGCCGCCGCGGCCCCCATATAGGGGAATACGGCCGCAAAACCAATCCTGTCTCTCGATGGCTGCCCTTCCGGATCGGGCCCACAAAGGCAACCCAGGGGCCGCCGTTGTGGGCCAATGGACGAGCTTACTGGTTGTGGTTCTTCAGGACCTGGTCGCAGGCCTGCGAGATCTTGGTCCGGTTCTCCTTGAGGCAGGCCAGGATCGTGAAATCGCCCTGGTCGATGACCGGACGGCAGAACTTCTGCACGTCGCGCGTGCAGGCTTTCTGCTCCGCGTCCGTGCCACGCCCTTGCTGGGCGAACGCCGCCGTTGAAAGGGATGCCGACAGCAGGGTGAGAGCAACGAGAAGCTTACGCATTGTATTCCTTCATTCTGACGGCAGAATCACACCGATCCCGGACAGCACAGGGCGGACGACCGGAACGGATTGTTCTGATGGCAAGTTGCCGCGGAAAGTGCGGCCTCGGAGAAGCCACAAGCACTGGCAAATGCGGCCAAATTGGCACCACACCGACCAAATCAGGTCTTCTCCCGATTATCATTGGCAGATGTAAGGGATTGATACTACGTCATAATTCTGGCACGTCGCGTTTTGCTCGGCACCTGTTGCACACCTGCATCTCTCCGCCCTGCTCTTTCGGCCAGAAACATGCCGAAACACGGAGAATCGCGACGTCCGGGCATGGCGCGAGGGCTTCGTGAACCACCATCTCTGGCGCCCAGGCGTTGAACCTGACACAGGCTCGGAACACTAAACCTTCGATGTGGCGAGACGCCTTTATCGTGAGCGGACGTCATTCCAAAACGGGATATTTGAGATGAAATTCTTTGGGCGATCTGGACAGGCGATCAAGGCGGCTGGCATCGGGGCTGCACTGCTCTTCTCGGTTTCAGCAAGCCATGCTGAGTCGTCCGGACCGTTTGCCGGTTTCGACGGCGCGTGGAGCGGAACCGGCACGGTGTCGCTGTCCGATGGCACCACCGAGCGCATCCGCTGCAAGGCGGACTACAAGGTTGCCGGCAGCGGTCTCAACCTCAAGCAGGCTCTGCACTGCGCCAGCGACAGCTACAAATTCGACCTCACCAGCGACGTGACGAGCCAGGGCGACCGCATCTCCGGCAACTGGAGCGAAGCCAGCCGCAACATTTTCGGCAATCTGCAGGGCACAGCCGGCGGCGGCCAGATCGACGTGTTCGTCGAGGCCAACGGCTTTGCCGCCAATCTGTCGCTGCGCACCAACGGTACCAAGCAGACGGTGCAGATCAGCTCCAAGGGCGAGATCCGCGGCGTCAACATCACTATGACGAAGGGCTGACGCCCTTTCCGCTCGGAAAAGAATAAAGGCCCTCGGCTCTCACGAGCCGGGGGGCCTTTTGCTGGTTGGTCTTACTTGCAAACACCTGTGTGAGGTCTGAATGCGAGACGCACAAGCCGTCCCGCTCAGATCGCGGGCTTGTCGGCCCCGTGAAGCCTGGCGTGCAGGTTGATCAGCCACATCGCCGTCGGCCGCAGGATGAAGAGGTCGGCGACCAACGCCATGACCATCGAGAAAGCGCTGAGCCAGCCGAACAGCCGCAGCGACGGCAGATCGGAGAATACGGTGACGACGAGGCCGCAGGCCAGCACCACCGTGGTCAGGATCAGCGCCGGGCCGACCAGCACGGTCGCGCGCTCCACCGCGAGCGCCGAGCCGACGCCCGGCTTGCTCTCCAGCCTGAGACGATTGAGGAAGTGGATGGTCGCGCTCAGCCCCAGGCCGAACGAGACGGTGAGCGCGACGACGCTGGCGAATTGCAGGCCCTCGCCCATCGCCCACAGCACCGTTCCGGACATCACCACCGGGAAGATGCCCGGCAGGATGCAGGCGAACATCACCACCCAGGAACGGAAGGCGAGGCCGATGAAGATCGCGACCAGCGCGAATTCGACGGTGAGGCCGCGGTTCAGCTTCTCGATCATGCTGGCCGAGTTGCGCGCCGCGATCGCAGCGAGACCCGTCACCGCAACCTCGTAGCCTGGATGCTTCTTGCGGACGGCGTCGAGCTCGGAGTCGAGCTTGTCGACGATCGGCAGGAGCTGGCTGGAATCCTTGTCCGGCACGCGGCCGGCGACCACGACGGCATCCTGCTCGGCGTCGATGAAGCGCCGCACCAGATGCTCGGGAATGACGCTCACATATTCCTTCAGGGTCGCGACGTCGGCGCTGCCGGCCTTTTCCGCAAGCCAGCGGCGCAGGGTCTCGACCGACCAGACATTGCCGACACCGGCCGCCTTCTCCACGGTCGCGTGGACGTCAGCAATGGTCTGCAGCGTCTCCGGTGAATACAGCGATTCACCCTTGGGGAATTGGATCAGCACGTTGACGGGATTGGCGCCGGTGAGCTTGGCGTCGAGACGGTCACTGGCTGCGACCGCCTGGCGCTTGTCCGGGACCTGGTCGGCGAGCCGGTAGCGCGGCTCCAGATTGGCGTAGATCACGCCGAGGCCGCCAACGAACAGCACCGCGATCAGGCTGAACAGGCCGGGCCGGCCCACCATGCGCACCGCGATCCAGTAGCAGAAATTGCGCAGCGCCTGGACGCCGGCATCGGCGCCCTGGAACTTGACCGCAAAGACCTTCTCGTTACGCACGAACAGCACGCCGAACACCGGCACCAGCGACAGCACCGCGACCAGCGCGATGATGGTGGCGGCGAGGCCCGCCTCGCCGAACTTGCGGATCAGATCGGAGTCGGAGAACTGCAGCGCGATGAAGGAAATGCCGGCGGTGCCGTGCGTCAGCACGCAGGCAGGTCCCACCACCAGCACTGCGTTCTTGAACGCAGTGAACTTGTCCTGGCCCGCGATCAGCCGGTCGCGCGCGGCGAAGGTGAGCTGCATCGAGTCCGAGAAGCTGATGACCATGATGAGCGGCGTCATCACGTTCAGGAACATGTTGAGATTGAAGTTGGCCCAGCCGAGCGCGCCGAGCGCCAGCAGGATCGCGATCATCGGCGGGAACGCCGCCGCAATCATGAACGAGATCTTGCGGAAGAAGATGATGGCGATGACGCAGCCGGCGAGAATGCCGAGGATGTTGTAGGTGAGCCCGTCGCGCTCGACGGCGTTGCGGATCTCGAGCTGCATCACCGGCACGCCGGAGAGCTGTACGTTGAGCCCGGTGTCGCCGAGGTCCTCCTTCATCAGCGCTCGAATGTCGCCGACGGTCTTGGTCAGCTTGCTGGAAGCAACCACCTCCGGATCGAGCGAAAGCACGATCAGCGCCAGCGTGCCGTCCTCCGACAGCAGCTTGCCGCGGATGATCTCGTTGTTTTTGACGGTCTCGATGAACTTGTCATAGGCTTGGTCTTCGGGCAGCTCGGCCGGAAACAGCGCGGCCGGGAGCTTGCCCGGCGCCGGCGCCTGGCGTGCCGAGAACAGCGAGACCAGTCCGCGCGTGCCTTCGACGAGTTGCATGTCAGTGACGAAGTCGCGCAGCTTCTCGAGGTTGTTCCGCGCCAGGAGGTTCTTGCCTTCGACCACGACAAGGACGTCGAATTCCTCAGCCGGAAACTTCTTGGTCACCTCTTCATACTGGTGGAATTCGCGAGTGTCGGAGCGGAACAGCTGCGACAGCGAATCGTCGATCTTGATCCGGTGAATGCCGAAAACGGCGCCGACAATCAGCGCGAGCAGCACGATGCAGGAGACGATCGGCGCCCGTACGGCGATCAGGCCGATACGCTCGAGCCCAAAGGCGATCGAGGACGCAGGTCCGTGCTCGACCTTGTCGACATGAACCTCACTCTCGCTGTGCTTTTCGAGCATGCCTTGTCCAGTTCCTAAATCGACTCGGTCTGTGAGCTTGATGCGCCCCGCGAACGGCTTGAAAACGCCATACCAATGGGAGGCTTGCCCTTTGAAAATGCGCGGAAAATCGCCGCGAGGGGTTTAGCAGGTCAATAGCCCGACTCGCAAGCAGGCGAAGTGTGGCCAAATCGGTCAAGATGCGGCGATTTTGCCGGAATGCCTGTCATTCGGGCAAAGCCGTGCCAATTCGACGCGGAGCCCTGTCGCTGCTCTCGTCCTTCAGCGCCACGCCGGTCGCTTCCCGCGCCAGGCCTTCCCGGGCGAGCCAGGCGATCTTGAAGGCGGCTTCCTCATAGCTCAACCCAGCGTGGTGGATGTTCGACACGCAGTTTCGGTCGGCATCGGTGCGGCCCGGCTTTGGCGCGAAGGTCAGATAGGCGCCGAGACTGTCCGGCGCCGACAGGCCCGGCCGCTCGCCGATCAGCACCACGACCATGCGCGCACCGAGAATGGCACCGATCTCGTCGCCGAGCGCGACGCGAGCGCCTGAAGCGACGACCACATGGCCGATCGCGACGCCTTCATCGGCTGCGAGCAACGGCAGCAGGCGCGCTACCAGCGCCACCGCATGGGCGTGGACCGCCGCCGCCGACAGGCCGTCGCCGATCATAATCGCGATCGGGCATGGTTCATTGGCGCATCGCGCCAGCGCCTCGGCAAAACCAGCATCAAGCTGACGTCCGAGGTCCGGACGGCGCAGATAGTCCCTGCGATCGGCAGCCCGGCTCCTCGCCTCGGCGACGACGAGGCCAAGCTCGCCGAGATCGGCGACCAGCCGCGGCGCATCGAAGGCGGCATGCACGGCATCGCGGGCACGCGCGTGGTCCAGCGTGAAATCGAGCAGTGGCTTTGTCGGCACGCTCGCGCCGCTGCGCCCGAGCGCGACGCGCGCCGGCGTGAACGACCGCAGATCGAGGATCGGACGGCGCGGGACGGCTGGATCAGACATGTCGCATCATTCGGCGGGGACGGAAGCCTCGCGCAGCCGGATCGAGTAGTTCGAGGCGTTCTGCTTGCCGCTGGAAGCCGCGCGCGCAAAGGTGATGAGATGATGCGCGACCAATGTGGAGCCGATCAGGCCTTCCAGATCGCCGCGCCGGATACGCCCCAGCGCAAATTTCCAGAATACACGCCTGTAGTTGCCGAGCACCCCGACCTTCCAGAAGATGTTCCTCAGCATGATCAGCGCACGCCTGATGTTGGCCCAGGACTTCATTTCGTCCGGCACCGGCACCTTGAGGCGATTTGAATAGGTGTGGTCGCACTGATACTGGAAGCGCGCATAGACCTTTGCGGGCTCGTAGGCGACCTCCATGCAGTGCTTCCAGGAAGCGACGACGTCGTCATAGGGCAGCAGGAAGTCGACGTTGGAATCGCGGCCCTCGTCATTGATGAGGCGTCCTTCCCGCTCCAGCCGGTCCCACAGCGGCGTCTTCGGCAGCGCCTGAAGCAGGTTGATGGTGAGCAGCGGGATCTGGGATTCTTCGACGAAGGCCAGCAGCGCATCGGATGTATTGGGCTTGTCGGTGTCCAGCCCCATGATGATGCCGGAGACGACTTCCATGCCGTAGGAGTTGATGGTGCGCACGCCCTCCAGGATCGGGACCATCATGTTGTGGTCCTTGTGCATCGCGTGCAGCGCGTCGGGGTCGGGAGTCTCGATGCCGCAGAAGATGGTGGCGAAATAGGCCTCGCGCATCTTCTCGAGAATCTCGGGGCGCTTGGCGATGTTCAGGGTCGCTTCGCAGGCGAGCCGCACCACGTAGCCGGTCTTCTTCTGCCATTCGATCAGATGTGGCAGCAGGTCCATCGCGGCCTTGCGGTTGCCGATGAAATTGTCGTCGACGAAATAGACCGTGTCGGTCATGCCGCATTCGCGCAGGCGGTCGAGCTCGGCGATGATCTGCTCCGGCGTCTTGATGCGCGGATTGCGCCCGTAGAGGCCGGGAATGTCGCAGAACTCGCACTGATAGGGACAGCCGCTGGAATACTGGATGCTGGCGAGGAAGTATTTCTTCACGTCCGCGAGCTCGTAGGCCGGGATCGGAAACTCCGTCATCGGCACGCGGTCCTTGGTGGTCAGCACCACTTGGCTCTCAGGACGCGAGGTGTCGCGCGAGAGGATCTCGATCAACCGATTGGTGGCGTCGCCGAGCTCGCCGACATGGAGATAGTCGAAGGTCGGATAATAGTCCGGGCAGGCGCTGACGGACGGACCGCCGAGCGCGACCGGCAGATCGAATTCATGCGCACGGCGGCAGATGTCGTTCATCTGCTGGCGCTGGATGTGCATGCCGCTGACGAAGACCACCTCCGCCCATTCGAACTCCTCCTTCGTCGTGCGGCGCAGATTCTCGTCGACGAATTTGACCTGCCAATCCTTCGGCAAATAAGCGGAGATCAGCAGCAGGCCCTGCGGTGGCATGAAGGCGCTGACGCCGTCGGTTAGCGGATAGGAGTGCTCGAACGTCCCGAACGACGACGTGTAACGCGGAAACACGCAGAGAATCCGCCGGGACGTACCGTTGCTTTCAGCTCGCATCAAAGCTCCCCCCAGCCACGCTCGACATAGGTGCGGAAATTGCCAGCCAGACATATAGCGTAATGCTGTCGCCGGAATTTCTCAATATTGTGGCATGAGCATAATTCCGAGAGGCACCAATGGTTTCCTCAGGCCGCGGGGGGGGCGCTCCCGCCCGTCACGCGATCAGCCGCGAGGCGAAATCGGGGAGCAGGCCCGCATCGCCGGCAAGGCGGAAATCGGCCCCCACGATGCCTGACTGCGCCAGCCAGTCGTCGAATTCCGGCGCGCGCCCCAGGCCAAAGACGTCGCGGACATAGAGCGCGTCGTGAAAGGACGTCGACTGGTAGTTCAGCATGACGTCGTCGGCGCCGGGGACGCCCATGATGAAGGTGACGCCGGCGGCAGCGAGCAGCGTCAGGAGATTGTCCATGTCGTCCTGATCCGCCTCGGCATGGTTGGTATGGCAGATGTCGACCCCGAGCGGCAGGCCGAGCAGCTTGCCGCAGAAATGATCCTCCAGCCCGGCCCGGATGATTTCCTTGCCGTCGTAAAGATATTCCGGGCCGATGAAGCCGACCACGCTGTTGACCAGGAGCGGGGCAAAGGCGCGGGCGACCGCATAGGCGCGCGCCTCGCAGGTCTGCTGGTCGACGCCGTGATGGGCGTTGGCCGACAGCGCCGAGCCCTGCCCGGTCTCAAAGTACATCACGTTCTGCCCGACCGTACCGCGCCTCAGCGACAGCCCGGCCTCCCGCGCCTCCTTCAAAAGCGCGAGGTCGATGCCGAAGCTGCGGTTGGCGGCTTCCGTACCGGCGACCGACTGGAAGACGAGATCGACCGGCACGCCCTGCCCGATCAGCGATAGCGTCGTCGTGACATGGGTCAGCACGCAGCCTTGCGTCGGGATCTTCAGCCGCGCGATGATCTCGTCGAGCAACCGCAGCAACTGCGCGATGACGGTCGGATCGTCGCTCGCCGGGTTGATGCCGAGGCAGGCATCGCCGGCGCCGAGCAGGATGCCGTCGAGGATCGAGGCGGTGATGCCCCTGGCATCGTCGAAGGGATGGTTCGGCTGGAGCCGCGTGCTCATCCGGCCCTTCAGCCCGATGGTGTTGCGGAAGGCGGTGGTGACCTGGCACTTCCGCGCCGCCAGGATCAGGTCCTGGTTGCGCATCAGCTTTGAGACCGCGGCCGCCATTTCCGGGGTGATGCCGCCTGCCAGATTGCGCAGGATTTCGGGCGTGGCGGCATCCGACAGCAGCCAGTCGCGGAAGGCGCCGACCGTGAGCGAGGCCACCGGCGCGAACGCCTTGGCATCGTGGCTGTCGATGACGAGGCGGGTGACCTCATCGGCCTCATAGGGAATGACGGCTTCCTGCAGGAATTGGCCGAGCGGGACATCGGCGAGCGCCATCCGCGCCGCGATCATCTGCTCGGCGCTGGTGGCCGCAATGCCGGCGAGCCGGTCGCCCGAGCGCAGCGGCGTCGCCTTGGCGAGGAGGTCGCGCAGGTCCGGGAATGTGTAGGCCGTGGCGTCGATGGTGTGGCGGTAGACCAAGGGCCCCTCCGGGGTTCGTCGGCCAACGGCCGACTCCAAGGCGATCCTGAAACTATACCTTCAGATCAAGACGCTGAAATATCGTACCTTTCTTTCGACCAAAGGCGAATGGTCCGCCCCCGGCGTTAACACTGCGTCCATCTTCATTCTGCATAGTTTTTCATCAGTTTTACACGACCGCGCTCTCCGGCCGCTTCAGGCCATTCCGGGGCCCGAACACCATGACAACCGACCGATCTGGGAATGCCACTGAGCTGGCAGGCCGTTTCACGCTTGCCACCAAGCTGTATGCGATCTTCGGGTTGTTCGCCCTGCTTACGGCGTCGATCGCGTTGCTGTCCGACTACAACAGCCGCCGCAGCTCCGACCTGACGAGCGCGATCGAGACGGCGAATGCCGCCGCGCTGAACGTCGAGCGCGTCAACTCGCTGGTCTATGCGGTCGTCATGGAGTCGCGCGGCGTCTACATGTCGACCGAGCCCGCCGTCGTGAAGAAATACGGCGATGGCCTGCTCAAGTTCAACGCGCAGATCCTCGAGGTCGTGAAGCGCTGGGAGACCATCGTCAAGGCTGATGATGCCGAGCAGTTCGCGACCTTCAAGAAGCGCATCGAGCAGTTCGTCGACTTCCGCAAGGAGCTGGTGCGCCGCGCCAACGAGATCAGCCCGGCCGCCGGCCGTGAATGGGGCGACAACGACGCCAACCGCACCGTGCGCTCCGCGCTGAACAAGGACCTCGAGGCGCTCTCCAAAGTCTATGCCGAACGCGCCCGGCAGATCTCGCACCAGACCGAGACCAATCGCACGCTGTCCTTCGTACTGACCTGCCTCGGCGGCGTCGCACTGGCGCTGGTCGTGATCGGCGTCGTCATCATCGCCCGCTCGATCGCCCGGCCCCTCTCGGCCATTACCGCGACCATCAAGCAGGTCGCCGACGGCGCGCAGGACGTCACGGTGCCGCATACGCAGCGCGCCGACGAGATCGGTGCATTGGCGCGCGCGATCCAGATCTTCCAGGAGGCGATGGGCCGCAACCGCAACCTTGCCTCGCAGGTCTCGCAGGACTCCGCCGCGCGCGAGGAGCGCGCCCGCCACATCGAACAATCCGTCGACGCGTTCCGCGATGCGATCGGCGCGATCATGCGCGGCCTCGGCGACAACGCCACCGTCATGCGCGAGACCGCGCAGACCATCACACGCGCCACCGCGAACGCGAGCAACCGCGCCGGAACGGCGGCAAACGCGACCGAGCAGGCCTCGCACAACGTCACCGCGGTTGCGGGTGCGGCCGAGGAGCTCTCGATGTCGGTGGAAGAGATCGGCCGCCAGGTGCGGCAGTCCGCGGGCGCCGTCGAGCAGACCGGCCAGCGCACCGAGAAATCGATCGCGGAGATCGAGAGCCTCGCAGCGGCCACGCAGCGCATCGACGGCGTGCTCAGCCTGATCCAGGCAATCGCCGAGCAGACCAACTTGCTCGCGCTCAACGCCACCATCGAGGCCGCCCGTGCCGGTGACGCCGGCCGCGGCTTTGCCGTCGTCGCCCATGAGGTCAAGGCGCTGGCGGGACAGACTGCCAAGGCGACCGCGGACATCAGCGAGAACGTCGCCATGATCCAGGCGTCCACCCGCAACGCGGTCGACGCCGTGCGTGAGATCGGCGGCGCGGTGCGCGAGATCAACGAGGTCACCTCGGCGATTGCCGGCGCCGTCGGCCAGCAGGACGCCGCCACCCGCGAGATCTCCTCTAACGCGCAGTCGGCCGCGCAGGGCAACGAGACCCTCGTCGCCAACATCACCTCGCTGCGCGACGCCATCGGCGAGACCGACACGGCGGCAGCTTCCGTGCTGACCGCCGCGAGCAGCCTGACCGCGACGGCGGACACGCTGTCGCGCGAGGTGGAACAATTCTTCCAGAATTTGCGCTCGGGTTCGGCGGATAGCCGCATCGCCAGGGTGGGATAACGGCGAGTCCACCGCGGCAAAGCCTGCGGTGGGCTCGCTCCGACAAAAACTGAAAAACAACCCCATGCAAAGTAGCCGGTGACAGCGATATCAACGGCTTAACGGCCCGGCGCAGTTCTTGCGGATTTTACGAATCCATTTGACCCGTAGGGCAAAACACTGGCATCATGTCATCATAGCGACGGCATAGCTCGCTGAACCGACCCCTCCCTGCCCTGAACACGTCGACGTCGGACGGCCTGAGCATCGGCGCCGCGACGAAGACGAATGCGAAATCGCGGCAATTCCGCCTTTGCGTCCGGAGATCAGATCAGCGCGGTCACGACGCCGGCGGCGGCGCTGAACGCGACGACGACGAGCGGCGGAGCGCGCCAGACGACCAACAGGACGAAGCCGACCAGCGCGATGCCGAAGTCCCGTGGCGAATGCACGGTCGTGGTCCAGACCGGATCGTACAACGCAGCGCCGAGCACGCCGACGACCGCGGCGTTGACGCCGCGCATCATAGCCTGTGCGCCAGCGCGCTTCCGGAAGGCATCCCAGAACGGCAGAGTACCAATCAGCACCAGCATTCCCGGCAGGAAGATGCCGACAAGGCCGAGCGCTGCCCCGACGAGCCCGTGCGGCTCCGGTGAGACCACCGCGCCGAGATAGGTGGCGAAGGTAAAGAGCGGCCCGGGCACGGCCTGAGCGGCGCCATAGCCGGCGAGGAACGCGTCGTCGCTCAACCAGCCCGGCGCGACGAACGCTTCGCGGAGCAGCGGGAGCACGACATGGCCGCCGCCAAAGACGAGCGCACCGGAGCGGTAGAATGCATCGAACAGCGCGATGCTCGTAGACCCGGTCAGGCTGCTCAGCGCGGGAAGTCCAGTCAGCAGGACGAAGAACATTCCGAGGGTGATCAGGCCCACGGTTCGCGACACGGGAAGCTCGACGTGCCCGGACGGCGCCGGCGCATCGCTCCGGCACAGCCAGAGACCGGCGAGCCCGCCGAGAACGATCGCTCCGATCTGGGCGATCGACCCCGTGCTGAAGAGGATGATCAGCGCTGCCACGACCGCGACCGACGCGCGTTCGCGATCGGGACAGAGGTTGCGCGCCATGCCCCAGACTGCCTGCGCCACGATGGCGACCGCCGTCAGCTTCAGTCCGTGCAGCAGTCCGGCACCGATCGGCCCGCCGAGCGCGCCGGCGCCGTAGGCAAAGAGAACGAGGATCGCGGCCGAAGGCAGCGTGAACCCGGTCCAGGCGGCGAGCGCGCCGAGATAGCCTGCCCGCATCAGGCCGATCGAGAAGCCGACCTGGCTGCTGGCGGGGCCCGGCAGGAATTGGCACAGCCCGACCAGATCGGCATAGGCGTGCTCGTCGATCCACTTCCGCCGCACGACGAATTCATCACGGAAATAGCCGATATGGGCGATCGGACCGCCGAAGCAGGTCAGGCCGAGCCTCAGAAAAACCCTGAGGACCTCCAGCGGCGAGCCGACCGGGGACTGAGGGGCGACGGAGGTGACGGTCGGCGAAGACAGCTTGCTCACGGACGTTTGATCCATCCCGGGTGTGTGCTTATCCGATTTCGATAAATGATGACGGTCTGGCCGGCTAGCCCGAACTCTTGATTGCCTCACCGGTGAATTTGAACGCGTTTTCGCCAGGGCGCCTGACGTTGATGGGCGAGCACGGCAACAGCTGCGACCCCACGCGTTCACGGGAGCGTCCATCATGGAAGTCGTGATACCAAGCAAGCGCCGTTTGCTTCTCATCGGAGGCTCGCTGGCGGCCGTCGCCGCACCGGCCCTTCTCAGCAGATCGACCTTCGCCAAGGAGAAGGCCGGCGCGAAGTCAAAGGAGACAAGGAAGAAGGACGAGGAGGTCACACCGCCGGAGGATCTGATGCGCGAGCACGGCGTGCTCGACCGCGTGTTGCTGCTCTACGAGGCCGGGATCCGGAAGTTCTCATCGAACGAGGATTTCGATCCTGCCCTGATCACGCAGTCGGCCGAGATCATCCGCGACTTCATCAACAACTATCATGAGAAATCGGAGGAGGAGCACGTCTTCCCGCGCTTCAAGAAGGCCGGCAGAATGATCGATCTGGTGGATACCCTGTTGCGGCAGCACGAAGCAGGCCGGAAGATCACAGCGACGATCCTGAAGCTCGCGCCTTCCGGCCGGAGCAGTGCGGACGACCGCAAGCAGCTCATTGGCGCAATGCAATCCTTCATCACGATGTACCGACCGCACGCGGCGCGGGAGGACACCGACCTCTTTCCGAAGCTGAAGGACGTCGTCTCGTCGAGCGAATACGACGCGATGGCCGAAGATTTCGAGAAAAAGGAGCACGAGCTGTTCGGAGAGGACGGCTTCGAGAGGATGGCGGCCCGCGTCGCCCAACTGGAGCAGCGAATGGGGATTTTCGACCTCAACCAATTCACGCCGCACGGCTAGAACGGGCACCTATTTCGCATTCGCGTCGCCACTCCCGCAACGATGATGCCTGCGGTCCTCGCGATCAACGAACTTCTCGAAATTCCATATTCCTAGAGCGCTTCGATAAATGCCTCGTGTCGCTTTTGGCCAAAATGCCTTGAATTCAGGCTCCGCTCTCTGTTCGTCTTCTTCTTCATTTTTCGTCGGACCATCGTCCTGCTGACCAAGCAGCGGTCCGCTTGAAACGGAGCTGCCGGAGTCACCCTTCATTCGGGCGCCATCATCGGATGGCTTTGCGTTGCTGGTAGCGGATATCCACGCGCTGATATCGACGTGCGCGGATAGCATTGCCCCCTCGCCTCGATGCAGCCTTCTGTAAGGCCTTTGGGCCAATGCGCAGCCGGCAATTCATCAAGGAGGTCCGCTATGGGGGCGGTAGCTGACGCCGCCTGCATCGCCTCCAGCGGTCTGCTCTGGGGCCAACAGCCGACATGGTGCCTGGCTGAGCAATCCGGGCTCGAGCAGAAATCTAAGGTGCCTTGCGGGCACTCTCTCAATGGGAGAGCGCCCGCCTGATGAAGGATCGGGCCGGCTACTGGCCTTGGTGGGCTTTGATGGCTTGCTCAATTTCCCTTTTGACGGTTTCAAGATTGAAGCTCGCCGGTGCTTGCATTGGAGGAAAGTCGATCGCCGTTTGCGCCAAATTGGCAACCTCCTGTTGAACAACCACGAACCGCCAGAATTCGCGGCCCATGAAATCATTCATGTAGCCTCCGCCGGCGTTGTTCAGGCTTTCGCCGCGGGTTATCGGCGTTCGCTCAAACGGGTCTTGGCGGATATTGATAACGGTCGGCATGTCGGTTGTGTCCTTTTCGCCAGGCCAGCCGTATGGCTGCTGGAAGAATTGGAACTTGAAATTATCGTGACGAAGGGCACCGAGATGCGGGCCGGCAAAATAGAAGATCTCATGGCGAACTGAGGGGCCCTTGCCTGTCAGAAGATCCATCTGATTGTATCCGTCGAGATGGTTCTTGTAGGTGCGGCCTTCCAGCGCCACTCCCTTGAGAAGCTGGTCGGTAATGTTCGGGTTTCCCGCCGCAGCGGTCAGTGTCGGGAACCAATCAAGCCCCGAGAAAATTCCGTTCTCGACTGAGCCCGGCTTGATGCGGCCCGGCCAGCGAATGATGGCCGGAACGCGGAAGCCGCCTTCATAGCTCGTCCCTTTGGTGGCCTTGAACGGGGTCATGCCACCATCCGGCCATGTGAACACCTCGGCGCCGTTATCGGTTGTGAAGATGACGATGGTGTTGTTGGTTTCGCCGATGTCGTCGATATGCTTGAGCAGGGCGCCGACGCTGTCGTCCAGCTGCGCCATGCCGGCTTCCTCGAGACCAAAGTTCGTCTCACTGTTCTGCATCGCGCTGTACTTCTTCGACAGGAAGGTCCAGACGTGCATGCGCGTCGTGTTGTGCCAGACGAAGAAGGGTTTGCCTTCCCGTTTGGCTTTATCCATGAAGTCGCTGGACGCCTTGACCAACACCTCGTCGAAGGTGGTCATGTCGTACTTCGGCTTCAGGAACGGCATATCGTGCATATTCGGCACGTTCGACATATCGGCGAACGGCGGCAGCGGCCCCTCGTCGTCGATCCTTTGCTTGCCGATCTTGCCCCAGCGCGGCATCTCGGTTGGGTCGTCCTTGTCTGTCGCGTAGCTATGGATGAGGCTGCGCGGTCCGTACTTGTTGTAGTAGTCCTGGTTGGCCGGGAACGAGTACCAGTACGGGTCGGACATCGCGTCGAGGTGATATAGGTACCCGAAGAATTCGTCGAAGCCGTGCACCGTCGGCAGGTATTTGTTGAGATCGCCAAGGTGGTTCTTGCCGAACTGTCCCGTTGCGTAACCGAGCGACCTGAGCGCGGTGGCGAGTGTGACGGCTTGATCCGGTATGCCAACGTCGGCACCAGCCTGACCAACGGTCGTCAGTCCCGTACGGATCGGCAACTCGCCCGTGATGAAGTTGGCGCGTCCCGCCGTGCAGCTCGCTTCGGCGTAGTAGTCGGTGAACATCATGCCTTCAGACGCCAGCTTGTCGAGGTTCGGCGTCTTACCCGACATCATTCCGCGGTGGTAAGCTCCGACGTTGAACCAGCCAACATCGTCGCCCATGATCACGAGGATGTTGGGCCTTTGCTGCTGCGCGGCTGCCGGTGCCGCCGCCACCAACCCGGTGACAAACAGCGCGAGCACGCCAGCTAATAAGCTCCTTCCGATGATCATGATCGATTCTCCGAGCTTGATTTGGTCGGTTTTGCATCGCACGCGAGACCACCCGGATCGTCGCACGCAGCGAACGCATTCGAGGGGGCAAGAAGCTTGCGGCAAGACGATCCATCCGACTATGCGCTTTCGGCAGATTGCATCCTTCTAAAGGTAGAGGAGAGCGACTACGCCGATCAATTTCTTGTTCATTTACACAGTTGGGTCAAAAGCGGCAGTCAGCCCAACGATCTTGTGGCGTCCGGTTTCCCGCAAACAGCCGACATGGCAGCGGCTGTTGCGTTGTTCAGCTCAGGGCCAGAACCGGACTTGAAACCGCGCGTCGCTTCGCGATTTTGGCAAACGCTGCGGCCGGGGACAAGCCACGATCATGGCTGACAGCTAAGATCGCGGGAGCGTTCTCTTTTGCCCGCCGTCGGTGTTTGGTCGCGACCGGCGGGAGGACGGGCGATGCGGGGATCCCTCGGGGAGAAGATCAACCAGGGCGGCACGGCGGACATCCACGCCTGGGCGCCAGGTCAGGTCGTAAAACTGTTCAAGGAAGGTTTCCCGCCGCGGCTCATCCAGCAAGAGGCGCGGATGACCCAGGCAGTCTTCGCCGCCGGCGTGCCTGCGCCGGAGGTGTTCGGCGAGGTGACGCTCGACGGACGCCTCGGCATCGTGCTCGGCCGCCTCGACGGACCGACACTGCTGCAGGTCACGCGCAGCGGCGTCGTGACGTTCGCCCACGCGGGTGCGATCCTTGCGTCCCTCGGCCTGTCCGTTCACAGGATGTCGCCGCCGCCGGAGGCCTTCCATCTGCGCGGCTGGATGGACACCGCCTTTAGGCTCTCGGGCGACATCGTGCCCAAGCACATCGCCTCCGACATCCTCGCGCTGATCGACCGCCTGCAGCAGCCGGGGGACGGGCTGTGCCATGGCGACATCCACCCTGAAAACGTGATCATGACCGCGGACGGTCCGCGGCTGATCGACTGGACCTTTTCGATCCGCGCGCCTGCGGCCCTCGATCATGGGTTCACTCACATCAGCCTGACCGAGTTTGCCCTCGACGTCACCGACAATCCGCAGCGGCCGCTTGCGGTCAATGCGGCCGCGCAATCCGAATACGCGCGGCTGTCCGGAAAGCCGGTAGCGGCGCTGAGGCAAGCGATGGAGACCTGGCTGCCGATCGCGATCGTCCGCTACTTCCTGCTTATGGGCGGGCCGACAAGCGAGCGATGGCGGCGGATGATGCAGCGCGCCGAAGCGGCCCTGCGTCCGCAGGACTGAATCCTTCATCGCGCGCGCGTGGCCGTCGATGCGGCTGCTCAGTGTCGGCTTCGGGTCCCAATAGGCGACCTCGTTACTCGGTCTTATACACGGATAGCTGAACGTCCATCCCCGCCTCGCCGGCCGCCGCAGCCAGATCGGCCGGGACGGTCAAAAACTTAGATAGAGACGAATGGGGGAAGACCATAGCTACGTCCAAGCTCGGCGTTCCAATCGAACCTTCGGAAACCAGCCGCTGAATGGTGGCGCGAATTGATTGAATACAGTCGAGAGCGGCGGCCCATTGATCTCCGCCATCTGCGATGTCGATCTGAGCATGCACGCGCCGAGACGACGCCTCATACCGGTCGACTTGTAGTCCCAACAAGGCGTTCAGATCAGAACGCGAGAGAGCCACGTCTGGTATCCGAATTACGATGCTTAGCGGCTGCGAGCTTGTCATGCTCCATTGTATTCCGGTTCTCGGAACATCCGCTATGGGTCTTGGCTGTGTGAAAACGCCGAGGCGCTTGATGGCGATAGAACAAGCTATTCGTCCGCGCCCCTCTTAACTCCCAAACTCGCAAGCGCGCCCAACTTAAAGCACGAAATGAAGAATGCAATTCTCGCCGCGTTTCGATCTTTCGTGTTTCTACACAGCCAGGGTCAGAAGCGGAAGTCTGGGTGCTTGGTCCGCTCAGTCTTTGATAGCGGACATGCCAGAGCTGTCGTTGCACGTGGGCTCGGGGCGCCAGGAGGAGACGTTCGGCCAGGCGTTTTCAGAATTGATGGCAACGCAGACTGGCCGATCGGCGCCTTGCCGCCAGAGGTGGCATAGCCCCGAGGATCCGCGGCGAGGAGGCCGTCAAGGCGGCCCACTGTCCGAGACGTGCACTACCTTTTTCGCGTGCGATGTTCAGCCCACCGGTCCCGGGGTCCAATTGTCCCCTGAAAGCGGGCTAACTCTTACGTCATGAATGACTCCGATCTCCAGGCTTGGATCGAAATGGCGCATCGTTCGCTCGTTGAGGTCAATGATGCGGCCAGGCCTTAGTGGCCCCACGTCATTTATCTTGACGATGACCTTCTTGCCTACGGCCTCGACGAGGGCATATTTCGGCCTCGCACCAAATTGGACCCCACCAAATTTCCGACGCAAACTCGTCTTGATGGCAGCCGCCCAGACAGAGGGATCATAACGCTCGCCGGAAGCTGTGCTCGGACCGCCCTCCTCCTTGCCGGGCTTGAACGGATTGTACGTGGATGCGGCGCCAACGATCGCATCCCCACAGGCGGCATCGACGACGGCGGTTGAGTGGACTCCACGCGTTTCACTTCGAACAGCGGGAACAGAAACGGCAAGCGCAACCAGGGCGCCGCAAATTGCGGCACTCGAGGGGAACAGCATCATAAATCCTGTGTTTTTTTCGATGGTCCGGTTCCCGAAACCGCAAACATGGCCAAGCGAACGCGGGAGCGTTCATGAACTTGCGCCAATCTTTTGCGGACTCGAGCCAACCCCTGGCTACGGAACCGGTGTGCGAACCAGAGTGGTCCTCACGCAGTGTTTTATGTTCTCACCGACTAAGACAGAGAATGCGTCAACAGCATGACTTGATGGAACCAGCGTGAGTGGTGCGTGCGACGTCGACCAAGGGTCACAAGCCGGAGTCAAGGCAAGTGCAGGTCGATGTCCGGTCCGGCGCAAACAGCTGCCGTTGTCGCGGTCAGTGGGCACTTCGGTTCAGGGCCACAACCCGACTCTCTCCCCGTATAGTGGGGGCTGCTGAAACGGAGAGAACATGAGCGTGCCGGAAATCATTCGACGAGCCATCGAAATCGGTGAACGGAACGGCAAGATTACGTTCGATGAATTGAATCGACTGTGTGACAGCAGCGTACTTGATCCCAAAGACATCGAACGCGTTCTCAACGCTCTGAGCGAAGCGAGAATTTGGATTGAAGGAGACTGAAACCTGGCTCTGGCGTAATCATATAGGTCTGCAATGGGCCCTGGCTGTGTAGAAACACGAAAGATCGAAACGCAGCGAGAATTACATTCTTTATTTCGTGCTTTAAGTTGGTCGCGCTTGCGAGTTTGGGGGTTAAGAAGGTCGTGG
>NZ_LGHM01000227.1 GCF_001908185.1 Bradyrhizobium sp. AS23.2
GGCATGGCGATGACCTCTTGTCGTGTCCCGGAACGCTTGCAGACGTCCAGAACCGACTAGAATCAACGCCATGCGCTCTGTCCAGAAAATCTAAACCGGACAGCCGTGGGACAAGCCCGGGCATGACGGCCTCTCGTGAGACTTCAAATGCCCACAGGGGGAGAGGGGAAGAAGGATCAGCTCGCCGCTTCCAGGCGCACTTCCGTGAGCAGCCGCATGGCCGCGTCCGCGTCCATCGGCTCGCCGAAGGCAAAGCCCTGCGCGTATTCGCAGCCCATCTGGTAGAGCTCGACCGCATCGGAATCAGTCTCGGCGCCTTCCGCCACCACGTCCATGCCGAGATCGTGCGCGAGCGCGATGATCGACTTCAGGATTACCGGGCGGGTGCCGCGATTGGTGGTGCGCACGAACGACTGATCGATCTTGATGGTGTCGAACGGGAAACGCTGGAGGTAGGCGAGCGAGGAATGGCCGGTGCCGAAATCGTCGAGCGAGAGTCCGGTGCCGAGCTCGCGGATCCGCGTCAGCATCTGCGCCGCGTGTTCCGGATTCTCCATCACCAGCGATTCCGTCAGTTCCAGCTTCAGCGTGCCGCGCGCCACGGACGAGCGCGACAGCACGGTGCGGATGTCGTGGATCAGGTCGTGGCGCAGCAATTGCCGCGAGGAGACGTTGACGGACGCGAAGATCGGCTCGCGCGAGCGCATCGCGCGCTGCCACACCGAGAGCTGCTTGGCGGTCTGGTCGAGCACGAACATGCCGAGGTCGATGATCAGGCCGGTCTCTTCCGCGATGCTGATGAACTCCGACGGCGCCATGCGGCCGAGCTTCGGGTGATCCCAGCGCGCCAGCGCCTCGAAGCCGGCGATCGAACGATCCTCCAGCCGCACGATCGGCTGGTACAGGATCGTGATCTCCTGCCGCTCGATGGCGCGGCGCAGCTCGCTCTCGAGCGTCAGGCGGTCGGTCTTCCGCGCGCGCATCGCCGGCTTATAGACGTCGATACGGTCGCCGCCGATGCGCTTGGAGTGATACATCGCGAGCTCGGCGTCCTTGATGATCTCGTCCGTGAGCTGGGTTTGCGGATCGGAGAGCGCGAGGCCGATCGAGGCGGTCAGGAAGATCTCGCGGTCGTTGAAGGCGATCGGCGCGCGGATGGTCTTGCGGATGGTCTCGGCGAAGGCGGTGATGCGGGCCGGGTCCTGCTCGGAGAGCAGGATCAGGCCGAACTGGTCGCCCGCGAGCCGCGCCAGCGTATCCTGCGGCTTCAGGATACGGGTGAGGCGGCGGGCGAGCGTCAGCAGGATGGAATCGCCGACTGCGATGCCGACGGAATCGTTGACCTGCTTGAAGCGGTCGAGGTCGATCACCATCAGCGTCGGCCGCAGCGTCGGCATGCTCTTGGCAAAATTCGCAACCGCGCCGAGCCGGTCCATGAACAATTTGCGGTTGGGCAGGCCGGTGAGATTGTCATGCACGGAATCGTGCAGCAGGCGTTCTTCGGCGTTGCGCAGCTCGGTGACGTCGGTGAGCGTGCCGACGACGCGCGAGACCTCGCCGTCCGAGCCCACCACCGGGCGCGCCTTGAGCGCGAACCACATGAAATGGCCGTCCGGCGTGCGCAGGCGGAAGTCCTGCACCAGGCGGCCGCGGCGCTGGTCGAGCACGCTGTCGAGCGCGGCGCGGAAACGGTCCTGGTCGAGCGGATGCAGCACTTCGAGCCAGGAGGCGGCCGGGCCTTCCAGCGTGCCGCGCTTGAGGCCGAGCAGGGCTTCGGTCTCGGGGCTGGTGAAAACCTTGTCGGCGGAAACGTCCCAGTCCCAGATCAGGTCACCGGAGCCGGCCAGCGCCAGCGCCCGCCGCTCGATGTCGGAGACGACGCCGGTGGTGGCGCCGCCGCCGGCAAAGGCGTGCTGCATCACCGTGAAGCCGATCAGCATCACGATCAGCACGAGGCCGCCGAGCAGGGCAGGGCCGACGATGTCGTTGGTGACGGAACCCGCCACCGTCATGCCGGCCGCGACCACCCAGACCACCAGCAGGAACCAGGTCGGGATCAGCAGCACCGCGCGGTCGAAGCCGTGGGTGGAGAGATAGACGATCAGCGCGAAGCCGGCGAAGGCGATCAGCACCAGCGACATGCGCGCGATGCCGGAGGCGACGGCCGGATCGAACAGAGCGAGCGCGACGAGGGACCCAAGGAAGGCGAGCCAGCCCACCGTGATGTGCGAATAGCGCACGTGCCATCGGCTCAAATTCAAATAGGCGAACAGGAAAACCAGCAGCGTTGCCGCCAGGATCGCTTCCCCCGCCGCGCGCCAGATGCGCTCGGCGTTGTTCGACATGTCGAGCACCTTGCCCCAGAAGCCGAAGTCCACGCCGATATAGACCAGCACCGCCCAGGCCAGCGCCGCGGCCGCCGGGAACATGATGCTGCCCTTCACCACGAACAGGATGGTCAGCACCAGTGCAAGCAGGCCCGAGATGCCGATCACGATGCCCTGGTAGAGCGTGAAGGAGTTGACCTTGTCCTTGTAGGCCTCCGGCTCCCACAGATAGAGCTGCGGCAGCTTGTCGGTGCGCAGCTCCGCGACGAAGGTGACGACGGCGCCGGGGTCGAGCGTGATGCGGAACACGTCTGCGGTCGCGCTCTCCTGGCGTTCCGGCCGGTCGCCGATGGACGGCGTGATGGTCGCGATGCGCGACAGCCCGAGGTCGGGCCACAACAGCCCTGAAGAAACGATGCGGTAATGCGGGGCGACGATCAGGCGGTCGAGCTGGTCGTCGGTGTTGTTGGCGAGCGCGAACACCACCCAGTTCTGACCGCCTTCGCGGGCGCGGACCTCGATGCGGCGGACGATGCCGTCGGTTCCGGGCGCGGTGGAGACCTGGATGCGGTCGGCGTCGCTGCGCTGATGCTCGAGCACACCGGTGAGGTCGATCGCAGGCGCGTCGCTGCGGACGCTGACGGCGTCGAGCGCGCGTGCTGGGGACGCGGCGACGAGAATCATGAGGCCCAGCGCGATGGGCGCGAGGCACCTGATCAGACGCAAGGTCAGTTCTCCGCGTTCGACGCAAACTTCGTGTGCAAGGCGATTTCAGACCGAACAGAAGTAGTTCGGCGCGTCGCGATAGATGCCACGAAAGCGAGGAAAATCAAAGGGTTTCCGCCTTGCCCCGGTGGGCCAGAGACCTAGGCCTCCAACACAATTTTGCCAATATGTGCGGAGGTTTCCATGCGCCGGTGCGCGTCGGCGGCCTTTTCCAGCGGGAAAGTGCTGTCCATCACCGGTTTGATGCGGCCTTCGCGCAGCAGCGGCATCACTTTCGCCTCGATCGCGGCCACCATCGCCGCCTTGTCCGCATTACTACGGGGGCGCAGCGTCGAGCCGGTATGCGTCAGGCGCTTGACCATCACCTTGGCGATGTTGACGCTCACCTTGGGGCCGTTGAGGGTTGCGATCTGCACGATGCGGCCGTCGACCGCGGCGGCGTCATAGTTGCGGTCGACATAGTCGCCGGCGACCATGTCGAGGATCAGATTGACGCCGGCATTGTTGGTCTCCGCCTTGACCACGGCGACGAAGTCTTCGGTCTTGTAGTTGATGGCGCGGTCGGCGCCCAACTTGAGGCAGGCATCGATCTTGTCCTGCGAGCCGACGGTGACGATCACCTTCGCGCCGAATGCCTTCGCGAGCTGAATCGCCATCGTGCCGATGCCGGAGGAGCCGCCATGGATCAGCAGCGTCTCGCCGGCCTTCAGGCCGCCGCGCTCGAACACGTTGTGCCAAACCGTCATCAGTGTTTCCGGCAGCGCACCGGCTTCCTTGATCGACAGCGCCGGCGGCACGCTCATCGCCTGGGCGTCCTGGGCGATGCAGTACTGCGCGTAACCGCCGCCGGCGACGAGCGACATCACCTTGTCGCCGATCTTGTGCCGCTTGGCATTGCTGCCGACCGCCGCCACTTCGCCCGCGATCTCGAGGCCGGGCAGGTCGCTGGCGCCGGGCGGCGGCGGATAGGCGCCGGAACGCTGCGCCACGTCGGGCCGGTTCACGCCCGCGGCCTGCACCTTGACCAGGATCTCGTCGGGCCCGGGCTGCGGAACGGTGCGCTGTTCCGGTACCAGCACCTCTGGTCCGCCGGGCTTGGAGATGGCGACCACGGTCATTCGCGCGGGCAGCTTGTCCATGATGTGTCCTTGAGCAAAGGTGCGGGTTGGAACGATGCCATTGCTTAGCCAGCGCGGTCCGAGCTGGCAACCGCTTCAGCGGTGTGCCCGCGCGAACGCAGGAGGAACGACGATGTCGATGGAAGACGACGACCGCCCGCGCAAGAAGATCACGCATGAAATCGGACAGGATCTCTCACTCTTGTCTGTCGAGGAACTGACCGAGCGCGTCGCTCTGCTCAAGACCGAGATCGCGAGACTGGAGGAAGCCGCCACCAGGAAGCGCACCTCGCGCGATGCGGCGAATAGTTTTTTCAAGTCGTAGGATTTTTGACTCTCTGTCTCGTGTCCCGGACGCGGTGCAGCGCGTAGCGCTGCTCCGCAGAGCCGGGACCCATGCCTCGCGCAAGGATCGACTGCCAGGAATTTCCCGGTCGTCATTCCGGGGCGGCGCGTCAGCGCCGAGCCCGGAATCCATAACCCCAGGCCATTGAAACGGGCAGGCTAACAGCCCGGCCACTTCATCGCCCTGGGGCTATGGATTCCGGGCTCGCGACTTCGTCGCGCCCCGGAATGACGGCTGATAGCGAACGCAACGAGACCTCACTCGGCCACTGACCGACATGACTAACGAACCCTCAAAAAATTCGTTCATTTACGGTCGATTAAGCTTTCGGGTTTATGACTGCACTGTCCTCTTTTGGACACCGAGTGGCTCCTGTCCACTCTGTTTGACGCCTCCCTGTTATCAACTTTCAAAGCCGCCGGTCTCCGGCGGCTCTTTTTTTTGCCCTGCGTCTCGTTGCAGTTGAATTCCGAGAAAAAGACGCGCGGAAACCATATCCGTGCTTGCCGCTGGACTCCGCGTCCCGCCCGCGCAATGATTTGTTCATCATAAGCCGGCGCCAAAGCCGGACAGGTAAACAGTTGCGTAAGGGGCGTTAACCATGGAACGTTTGCAGGCCGACGGGGCTCTCGTTCAACTCAGCGAACGGTTCACCAATTCTGCGGCGTTCGGCGCCCTGTTCCGCGAGGGCATGGATCTCGTCGAAGAAACCGCCGCCTATCTCGACGGTGCCGGCCGCACCGAGGCCAAGGCGCTCGATCGTGCCGTCAGTCTCACTTATGCAACCGAGAGCATGCGTCTCACCACCCGCCTGATGCAGCTCGCTTCGTGGCTGCTGCTGCACCGCGCGGTGAAGGAAGGCGAGATGACGCTGAGCCAGGCCAACCGCGAGAAGACCAAGGTCAAGCTCTCGGCTGCGGATCCCGGTCCTTCCGATACCATCGAGAAGCTGCCCACGCAGTTGCAGGACCTGATTCAGCGCTCGATGAACCTGCAGATCCGCGTGCGCCGTCTCGACACCAGCATCCACACCCCGCCCGCCGACGTCCCCGCGATCGGCAATCCGCTGGTGCCGCATCTCAACGCGCTGAAGGCTGCGTTCGAGCGGTAAGTTCCAATCGACAATCACGGCCGTCATTCCGGGACGCGCCTCTTGGCGCGGGCCCAGAATCCATACTCCCGATCGTGGTTATGGATTCTCAGATGCGCAATTGCGCGTCATAGCTCGCGACTTTGTCGCGCCCCGGAATGACGGCAAAAAACAAAAAACGCCCCTGGTCTCGCAGGGGCGTTTTTTCGTTCCGGGCCTTGCGGCCGGATCAATCCTTCTTGAGGAAGCCCGAGAACTTCTTCTGGAAGCGCGAGACGCGGCCGCCGCGATCCATCAGCTGCTGGGAGCCGCCGGTCCAGGCCGGGTGCGACTTCGGGTCGATGTCGAGGTGCAGCTTGTCGCCTTCCTTGCCCCAGGTCGAGCGGGTCAGGTACTCGGTTCCGTCGGTCATCACGACCGTAATGGTATGATAATTCGGATGAATTTCGGCTTTCATGGCAATTCGCCGGCGCCCGGCGCCTCTCGCTTGAGTGACTATCGATGACGGATTTGGGCGGCTCTATACCCCACGGGGGGGGCCTAAAACAAGTCATTGTGGGAACAGGAGAACCGGGCGGCCACTTAAGGGACATCCCGGATTTGCCACTCCTCCTGCACCGGCCTATGTGGAGCTAACTTGTCTCCTTGGGTCCGATCTTATGAGCGCAGTGGAACGGCTTGACGACCAGTACCGCGACGAGCGCAACACCGCGCCAGCCGAAGCCCCTTCAGTCGAAGCCGAGCTGATCGAGCAGCCCGCCAAGGGCCGTGCCAAGCTCCGTCCTTTGCTCGCGCTCGCGCCCTATGTGAACCGCTATCGCGGCCGGGCCGCGCTCGCCTTCGTCGCGCTGACGATTGCGGCGCTGACCACGCTGCTGGTGCCGGTCGCGGTGCGCAGGATGATCGATTTCGGCCTGACGCCGGAAGGCATCGCGCTGATCAACAATTACTTCGCGGTGATGATCGCGGTCGTCGCCGTGCTCGCCCTCGCAAGTGCCGCGCGCTACTACCTCGTGATGACGATCGGCGAGCGCATCGTTGCCGATTTGCGGCGCGACGTCTTCTCGCACCTGCTGTCGCTTTCGCCGGCCTTTTTCGATTCCGCGCGCAGCGGCGAGCTCGTATCGCGTCTCACCGCCGACACCACTCAGATCAAATCCGCCGTCGGCGCGTCCGTATCGATCGCGCTGCGTAATCTGATGATGTTCTTCGGCGCTGCGGCCATGATGGTGATCACGAGCCCGCGCCTCTCCGGTTTCGTACTGCTCGCCATTCCCCTGATCGTGCTGCCGCTGGTCGCGTTCGGGCGCTGGGTGCGGCGGCTGTCGCGCAACGCGCAGGACACGCTGGCCGATGCTTCGGCTTACGCGGGCGAACTCGTTGGCGCGATCCGCACCGTGCAGGCCTATACCAGCGAAGGGCTCGCCGAGAAGCGCTTCGGCGGCGAGGTCGAGCAGGCTTACGAGGCCGCGCGCACCTCGACCCAGGCACGTGCGGTACTCACCGCCATCATCATCTTCATCGTGTTCGCAAGCGTTGTCGCGATCCTCTGGATCGGCTCGCATGACGTGCTGACTGGTGCGATCTCGCCGGGCCGGCTCGGCCAGTTCGTGCTCTATGCCGCGTTCGCCGCCGCGGGCCTTGGCCAGCTCAGCGAGGTCTGGGGCGAGGTCTCGGCTGCATCCGGCGCCGCCGAGCGCCTGTTCGAGATTTTGCATGTGCAGCCTGACATCACCGCGCCTGCGTCTCCGCGCGCGCTGCCGGTGCCGGCGCGCGGCGAGGTCGGTTTCGATCACGTCAGCTTCGCTTATCCCGCGCGGCCGAACGTCAATGTGCTCGATGCCGTGTCATTCACCGTGCGCCCCGGCGAGAAAGTCGCGATCGTTGGTCCGTCCGGTGCCGGCAAGAGCACGATCTTTCATCTCCTGCTGCGCTTCTACGATCCTCGGGGCGGCGCGATCTCGCTCGACGGCGTGCCCGTCAGGTCCGCCGACCCCCGCGATTTCCGTTCCCGCATCGCGCTGGTGCCGCAGGAGTCGAACGTGTTCGCCGCGAGCGCCCGCGAGAACATCCGCTTCGGCCGCCCCGATGCGAGCGACGCCGAAGTCGAGCGGGCCGCCGAGCTGGCACATGCCGCCGAGTTCATCCGCCGTCTGCCCGAAGGTTTCGAGACCCCGCTCGGCGAGCGCGGCGTGACGCTCTCCGGCGGCCAGCGCCAGCGCATCGCCATCGCGCGTGCGATCCTGCGCGATGCGTCGCTGCTGCTGCTCGATGAAGCGACCTCCGCACTCGACGCCGAAAGCGAGACACTGGTGCAGACCGCGCTCGAGGAGCTGATGAGCCATCGCACCACGCTGGTGATCGCGCACCGGCTTGCAACCGTGCTCTCCTGCGACCGCATCCTGGTGATGGACCAGGGCAAGATCGTCGAGCAGGGCACGCATGCCGAGCTCGTCGCTGCGAACGGGCTTTATGCCAGGTTGGCAAGGTTGCAGTTCGAGGGGGCGTGAGGCGTTCAGAGCGCAGCCCCAATCACAGTGTCATCACCCGCGAGGGCGGGTGATCCAGTACTCCGAGGCAGTGCGAGGATACGGAGAGGCCGCGGCGTACTGGATGCCCCGCCTGCGCGGGGCATGACTGCGGAAAGGTCTGGATTGCTCCATTACGTCCAGAAACGATTGCGTTTGAGGCTCTTACGCCCCGGCACCGCCAACTGCGCCGCTACTTTGCATGGGGTTGTTTTCGACATTTTGGTTGGAAGGGGTGCAGGATCTCGGCGTGACAGGCGTCACGCCCGCCATTCCATCTTCAGCACCGGCCGACCCGAGGTCGGATTCACGTCACCGCCGGCATGCGCAAAGCCGTTGCGCTCGTAGAAGCGGATGGCGCGGGCATTGTCCTTGTTGACGAGCAGCGTGACGCCTGCCGGTGAAAGGCGCTTGGCCTCATCGACCAGCAGCCGTGCGGCGTCCGAGCCCCAGCGATCCGGATCGACCACGAGCTGGTCGAGATAGCCTTCGCCGTCGATCGTGACGAAGCCGATGAGTGCGCCGTCCTGTTCGGCGACGACGATCGAGGCCTTCGGCACCAGATCATTGCGCCAGCGCTCGCGCCACCATTCCAGGCGCGCGGCGAAGTCGATCTGCGGATAGGCCTGCTGCCAGGTGCGATGCCAGAGGTCGATCGCGGCCGCCTCGTCCTCAGGTCGGTAGGGGCGGAGGTGGAGAGTGCTCACTACCGCTCCGTCAGCTTCAGCTCGATGCGGCGGTTGCGCTTGTAGGCGTCCTCGGTGCTGGCCGTGTCGAGCGGCTGGAACTCGCCGAAGCCGGCGGCGACCAGGCGCTGAGCGGGCACGCCGAGCGAGATCAGGTACTGCACCACCGAGATCGCTCGGGCCGCGGACAGGTCCCAGTTCGACTTGAAGTTCGGGCCCGTGACCGGGCGCACGTCGGTATGGCCGTCGACGCGCAGCACCCAGGGGATATCGGCCGGAATCTTCTTGTCGAGCTCGATCAGCGCGTTCGCCACGGTGTCGAGCTCGGTGCGGCCCTCGGGCAGCAGGGTCGCCTGGCCGGTGTCGAAGAACACTTCGGACTGGAACACGAAGCGATCGCCGACGACGCGGATGTCGGGGCGATTGCCGAGGATGGCGCGCAGGCGGCCGAAGAACTCCGAGCGGTAGCGCGACAATTCCTGCACGCGCTGCGCCAGTGCCACATTCAGGCGCGAGCCCAGATCGGCGATCCTGTTCTGCGATTCCTTGTCGCGCTTCTCGGAGGCGTCGAGCGCCTCTTCCAGCGCCGCCAATTGCCGCCGCAGCGCGCTGATCTGCTGGTTCAGCACCTCGATCTGGGACAGCGCCCGCGCCGAGACTGCCTTCTCCGAGTCCAGCGCCTTGCTGAGCTCGGTGGTCTTTCCCTGCGCGTCGTTGCCGGCATTGGCGAGGCCCTCATAGAGGCCCTTCATGCGATCGCGCTCGGACTCGGCCGAGGCGAGGCCGGCCCTCAGTTGCGACATTTGGTCGTCGAGGCTGAGCTTGCCGAGCTTTTCCAGCGACAGCAGCTCGTTGAGCTGGGCGATCTTGGCGTTGAGTTGCTCCAGCGCCTTGTCCTTGCCTGTCACCTCCTGCGACAGGAAGAACTGTACGACCAGGAACACCGACAGCAGGAATACGATCGACAGCACCAACGTCGACAGCGCGTCGACGAATCCCGGCCAGTAGTTGAAGGCGCCCTCGCTGCGGCGGCCGCGGGCTAGAGCCATTTACGTCTCCGTTCTTTCGTGTCCCGGACGCGGTGCAGCGCCTTGGCGCTGCTCCGCAGAGCCGGGACCCAGAGTCTTGTCGGTGGGCCCCGGCTCAGCAGCGCACCACCGCGTGCTGCGCTGCGTCCGGGGCACGATAGTTCAGCGAGTCCTCAGCTCTTTTCGGGCTGGCGGGCGATCCGTTCCAGGAGGCGCCGGATCTCGCGGTTCTGTTCGCCCTGGCCGTCGGCCCATTCCCGGATCATCTGCTGCTCCGTGCGCATGTGCGAGACCAGCGCCTGGATGGCTTCGGCAAGGCTCGCCATGGCCGCCGTGGTGCCGCGGCTGGCGCTGCCTTCCTCGAGCACGGAGCGCAGACGCTCGACCGCAGCCTGGAGTTCACCGCTGGCAACACCGCCGCCGGAGGCGGCAACGGCAACCTCGCCGCGGCCATATTCGCGCACGGTGGTGGCGAGCCAGTCTTCGAGATCCGTGTAGAAACGGTTCTGCGCCTGGCTCGATTGCAGGTCGAGAAAGCCGAGGATAAGCGAGCCGGCGAGGCCGAACAGCGAGCTGGAGAACGAGATGCCCATGCCGCCGAGCGGGGCGGCGAGGCCCTCCTTCAGCGTGTCGAACAGGGCCCCGGCGTCGCCCCCGACCTTCAGGCCGCCAATAATCGCGCCAACCGAGCCGACCGTCTCGATCAGGCCCCAGAAGGTGCCAAGCAGGCCGAGGAAGACAAGCAGCCCCGTCAGGTAGCGGGAGATATCCCGGGCTTCGTCGAGGCGGGTCGCAATCGAGTCCAGCAGATGGCGCATGGTCTGCTGCGTGATCGTCATGCGTCCGGTCCGCTCGCCGCCGAGGATCGCCGCCATCGGGGCCAGCAACCGCGGGTGGCCGCTCGGCACCAGCCCCGGGTCGGCCATCCGGAAGCTGTTGACCCACCTCACTTCGGGGTAGAGCCGGATGACCTGCCGGAAGGAGAGGATGATGCCGATGACAAGAACCGCGCCGATCAGCGCGTTGAGGCCCGGATTGAAGAAAAAGGCATTCGTTATCTGCTTGTAGAGCACCACGGAGATCAGAGTGCAGAGCACCAGGAAGACCAGCATCCGCACGAGAAACACGCTGGGCGACGACAGTTTGGTGAGTTCGATGTCCATATAAGGCGAGGTGCCTGACGGCGTGCGCATAGCCGATGTCATCCGTTACGAAAGCCTGAGCGGCCCGCACTATGGCACAGCGCCAGCCCAAAAAAAAGCGCCGGATACGCCGAATCCGTGGAGAGCTGGGGAACTCAACGCGCAAACCGCGTCAGGGGCGGCTTACGATGCCTCCTTCGCGGGGCAGATGATGCGGTCAATCGCCGAGGACACCGAATTCCGCCAGCGCCTGGCATGACGAAGGGCCCACGGCCTTCTTCGCGCAGGTGCTCGGCCCCAACCGCAAATGCCCAGCCTGTTTCTACAGGACCGATACGACCACCTTGCAGGAGGCGGAGGAGGAGGCACTGCGCCAGACCATCGTGCAGGAGTGATTGCGATCTTCTGTCGCAGCAGGCCGCGATGGAACCCGACTCACAATCCGGTGAATCCCGAAAAGCGTACAGAACACAGGGTGATAAGGCCGTGTGACATTGAGCCGCCCGCGCGATGCGTTGCGTCGCAACAAGTCCATTCTATCTTGAACACGTCAGCCGCGCGGAATCGCCCAGAACGGGCCAGCGCGGAAGCGTGACTTCGTTTCAACAACATCGGGGCACCCCACTTCATGTCAGGACTTCGAGCGCGATCGGCATGCGTTGCAATGATGCTCGCGGCCTTCGCGCCGCTGCTCGCCGGCTGTGGTGAATCGAGTTCTACCGCCTCTGCCGCCCAGCCCGCCGATCCTGATGTCAGCATTGTCACCGTGAAACCCCAGCCGCGTGCGGTAGTGCGTGAGCTGCCGGGCCGCATTGCGCCGACGCGCGTCTCCGACGTGCGGCCGCGCGTGTCCGGCATCGTGGTCGAACGACTGTTCCGCCAGGGCAGCGAGGTGAAGGCTGGCGATCCGCTCTACCGCATCGATCCGCGTCCGTTCGAGGTCGAGGTGATGGCCAGCGAGGCCGGGCTCGCCAAGGCGGAGGCTGCGCTGATGCAGGCCAAGCAGCAGGCGCACCGCATCGCCACGCTGACCAGCCAGCGCGCCGCGCCGGAAGCCGAAAATGAGAAGGCGGTGGCGGCGGAGCGCCAGGCCCATGCCGAGGTCGAAGGCCGCAAGGCCGAGCTCGCGCGCGCCAAGCTCAATCTCGACTATGCCACCGTGCGCGCGCCGATCGAAGGCGTCGTCGGTGCTGCCCTGGTCAGCGAGGGCGCGCTCGCAGTCCAGAACGAGACCAATCTCGCCACCATCCAGCAACTCGATCCGATCTACGCCGACTTCACCCAGTCGGTGACCGAGCTCAACCAGCTTCGTCGCGCCTTCGAGAGCGGCGACCTCGAGCGCATCGCGCCCGATGCCGCCAAGGTGCACCTCGTGCTCGACGACAACACCATCTATTCGCTCGACGGCAAGCTGTTGTTCTCCGACGCCAAGGTCGACGCCTATACCGGCCAGGTGACGCTGCGCGGCGAGTTCCGCAATCCCAAGCGCGAGCTCCTGCCGGGCATGTATGTCCGCGTTCGCATCGACCAGGGCCTGGACTCCGATGCCATCGCAGTGCCGCAGCAGGCGATCCAGCGCAATGGCGGTGGCGGCAGCGAGGTGTTCGTCGTCAAGGACGACAATCGCATCGCAGTGCAGCCGGTGCGCACCGGTTCGGTGCAGGACGGCGTCTGGTTCGTCACCGAAGGCCTCAAGGCCGGCGACAAGGTTGTGGTCGAAGGTTTCCAGAAGTTCGCGGCCGGAGACAAGGTCAAGCCGCAGTCCTGGTCCGAGGCCGAGGCGAGTGCGGACAACCGGCACGCCCAGCAGCTCACGCGGTAACGCTCGGGCGTCGCAAGTGATTTCCTCATCCTGAGGAGCCTGCTGAAAGCGGGCGTCTCGAAGGATGGCCGCGGGGAGAGAGCCGGGCCTTCATGGTTCGAGACGCGATTCGCGCTCCTCACCATGAGGGGCTAATGAAACAACGAGGGTAAAGCGGCAAATGCCGAGCTTCTTCATCGACAGGCCGATCTTCGCCTGGGTCGTCGCGCTGTTCATCTGCTTGATCGGCGCGATCGCGGTGCCGCTGCTGCCGATCGCGCAATATCCGATCATCGCGCCGCCCTCGATCTCGATCTCGACCAGCTATCCCGGCGCCTCGCCCGAAAACCTCTACAACAGCGTCACACGTCTGATCGAGGAGGAGCTCAACGGCGCCTCCGGCATCCTTAATTTCGAATCGACCAGCGACTCGCTCGGTCAGGTCGAGATCATCGCCAATTTCGTGCCCGGCACCGATACGAACGCGGCTTCGGTCGAGGTGCAGAACCGCATCAAGCGCGTCGAAGCGCGCCTGCCGCGCGCGGTGATCCAGCAGGGCATTTTGATCGAAGAGGCATCCAGCGCGGTGCTCCAGATCATCACGCTGAACTCGACCGACGGCAGCCTCGACGAGGTCGGGCTCGGCGACTTCATGATCCGCAACGTGCTTGGCGAGATCCGCCGTATTCCCGGTGTCGGCCGCGCCACGCTTTATTCCACGGAGCGCTCGCTGCGCGTCTGGGTCGATCCCGCCAAACTCGTCGGCTATGGGCTGACGGCTGACGACGTCAACAAGGCGATCGCCGCGCAGAACGCGCAGGTGGCTTCTGGCAGCATCGGCGCCGAGCCGTCGACTGCGACCCAGCGCACCTCTGCGCTGGTGCTGGTCAAGGGCCAGCTCTCCTCACCGGACGAATTCGGCGCCATCATCCTGCGCGCCAACCCTGATGGTTCGACCGTGCGCTTGCGCGACGTCGCGCGTATCGAGGTCGGCGGCCTCAGCTATCAGTTCAACACCCGCCTCGACGGCAAGCCGACCGCGGGTCTTTCCGTGCTGATGTCGCCGACCGGCAATGCGCTGGCGACCGCGAGTGCGGTCGAGGAGAAGATGAAGGAGCTGTCGCGCTTCTTCCCGGCCAACATCACCTATGAGATCCCCTACAACATCACGCCCGTGGTCGAGGCCTCGATCAAGAAGGTGTTGTCGACCCTTGTCGAAGCCGTGGTGCTGGTGTTCGTGGTGATGTTCCTGTTCCTGCAGAACATCCGTTACACCATCATCCCGACCATCGTGGTCCCGGTGGCGCTGCTGGGCGCCTGTACCACGCTGCTGCTCGCCGGCTACTCCATCAACATGCTCTCGATGTTCGGCATGGTGCTCGCGGTCGGCATCCTCGTCGACGACGCCATCGTCGTGGTCGAGAACGTCGAGCGCATCATGGCCGAGGAGGGCCTGCCGCCGAAGGAAGCGACGCGCAAGGCGATGTCGCAGATCACCGGCGCCATCATCGGTATCACGCTGGTGCTGATGGCGGTGTTCGTGCCGATGGCTTTCTTCCCGGGCTCGGTCGGCATCATCTATCGCCAGTTCTCGGTAACGATGGTGGCAGCGATCGGCTTTTCCGCTTTCCTCGCGCTGTCGCTGACGCCGGCGCTGTGTGCGACGTTGCTCAAGCCCGTCGCGGCCGGTCACGGTCATGCCAGGAAGGGCGTGTTCGGCTGGTTCAATCGCATGCTCGAAGGCGGCAAGGAAGGCTATTCCCGCACCGTCAGCTTCTCGCTGAAGCGCACCGGCCGGTTGATGCTGGTCTATGTCGCGCTCTTGGCCGGCCTGGCCTGGGCCTTCGTCAACCTGCCCGGCGGCTTCCTGCCCGTCGACGACCAGGGCTTCGTCACCACCGACGTGCAGACGCCGTCGGATTCGTCCTACGCCCGCACCGAGTCCGTCATCGAGAAGGTCGAAAAATATCTGGCGCAGCGGCCGGGCGTCGACAACGTCACCTTCCTCACCGGCTTCAGCTTCTCCGGCCAGGGCATGAACACCGCGCAGGCCTTCGTCACCTTGAAGGACTGGTCGGAGCGCGGGCCGAAGGATTCGGCTGCGGCGATCGTCGCCGACATCAACCGGGATTTGTCGTCTTCAATCCGCGACGCAAAGATCTCCGCACTGCAGCCACCGCCGATCGACAATCTCGGCAACTCCTCGGGCTTCTCGTTCCGCCTCCAGGATCGCGGCCAGAAGGGCTATCCGGCCTTGATGCGCGCCGCCGACCAGCTGATCGCCGAGGCCAATGCGAGCCTGGTGCTGCAGAAGGTCTATGTCGAAGGCCTGCCCGAGGCGGGCGTGGTCAATCTCGTGATCGACCGCGAAAAGGCCGGCGCCTTCGGCGTCACCTTCGAGGACATCAACAACACGATCTCGACCAATCTCGGCTCGAACTACATCAACGACTTCCCCAACCGCGGCCGCATGCAGCGCGTCGTGGTGCAGGCGGATGCCCGCGACCGCATGCGGACCGAGGACATCCTCAACTACAACGTCAAGAACAGCCGCGGCCAGCTCGTGCCGTTCTCGTCCTTCGCGTCAGTCGAATGGGCGCGCGGGCCGACGCAGATCACCGGCTTCAACTATTATCCCGCCGTGCGCATCTCGGGCGAGGCCAAGCCCGGATTCACTTCTGGCGACGCGATCGCCGAGATGGAGCGGCTCGCCGGCAAGCTGCCGCGCGGCTTCGGCTACGAATGGACCGGACAGTCGCTCCAGGAGAAGCTGTCGGGCTCGCAGGCGCCGTTCCTGCTCGGGCTCTCGGTGTTCGTGGTGTTCCTGTGTCTGGCCGCGCTCTACGAGAGCTGGACCATTCCGCTCGCGGTGCTGCTCACCGTGCCGCTCGGCGTCATCGGCGCCGTGATTGCGGCGATGTTGCGCGGCCTGCCGAACGACGTCTATTTCACCGTCGGCCTGATCACCATCATCGGCCTTGCGGCGAAGGACGCGATCCTGATCATCGAATTCGCCAAGGACTTGCGCAAGGAAGGCAAGCCGCTGGTGGAAGCCACCGTCGAGGCCTGCCGCCTGCGCTTCCGCCCGATCCTGATGACAGGCCTTGCCTTCATCTGCGGCGTGCTGCCGATGGCCATCGCCCACGGCGCCGGCGGCGCCAGCCAGCAATCGCTCGGCACCGTCGTGATGGGCGGCATGATCGCGGTGGTGATTTTGGCGCTGCTGATGGTGCCGGTGTTCTTCGTCTCCGTGCAGCGCGTGCTGGCGGGGGATCGGGAGCCGGCAGCGGCGAAGGAAGGCGAGGCGTATGGGCCGCCGGCGCCGGTGAAACCGTAGGCAAATCGCCAAACCCCGAAGCCCGTACCGATCGAGGGGCGTTACTTGGCACACGTTGGCTGAGGCGCGGCGTCCACCGGCAGGCTCCGCGCCTCCTGGTCCGCTCCGATGTAGAGCGGCCGGCCTTCGCCGCAGCTGCCGCCGGTCCTCAAGCGTTCGCCGGCCTCGAACCGCGCCGTCAGGCCGCTCCGGCCGATGTTGCGCCAGAGGGTGATGGTGCCGCCGTCGCAATCGATGTCGCAGAACAGTGCCGGCATGATGCGGTCGCCGAAGGTGTCGCTCCGGTTGCAGATGGCTTCGCTCGTCAGCAGCTCACCGTTGACGAGTCTGGCCTCGAGCTTCAGCACATAGCGCCAGTCGTAGTCGAGGCCCGGGGTGCCGCTGCGGAACGGGTGTTCGCCCGGCGGGAAGTGAATCTCCAGGCGCGTTGAGCTCACCTCGCCGATGCTGCGTTGGTCGCGGCGGGGCGAGGACAGATCGACGGGACGGGCGGGGCTATAGTCCGCGGCAAAGCAAGTGGTGCCGCCACGCGCAGGCAGCAGGGGCTCTATGCGCCACAGGAAAAGCGCCAGCGCCATCGTAGACCATACAGCAGCGGCGACAACAGCGGCCGTGCGTATCATTCGCTGCTATCTCGATTTCAAGATCTTCAACAGCTCTGTGTGCACGAATTCAATGCCGTACACGACGTCGCCCGTCAACGGAGGATCGGCTGGCTTATGACGACGTCGGAACGTGCCATCCCGCCATCCAACGTATTCAGCACATTCGCCTTTGGAGTGTCGCCCGCTACTTCCTCAAGATCTTCACCAGCTCGCCGTGCACGAACTCGTTGCCGCACACGACGTGGCCGGTCACCAGTGGGTCGCCCGGCGTTGCGATATCACTCACCGTACCACCCGCTTCGCGCACCATGAGCATGCCGGCGGCGATGTCCCAGGACTGCAAATTGCGCTCCCAATAGCCGTCGAGGCGGCCGGCAGCGACGAAGGCGAGGTCGAGGGAGGCGGCGCCGAAACGGCGGAGGCCCGCGACGCGGTCCTGGATCGCGGTCATCTCGCGGCGGAATTCCTCGTGGTCGCCGCGGCCGATATGGGGCAGGCCGCAGGCTACCACGCATTCGTTGAGCTGGCGGCGGCCGGCCACCCGCAGGCGCTGGTCGTTGAGGAAAACGCCCTTGCCGCGCTCGGCGATGTAGAGCTCGTCATTGGCCGGGTTGTAGATCACGCCGGCAATCACCGTGCCTTCGCGCGCAAGACCGATCGAGATCGCGAATTGCGGGATGCCGTGCAGGAAGTTGGTGGTGCCGTCGAGGGGATCGACGATCCAGGTGTGGCTCTTGTCGCTGCCCTCGCGGGTGCCGCCTTCCTCGCCGATGAAGCCATAGCCCGGCCGCGCCTTGGCGAGGTCCTGGTAGAGGATCTCCTCGGCGCGCTTGTCGGCGAGCGAGACGAAGTTCGCGGGCCCCTTCAGCGAGACCTGGAGATGCTCGATCTCGCCGAGATCGCGCTTGAGGCTGCGGCCGGCGCGGCGCGCAGCTTTGACCATGACGTTGATAGTGGCGGAATACAGCATGGGCTCTGGTCTTGATCGGGGGAAATGGCGCGAAACCGCGCGTGTTTGAGGGATTGGGTGCCCTGCGAGGGGCCTTGCGTCAAGTCATTTGGTCCCGAGCCATTTCTTGGCGGAGGCCTCCGCCTTGGCCCTGTCTTCTGCCGGCAGATCGGAAAACTGCTTGTCGAGCTCCGGATCGCCCTTGCCGGAGGTCTTGGCGACCAGGTGCCATTTGAAGCCCTCGACCTTGTCCGCGGACGTGCCCACGCCGTTGATCAGCACCCAGGCCAGCCGGTTCTGCGCGATCGCGCTGCCCTGGCGGGACGCCTTGCGGAGCAACGCGACAGCCGCCGGCTGGTTCTTCGGCGTGCCGGTGCCGTTGAACATCGCAATGGCGTATTCGACCTCGGCATCGACGTTATCGGTGAGCGACGCCGCCTGGAGCAGCCGCACCGACCGTTCCGGGTCCTTCGGCACGCCGGTGCCCTCCTTGTAGAAGGTCGCGAGCGCGTATTGCGCCTCGGGCAGGCCGGCATCGGCCGCCTGGCGCAGCAGCTCGGCGGAGCGCTTGACGTCCTGCGGCAGGGTCTGGCCGTCCAGATAGAGCAAAGCGAGGTTATAGGCCGCCTTGGGCGCGCCGAGCTTGGCGGCGGACGCCATCAGCTTGACCGCCTCGCCCTTGTCGACCGGACCGCCGCGGCCGGACATGCGTAGCATGGCGAGCGCGAACATCGCTTCACGGTCGCCGGCATCGGCGGCGCGCTTGTACCATTCGAGCGCCTTGGCGTAGTCGCGGCGGATGCCCATGGCGTTGGAATAGAGTTCGCCCAGCATGGTCATCGCCTTGGGGTCGCCGGTCTGGGCGCGAGCGCTGGCGAGATCGAACGCGGTCTTGTACTGGCCGCGCTGATAGGCGCCGTACACCAGGTCGACGTTGGAATTGTCGGTCGGTGGCGCGGGGATCACGGTCGCAGCCGGCGCCGGGGTGGAGGCTGGCTTGGGGGAGGCCGAGGGCTTGGGTGCGGGCGAGGCCTCCTTCTTCTTGGTGATCGTATGCGGTGCGGCCTTTGGCTTTTCCTTTTCCTTTTCCTTTTCCTTGGCCTTCTCGGCCGACGGGCTCGGCGTCGCGGCCGGCGGGGTGATCTGGAGCTGCGCGGCCGCGGGCGCCGTCAGCAGCAGCGTGGCCAGGATGGTGATGCGCGGGAGCTTCATGTCGGGCGCTAGCCGTGCTCCTCGCCCGCGGGCGCAGTCGCATGGGCCTTCTTGATCGCAGCGTCCGCCTCGATCAGCGCGGCCTTGGGCCCACGCGGGTCGGCCCAGATGAACTCGCCGACCAGCACGAAATCGGCGCCGCTGGCGGCGAAGTCATAGGCCTCTTCCAGCGAGGTCGCGAAGCCGACGCAGGGCGGTTCGAACAGCTCCGCCCACCAGTCCAGCCGCTCGGCAATGGCTTGCGCCGCTGGTCGTTGTCCGTTCGCATCGGGCTCGCCGAACAGCACGTAGTCGGCGCCCATCTCGCCTGCGCTCATGGAATCGTGGCGCGTGGCGAGCCCGCCGACGCCGGCGATGCGATCGGGCTTGAGCGAGGGGGTTGCCTCTTCCAGCGCGGCGAGGCCCGTGAGATGCGCGCCGTCTGCACCACCGCGCGCGACCAGTTCGGCATGGCCGTCGATGAGCAGCGCGGCGTCCGCCTTCTGGACCGGCGGCGCCAGGGCCTTGATGCGCGAGATCATGGTGCGCTGGTCGGTCTCCTTCAGCCGCAGCAGCACGGCTGCGACATCGGCAGAGGCGAGCAGGGCCGGCAACTCGGCGGCGAGCGTCGCCGGATCATCGACAACAGGCGTCGCGAGATAAAGGCGCGGCACCGGGCGCGGCGGAGGAGATTTGTTCGACAAGATCTAGGCTGCCTTCTTTTCCAGGCTGCTTTGCCATTCACCCTTGGAGGCGAGACCGTTCATTCGCGCGCGATGGCTGAATGCTTTCTGCCCGGCCGCGACATTTTCGGCCTTGCCGGACCATGCCTTCTGCGGCGCGGCCTGGAGCGCGCGGCCGTAGGAGAAGGTCAAGCCCCAGGGCAGCGGGCCGAGCTTGTGCATGGCGTTGAGATGCGCGGTCGCCTCTTCGTCGGACTGGCCGCCGGAGAGGAAAGCGATGCCGGGCACCGCCGCCGGCACGCACGCCTTCAAGAGGCGCACCGTTTTCTCCGCGACCTCCTCGACGGAGGCCTGCTTCGCGCACTTCTTGCCTGAGACTGCCATGTTCGGCTTCAGCACCATGCCTTCGAGCGCGACGCGCTGCACGCGCAACTCCTGGAACGTCTTGTTGAGCACGCGCTGGGTGACTTCATAGCAACGGTCGATGTCGTGATCGCCGTCCATCAGCACTTCCGGCTCGACGATCGGCACGATCTGCGCGGCCTGGCACAACGCGGCATAGCGCGCGAGCGCATGGGCGTTGACCCTGATCGCGGTCATCGAGGGAATGCCGCTGCCGATGTCGATCACCGCTCGCCATTTGGCGAAGCGCGCGCCGCGCTCGTAATATTTCTTCAACCGCTCGGCGAGCTTGTCGAGCCCGACGGTGACGAGCTCGCCTGGACACATCGGCAAGGCCTGCGTGCCCTCGTCGACCTTGATGCCGGGAATGGCGCCGCTCTGTTCGATCAGCTTGACCAGCGGCGTGCCGTCCTTGGCGTCCTGCCAGATCGTCTCGTCGTAGAGGATCACGCCGGAGATAAACTGGCTCATGGCCTCCTTCGAGCGGAACAGCATCTCGCGGTAGTCGCGGCGGTTGCCTTCCGTCGATTCCACGCCGATCGCGTCAAAGCGCTTCTTGATGGTTCCGGAGGATTCGTCGGCGGCGAGGATGCCCTTGCCGGGGGCGACCATGGCGGTCGCGATCCTGTTGAGCTCAGTCAGATTCATCGAGAGGTCCTCCCAAAACGATTCTGCCCTTGCCTGTGAAAATAGACCGTTCTCGGGCAATTGCCGAGTTAACGTTCGTCGCAGGGTAAAGCCGCTCTGTCATTCCGGGATGCGCCGAAAGGCGCAGGCCCGGAATCCATAACCCCAGGCTGTGGTTATGGATTCCGGGCCACGCGGAGCCTGTCATCGGGCCGCGCATTCGCGCGGACCCGTTGGCGTGTCCCATTGCACACTTGCGCAATGGGAATGACGGGAGGGGGGGCCTGAAGGCCTTACGCCACCGCGCGATCGCTACGCGACGCGGGGGTCGAGTTCGCCCTTGGCGTAGCGCTTGGCCATCTCGGCGGTGGTCAGGACGCGCTTGATCTTGGAGGCCTGGCCCGCGGTGTTGAATTCCTGGAGCCGCTGCTTGCACAGCTTGGTCATCGCTTCCATCGCCGGCTTCAGGTACTTGCGCGGATCGAACTCTTCCGGGCTGTCCTTCAGAACCTTCCGGATCTGGCCGGTCATCGCCATGCGGTTGTCGGTGTCGATGTTGATCTTGCGCACGCCGTTCTTGATGCCGCGCTGAATCTCCGTCACCGGCACGCCCCAGGTCGGCTTCATCTTGCCGCCATAGGCGTTGATGATGTCCTGGAGGTCCTGCGGCACCGACGACGAACCATGCATCACGAGGTGCGTGTTCGGCAGCTTGCGGTGGATTTCCTCGATCACGTTCATGGCGAGGATATCGCCGTCCGGCTTGCGGGTGAACTTGTAGGCGCCGTGGGAGGTGCCCATCGCGATCGCGAGCGCGTCGACCTTGGTCTCCTGGACGAACTTCACGGCTTCGTCCGGGTTGGTCAGGAGCTGGTCATGCGACAGCTTGCCTTCGGCGCCGTGGCCGTCTTCCTTGTCGCCCATGCCGGTCTCGAGCGAGCCGAGCACGCCGAGCTCGCCCTCGACCGAGATGCCGCCGAGATGGGCCATGTCGGTCACGGTCTTGGTGACGCCGACATTGTAGCCCCAGTCGCCGGGGGTCTTGCCGTCGGCCTTCAGCGAGCCGTCCATCATCACCGAGGTGAAGCCGGCCTGGATCGCGGTCATGCAGGTCGCGGGCTCGTTGCCGTGGTCGAGATGCACGCAGACCGGAATGTGCGGATAGATCTCGGTGACCGCGTCCATCATGTGCTTGAGCATGACGTCGTTGGCGTAGGAGCGCGCACCGCGCGAGGCCTGGATGATGACGGGAGCATCGGTCTGGTTCGCGGCATCCATGATCGCCAGCGCCTGCTCCATGTTGTTGATGTTGAAGGCCGGTACGCCGTAATCGTTCTCCGCCGCATGGTCGAGCAATTGACGCAACGTGATCCGAGCCATGTTTCTTTTTCTCCCGTTTGGGCCTGCAAGGCCGCTAACTACTCGCCGACTTGAACTTAACTGACGCGCAAAACTTCGACGCCGGGCAGGGGCTTGCCTTCCATCCACTCAAGAAATGCGCCACCGGCAGTCGAGACATAGGTGAAGTCACCGGCCACATGTGCCTGGTTGAGCGCTGCGACGGTGTCGCCACCGCCCGCGATCGAGATCAGTTTTTTCGCCTTGGTGCGTTCGGCGGCATGCTTGGCGGCCGCGACCGTGCCGCGATCGAAGGGCTGCATCTCGAAGGCGCCGAGCGGCCCGTTCCAGACCAGGGTCGCCGCGTCATCGATCGCGGCATGGACGCGCGCGACCGACTGCGGACCGACGTCGAGGATCATGCCGTCGGCCGGGATCGCGTCGAGCCCGTAGGCGTGCGACGGCGCGTTGGCGGCGAAATGGTAGGCGACGGTGGCGTCGACCGGCAGGATGATCGCGCAGTTGGCGGCTTCCGCCTTCTCCATGATGCGCAGCGCGGTCGGCGCGAGATCCTTCTCGGCCAGCGACTTGCCGATCGCGACGCCCTGGGCGTGCAGGAAGGTGTTGGCCATGCCGCCGCCGATCACCAGCGCATCGACCTTGTTGACGAGGTTTTCGAGCAGGTCGATCTTGGTCGAGACCTTGGCGCCGCCGATGATCGCGATGACGGGCTTGGTCGGCGAGCCCAGCGCCTTCTCCAGCGCATCGAGCTCGGCCTGCATGGTGCGGCCGGCATAGGCCGGGAGCTTGTGGCCGAGGCCTTCGGTCGAGGCGTGGGCGCGGTGCGCGGCCGAGAACGCGTCATTGACCCAGATGTCGCCGAGCTTTGCCAATTCCGCGACGAAGGCGGGATCGTTCTTTTCCTCTTCCTTGTGGAAGCGGGTGTTTTCCAGGCACAGGATATCGCCGTCCTTCAAGCCGGCGACGGCCTTGGCCGCGGGCTCGTCGATGCAATCGTCGGCGAAGGCGACAGGCTTATTCACGACCTTCGACAGCGCTTCAGCGACAGGCTTGAGCGACTCCTTGGGGTCGCGTCCCTTGGGCCGGCCAAAATGCGCGAGCAGGATGACCTTGCCGCCCTTGTCGGCGAGCTCGGTGATGGTCGGTGCGACCCGCTCGAGCCGCGTTGCGTCCGTGACGCGCCCGCTCTCCATGGGCACGTTCAGATCGACGCGCAGCAATACGCGCTTGCCCTTCACGTCGACGTCGTCGAGGGTGCGGAATTTGTTCGCCATCGGACACTCTCTCTTGTCCTCTTGTCCCGGGCGCTGCGCAGCGCAAAGCGGTGCGCTGCAGAACCGGGACCTACGCAGGAACATGGGTCCCGGCTCTGCGGCGCACCGTGAAGACACGCTGCGCCGCGTCCGGGACACGAGACCTTGGCTTAGATCACCTTCGCCATTGCGACGGCGGTGTCAGCCATGCGGTTTGAGAAGCCCCACTCGTTGTCATACCAGGACATCACGCGCACCAGCGTGCCGTTCTGCACCTTGGTCTGGTCTTCGTGGAACGTCGAGGAGTGCGGATCGTGGTTGAAGTCGATCGAGACATTCGGCGCGGAGGTGTAGCCGAGGACGCCCTTGAGCTGCTGCTCGGAGGCGCGCTTCATCGCCGCGTTGATTTCCTTGGCGTCGGTGGCGCGCTTGGCGACGATCTTGAGGTCGACGACCGACACGTTCGGGGTCGGCACGCGGATCGCGACGCCGTCGAGCTTGCCCTTGAGTTCGGGAAGCACGAGGCCGATCGCCTTCGCTGCGCCGGTCGAGGTCGGGATCATCGACATCGCCGCGGCGCGGCCGCGGTAGAGATCCTTGTGCAGCGTGTCCAGCGTCGGCTGGTCGCCGGTGTAGGCGTGGATCGTGGTCATGAAGCCGGTCTCGATGCCGACGAGGTCGTTCAGCACCTTGGCGACCGGCGCGAGGCAGTTCGTCGTGCAGGAGCCGTTGGAGACGACCAGATGATCCTTGGTCAGCGTGTGATGATTGACGCCGTAGACGATGGTGGCATCGGCACCGTCGGCGGGCGCGGAGACCAGCACGCGCTTGGCGCCGGCGGTCAGGTGCGCGGAGGCCTTGTCCTTCGAGGTGAAGATGCCGGTGCATTCCAGCGCGATGTCGACGCCGAGATCCTTCCAGGGAAGCTTCGACGGATCGCGCTCGGCGGTCACCTTGATCTTGCCGCCGCCGAGGCTGATCGAGTCACCATCGACGGTCACGGTGCCGGGGAAGCGGCCGTGGACCGAGTCGAAGCGAAGGAGATGGGCGTTGGTCTCGACCGGGCCGAGGTCGTTGATGCCGACGACCTCGATATCCTTGCGGCCAGACTCGGCGATAGCCCGCAGGACGTTGCGACCGATGCGGCCAAAACCGTTAATTCCGACGCGGACTGCCATGTTTCGTCTCCTTATGACCGTTCAATGACGTGTTCGATAACGCCTAATCATCCCGCACACCGCGCTTGGCGCGCATGCGAGGGTTTTTTAGGGCGGACGCCCGGTTCGGCCGGGCGGTGCTTGATCATATGCGACGTTACGTAGTCCTTTTTTTTTGGCAAGCTCAACTCTCAGGAAACGCGCTTCAGCACAGCGTTAACCGCAGCCTCGGCGGTAATGCCGAAATGCTTGAAAAGGTCCTTCGCAGGGGCGCTGGCGCCGAAGGAATGCATGCCGATAAATTCGCCATCCTGGCCGATCACGGCATCCCAGCCCCAGCGCACTGCGGCCTCGATCGCGACCTTCACCGGCGCGTTGCCGATGATCTCGGCGCGCCTGGCCTCTGGTTGCGCTAACAAGAGCTCGAGCGAGGGCACCGAAACCACCCGCGACGCGATGCCGCGCTCGGCGAGCTGCTTTTGGGCAGCAACTGCGATCTCGACTTCGGAGCCGGAGGCAAACAGCGTCGCCTTGGCCTCGCCTTGCGCGGCGACCAGCTCGTACGCGCCGTGCTGGCAGGGATTGTCGTTCGGCGCGGTGGTGCGGAGCTGCGGCAGGTTCTGCCGCGTCAGCGCCAGCACGGTCGGTCCGTCGATGCGGTTGAGCGCGAGCTCCCAGCATTCGGCGACCTCGATGGAATCGCAGGGACGGAACACGCGCATGTTCGGGATGGCGCGAAGGGCTGCGAGATGCTCGACCGGCTGATGGGTCGGGCCGTCCTCGCCGAGGCCGATGGAATCGTGCGTCATCACGTAGACGACGCCGGCGCCCATCAAGGCGGCGAGGCGCATCGCAGGTCGCGCATAATCGGTGAACACCAGGAAGGTTGCGCCGTTCGGTGCGAAACCACCGTGCAGGAAGATGCCGTTCATCGCGGCGGCCATGCCGTGCTCACGGACGCCGTAATGGATGAAGCGGCCCTTCGGCGTCTTGGCGGAGAAGTCGGTCGCCGACTTCGCCTTGTTGTTGTTGGAGCCGGTGAGATCGGCCGAGCCTGCCAGGAACTCCATCGGCATGGCGCCGGCAATGACTTCGATCACGGCTTCCGAGGATTTGCGGGTGGCCGCGACCATCGGCTTTTCCAGCAGCTCCTTCTTGTACGCGCGCACCGCCTTCGCGAGCGAGGCCGGACGCTCGTGACGCAGGCGGCGCTCGAACTCGGCGCGCTTGCGGCTGCCGAGCTCACCGAGCCGTCCCTCCCATTCCTGACGTGCAGCTGCGCCGCGCGAGCCGGCTGCGCGCCAGGCCTTCAGCACGTCATCAGGCACCGAGAACGGCTCGAGCGAAATGCCGAGATTTTCCTTGGCGGCCTTGAGCTCGTCGGCGCCGAGTGCCTCGCCATGCGCCTTCGCGGTGCCGGCCTTGTGCGGCGCGCCGAAGCCGATGGTGGTGCGGCAGGCGATCAGCGTCGGCCTGTTGGATTTCTTCGCGCGCGTGATGGCGGCAGCGATCGCGGCCTGGTCGTGGCCATCGATCTTCTCGGCGGCCCAGCCAGCGGACTTGAAGCGCTTCACCTGGTCGACGGAATCGGCGATCGAGGTCGGACCGTCGATCGAGATGCCGTTGTCGTCGTAGAGGACGATCATCTTGTTGAGCTTCCAGTGCCCGGCCATCGCGATCGCTTCCTGCGACACGCCTTCCATCAGGTCGCCATCGGAGGCGAGCACGAAGGTGTGGTGGTCGACGATCTTCTTGCCGAACTCTGCGGCCAGCATCTTCTCGGCGAGTGCCATGCCGACCGCGGTCGAGATGCCCTGGCCGAGCGGACCGGTGGTGGTCTCGATGCCCTTGGTGTGGAAGTTTTCGGGGTGTCCCGGCGTCAACCCGCCGAGCTGGCGGAACTGCTTGAGCTGGTCCAGCGTCATGTCGGCATTGCCGGTCAGATACAGCAGCGAATAGAGCAGCATCGAACCGTGGCCAGCCGAGAGCACGAAGCGGTCGCGGTCGGGCCAGGCGGGCGCGGCGGCATCGAATTTCAGGAATTGCGTGAACAGCACCGTGGCGATGTCAGCGGCGCCCATCGGCAGGCCGGGATGGCCCGATTTCGCCTTCTCGACAGCATCCATCGAGAGGCCACGGATCGCGTTGGCCATACGGGTATGATCGACTTGCGTCATGTCTGAAATCCGTCTGAAATGAGGCGCTTGGCGGTGATGCGGCCGCGTGGGGAGGAGCTTGGCGGCCACTGAAGGTCGAGGCTGGGATAGCACCTCGGTTCCGGGAGTCCAAGGCAATCAAACGTCGGTTTGGCCGTAAAAGTTGCTTAGCGGTGCATAGTTTCGCGGCGGCGTTGCGCTTGGCTAGCTTGCCACGTAAATTTCTGCTTCTAACCGCTTGCCGAACCGAGTCTTTTGCCGGACGGCAAGCCCCCGGGGAAAAGGCCATAGGTTCCGCCGCTGACTAGATGAACGATCGCGTTTCCAACAGCTCTGCCATGACGGAGTCCTCCGCCGTCGAGATCGAGATCGCGACGCGCAGACTCATGGCGGCACTCGATGCGCTCGAAAGCGCGGTCGAGCGGCGGCGCGATGCCGATCGCGACGAGAACGAGCTTGCGGCGCGGATACAGGCGCTGGGCGCGGATCGTTCGCGGCTTGCCGACGAGCTCGACGGCGCGCTGGTGAAGGCGCGCAAGCTCGAGCGGACCAATCGCGAGATCTCCGACCGGCTTGATTCCGCAATCGTCACGATACGCTCGGTGCTCGATACCGGAGAGGATGGATGAGCCACATCAACGTCACCATCAACGCCCGGCAATACCGCATGGCCTGCGAGGAGGGCCAGGAGGTGCGGCTGCTGAAGCTCGCTGAAAGCCTGGAGACGCGGATTCAATCGCTGCGCGGAAAGTTCGGCGAGATCGGCGATGCACGGCTCACCGTGATGGCGGCGCTGACCGTATGCGACGAGCTGGTCGATGCCGGCAATCGTCTCCGCACCATGGAGCAGGAATTGAACGAGCTGCGGGATTTCCGCAACGCCGCCGTCGAGCGCGCCCGGCTGACCCAGACCGCGGTGGTGAACGCGCTGAACGCCGCGGCCGAGCGTATCGAGAAGTCGACCCAGGTGCTGAACCGGACCGTCGGCAACGGGATCGCGATCGGCTGATTGGGGGCGGATTGCCCGTCGGGCTGGCGATTCGTCAGTATCGTTGTTAGGTTGCGCGGGCGAAGCTGCGACGCGCGTCAGGAGCCATATATCCCCGGGGCCTTATCGATCCTTTAGGGAACTGTCCCTGGCCGGGCCCGTGGGCCCGGACATATGGTGCCCACCTACTTTCGTAGGGAACTCCGGGATCGAGTGCTTCAACGGCGTCCGCGGCTTCGCACTACTTTCTCTGGTTCGTTCCTGTCGAAATTGCGTCCCCGACACGCTTGCGGTCCAATCAATCTCGGTGTCATGCCCCGCCTTGTGCGCTCTTGCGCACTGGAGCGGGGGCGTCCAGCACGCCGCGGCGTTGAGGTTCAAGCACTGGTGTCTCTGGAATACTGGATCGTCCGCTCCAGTGCGCAAGAGCGCACAAGGCGGGCGATGACGGTAGAGCAAGGTTCTGCCTCGGGGGAAAACACGCATGACGAACTCGAAAGCCGAACTCCGCGCCAAAGCCCTGGCGGCGCGTGATGCACTCAGCGAGAAGAAGCGTACGGCTGCCGCCGCCAAGCTCGCCAAGCGCGGACTGCCGTTCGAGCTCTTGCCCGGCAGCATCATCTCCGGCTATTCGCCGATCCGCAGCGAAATCGATCCGATGCCGCTGATGACGAAGCTCGCCGAGGTGGGCGCAAAGCTCGCGCTGCCCTGCGTCACCGCGCGCGGCCAGTCGCTGATCTTCCGTGTCTTTCATCCGAACGACCGCTTGATGCTCGGCCCGCTCGGCATTCCGGAGCCGTCGCCGGCCGCCGCCGAAGTCGTTCCCGACATCATGCTGACGCCACTTGCGGCCTTCGACCGTCTCGGCCATCGCATCGGCTATGGCGCCGGCCACTACGACTTCACCTTCGCGCATTTGCGGAAAGCGAAGCACATCGTCGGCATCGGGCTCGCTTTTGCCGCGCAGGAGATCAAGGCGGTTCCGGCACTATCGCACGACGTCGCCCTGGATTATGTGCTAACGGAATCGGACGTATTCGATTTTCGGAGTTCTGAAGTTGCGAATTCTCTTCGTGGGTGATGTCGTCGGTCGCGCCGGGCGTACGGCAATCGCCGAATATCTGCCGGGCATGGTCAAGGACTGGTCACTCGATTTCGTTGTCGTCAACGGCGAGAATTCCGCCGGCGGCTTCGGCATCACGGAGGCGATCTATCAGGAGTTTCTCGATGCCGGCGCCGACGCGGTGACGCTCGGCAATCACTCCTGGGACCAGCGCGAAGCCCTGGTGTTCATCGAGCGCGCGGAGCGCCTGGTGCGGCCGGCGAATTATCCGCGCGGTACGCCCGGCCGCGGTGCTGCGCTGGTCGAGACCAAGAACGGCAAGCATGCGCTCGTCGTCAACGCGCTCGGCCGCGTCTTCATGACCCCGTTCGACGATCCCTTTGCCGCGCTGGAGCGCGAGCTCGGTGCCTGTCCGCTCGGCGTTGCCGCCGATGCGATCGTCGTCGATTTTCATTGCGAGGCGAGCAGCGAGAAGCAGGGCATCGGCTTCTTCTGTGACGGCCGCGCCAGCCTTGTCGTCGGCACGCATACGCATGTGCCGACCGCCGACCACCAGATCCTCTCCGGCGGCACCGCCTACATGACCGACGCCGGCATGACCGGCGACTACGACTCCATCATCGGCATGCAGAAGGAAGAACCGCTGCGACGGTTCACGTCGGGGATTCCCTCGGGACGTTTCGAGCCTGCGGCGGGCGTTGCAACGCTGAGCGGCCTTGCCGTGGAAACGGACGACGCGACGGGCCTCGCGCTACGCATCGCGCCAGTGCGTGTTGGTGGAAGGCTGGAGCCGGCGACGCCGAAATTCTGGTTGAGCTGAATTTTCGCGCGGCGTTGACAGTGCACCCTCTCCCCTTGTGGGCGAGGGTGGCTCGCCGCGTAGCGGCGAGGCGGGTGAGGGGTCTCTCTCAACACGTGCCCCTCTCTCCGAGCTCGCGGCGACAACCCCTCATCCGGCGCCATAGCCGAAGCTTCGCTTCGGCGTTCCTAAGAACGGCGGCCGAAGGCCGCCTATGCCACCTTCTCCCACAAGGGGAAACCTATTTCCGCGAAAAACGCAATGGTCTCAATAGCTAATCCCGCGAGTGTCCGTGAAGTGTCGGGAATAGCGTTTTTCAAGCCTTTTCAAGTATTTTTTTCGACGCGCGCCCCGTGCGCGTCCTGGACGCGGCTATAGCCTGGGTGGGCCGGGTTCTTGATCTTCAGCCAATGATCGCACCGGCCGCCGCGATAGGCCCGCTCGCGGTGCTTTGAGACGAGGCCCTCCAGGCCCATCTTGCAGGCCGCCCGGAATAGGTCGGGCCCGATCTCGCCCTGCTCGAACGGTGCCGCGTGGATGCCCTCGGGGCGGCGCACCAGGAGGCGCGCCAGGTTCTGCTTGCGGAGGAACAGCGGCAGCTTGCGATAGTCGTCGTCTTCGCCCGCGAGCAGATCGAAGGCGTGGAGCTGGACCTCGTCGTTGTGCTTGCCGGACTGCAGGGCATCGAAGTCGGAGATCCCGTCGACGCCCAGGACCACCGCCTCGCCGTCGAGTGTCCATCGCGCCCTCGCGACAATATTGGTTACCCACTTCCAAGGCGGCCGGCAGAGACCCAAAGTTCTTGCGGAGGTTCCCTTGTCGCCTCCTCTGCACCCGCCGATCTATAAGCCTGGCCCTCAGCCCCCCTTATCTCACGCATCCCGAAGTTTCGCTCCAGCCCCCGAAGCGGATGGGCCGCTCCATCCGACTACTGGGAGGCGTCAAAAAAGGGAGCTCGACGCTCACTTGCAAGCAACGCTCTCTACAATCTATTCTAAGAGGGTACTTTTGAATCGTTTGGGGGCTAGAGACTGATTTTGGATGCATCGAAGTATCTTAACGGCCTGCGAACTCGAACAGAGCTGGGCAAATACATCCTCCGCCGGGAAGACTTTCCTGATCATCTCGTCTCTAGGCAAGATGATGTCTCCCACAAAGCATTGATCTCCTTCTTCAGCGAATCGAAAGCTGACGAGCTGCAACTTCAGATTTGCCGTGTCTGCGTCAAATTTAGATCCGTCCCCGAGCAACAACGATTTCTTGGCCAGTTCAGAGACCACCCGATTGTGACCTCGACGACACGCCTCACCATTGGCGCCCTGTTCGATTCGAGGAAAACTTTTCAAGAGGAAGTTGATGAGGATGGCTCCAGCGGCGACGGCGATTACTCGATCACAATCACCCACGAAGTCGTCACGCCTGCTCCTGCCACCGAACCGCTGCTTCGAACTAGCCGCTCAATAATCAAGAGCATGATGCAGGCCTGCGGTATTGCGCCGGCTCACAATGCTGCTTCACTAAGCAGGTACTTCGCGATTTTCGGTTTTAATCAGCCTGACCTACGCGACCTGCAACGAATTGCGAGCTGCTTTCAACAGGTTAAAGAGCAGTACTGGGCATTGTTCGGACCCGACATTCTGTCAGCATTCCAAGCACTCTGCGATCCGCTTCACCACATCACTGAGCCACAGCTCGTAGCAATCGATCAATTGGCCGACCTCTGGGGCCTGCGTGCTATTTTTGTGAAGCTCTGCTTGGTTCGAGCTCTTGGGGGCTACGAGAACGAACAGCGTTTTGCCTTAAGGCACTTACCCGACCTAAAGATTCCATCGTTGAATCACGCGATTCGTGATGCCGCTTAGCCAATTGCACGAAACGGAATTGTCGATATGCGCAGCTTCGACTTTAGCTCGGGCTGATTGAGGATATTTAGCATCCTGTCCATCGACACGCGAGCCAGCGGTGACGAGATGCTTGGTCCAAGAATGATCCTATCAGTGATCTTGTTCAGCGATAAGTCGTCGGCCGTGAACTTCGGGATGGGTTGAACCTTGAACCTCAACTTGGGTTCAACGCCGCGAGGGCCAATCCAGTAATGAAACATTGAATGGAGCTTTTGCTCCTTGTCGCGATCTGGCAAGTAAACGACGCGCCATTCCTGCTCCTCGATAAATCCCCTGTGTTTGGAGAAGAGGGCGAACATTTTGATCCGTTCAAATAGCGTGTGAGCGGCCAAATAGAGCTTTTCATCCGGGATGTTCGCGCCTGCAAGCAAAGCCTCGAACGACGCCATGGTGTTTTGGAGCCATGCCAGCCGGGCTTGATTTGTTTCGTATGAAACCTTGGCGATGATTAGAGGCGAACTTCCGAGCGACGTTAGCTGAGCCGTATCGAAGACAATTGCCACTCCGTTGCCATTGGCACCGTACCCTCGCCACATGGACAACCGCCCATCGTTGTCATCTCGCGGGTGATCGGAAAGGCAGAAAACGTAAGTATCGAGGATGTGTTCGTTGGCAAATTTGTTGAAGAAGTGGGAAAACGCGTTCTTAAATTGCTGGGCGCGCTCGGGCGTCTTGCAGGCATCGACCAGTTCCTGCCGGGCGAGAACCATTTCGTTGCCTTGGATCACGCCAAAACGGACTTCTTCGATGTCGTTCATAAACAACGGGTTCGACAGCCAAATCTCATTGTTGGCGAGTATCTTTTCCAAAGTCTGGACAGTCGTGTAATGCGCTAGCAGTGGTCTTTTGGCCACGAACGTGTCCTCTGGCCGAAGATCAGCCCACAGCGGCTGAAACATCCGGACTATCGCATCGTCGTCCATTAGACCCCTCTTTTCCTCGCCAAGCCCAAGTTACGATCGGCGCAGCGGATTGTCATCCGCAGCGCAACTTGTGGTAGGTTTATACACAGTCAAAAGAAAGGAAACGTGATGTCAGCCAAGGACAGTCTCTACGAATGGTGCGTTGAGCAAAAGAATATCATGGAGAAGTCGCTTAGCGATTACACGTCGGGGACATGGAAGATCGGAGAGATCAGGGCTGATGGGAGCATGGAAGATCAAACGGAAGCGATAAAGGCCGATCTGATAAAGCGGATCGCGGATCTGGCGAGAATCATCGGCGCCTATGAGAAGCGCGACGGTTAGGATTATTACGGCGGAGCCGCCGGATGGAAACGACGAGCCGTGCTAAATGGGGCAACCTGCTATTCCGGGACGGGGGCGAGGCGGGAAATGAACTATCGAATTGGCTTTTTCAGGCTTTGGCTAGCGCTGTCAGTGCTGTGGGCGATTGGTACAGTCTTCATTGCCGCTGGCACCGGCTCTAGATTTATTCCCGACGAGGCGTTTGTGATGAAAGACGCGACCTCGGGCTTCTACAAGCTTGATAACTACTTTGACCGGTTCGATGCCTCGTTCAAGGCTAATCATAAACAGGTCGAGTTTCCGAACAACGTGACCCTGTTCGTGGTCACCAGCATCCCCGATGCGGTCGTGGAAGTGAAGGCCAAAGAGTTCTACCAGAGCTATTCAGCGCCGCGAGATGGTGAAATGCGTGCTGCTTGGCTTGACTACTGGTCCAAGGTCGCGATGGTGGCGGTGGCTCCGCCGCTGGCACTGCTAGGATTGGGCTTGGTGCTCGGCTGGATTTTCGCAGGCTTCAAACGTCAGCCGGGCGTCTAAGCTACCTTGGGGCCCGCGCAGCGTCGGGGAAACGCGGGACCGCGCCCTTTCAGGATAACCGCCCCTTGTGTTTTCTGATTTTGCGTTCAGGGTTTATGCTGCGAATTCCGCAGGATAGGCGATGATGAGGCTGGACCGGCATGGTGGCCATGGCGGGCGCTGACGGGGCTAGGCATTTTACCTTGCTCCGTGAGGCTTATGCCCGGCAGCCGGGGTCCCGCCCGGAGCAGGCAATGGAGTCCCGGCCAAATTTTGCCATGCCGCCCGAATCGTCGACCATGATGTGGGTTGTCGTCATCGCTCATGGCGTGTTGTGATCCGTGCGCCATCCCGGCGGCGCTCGGCCCGCCTCGATCATCTCCACGACGCAGATCAGCACCAATCCCTCGGCGATTGCATGAGCAGCGTATCCGCGATGACATAGGCGCGCTTCTGCGCTTCGGTCCAACAGCGAGCGACGATGACCGGGACCTCTCGTATCCCTAACCGCTCGGCAGCCAACAGCCTCCCGTGCCCAGCGATAACTAATCCGGCCTCATCGACCAGGACCGGGGTGGTCCAACCCCACTCGCGGATTGAGGCCGCGATCTGCTGCAGCTGCGCCTCGGAATGCGTCCTGGCGTTACGGGCATAGGGGACCAGGGCTGCAACCGGACGCCGCTCGGTCGCCCAGGCAGGCCAATTCGCTCCCTCCAGCAGCATCGGAACCTCTGTTGTGGATCAGTTTGGTTGTTCCCCCCTTAGGAATCCTTCCGTTTCGCGGGCATAGAGGGGGATGACAGAAGGACTTGCAAACGACGGCTGGATGGTCCGGGTCTTCGCCCGCGTTGCGGGTGAACCAGAGAACAATGGTTCATGGTCGGATTTTCAGACGAGGCTCGTGCAGTGGCCGCCGTAAAGGACACCCCGAGGCCCTCGTCGAGGCCGCGGTTACAGCCCACCGCGTTCTTCGCGGTTACAGCCCACCGCGTTCTTGATGACCGCGAGATTAAAGATTTCGGTCTGCGGCCCGGCGAGGCGAAACAATACGTCTGACCGCCGAAGCGCCTGGCTTAAGACGAACATTCCCCAGCGTGGGGAGACGTTGAGCGAGACAGCCGACGAGAAGGTGGAAGCCACACAGCTTGCCGCCTGAACCCGAGACAGGTGAAACAACACGGAGGGCGGCCGGTGAGCCGCGCTTTTGCATGCCCCTGAGATAGCCGCCGCCCCGAAACAACGCCCACGACCGCGCGGCTCGCGACCCTGGCGGCCTTTCAAGCCCCCCATTTGAAAGCGCGAGGGGATCAATCTCACCGCAATCCAAATTGCGCTCTGGACACGAGCATAGCGTTCATGTTGGCTGCTATTGGCCGAGCCACCACTTCAGGAGCGTACCGATGCCTGATGTAAGGGAAAAGCAACGCGAAGCCCGCCGCAAGATCATTCGCCAATGGGCGAAGCTTCCGAAGGAACGGCGGCAGTCCATGGAGGCGATTTCTGAATTCGCCAGGACCGCCGCCCAGCAGAACGAAAATGCATTCGCCCACAGTCATCGTGATCCCTATGAAAAGATCATGAGCTGGCTGTTGCCGCGTGCTCATCTCTGAGCGACCGAGCCGGGATGCTGGATGACGACCCTCGGCTCGATTGTCGGGTCCTCTGGCGCATGCGGGAAGAGCGGGGTACGCGCGACGCCGCCCATCGCCGATATTTGCAATTTTTGTTTTCGTACTTTCTTTTCGTACATTCGCACACAAAGGCGGCGCCTGCTGCGCGGCTTTCCAATGCAAGCCCCCTCATCGCTGTCGCGCGCGGGTCGTCCTTAGGGGAAGGGGGACCGCCTCTTGCCGACGTGACCCGCCCAGGGCCGTCGTCAGGGCGGGTCACCCTTTGCAAACTAACTCAAATAGGCTTGCGTGCGAGATCAGTCAGCGCTCTCCCAAATGCGCTAACCATGGCCGCTGCTTCACTGTCTCCGCGATCATCGAGGACGTGATAGAGCATTTCTACTCTCTCCCGGAATGCGGCAAGAAGCGATGGGTCGCGCTCACACAAGACTTCGGCAATGCATAGGGCAAGGGCTTCCGTACCCATCTTGACCTGAACCACTGATGCTGCACTCATTCCCCTTTCTCCTGGATCAGTTAACTTGCGGGAACCGCGAGCGGTGAAGAGCGCTGCGGCCCCGGCGGCGACTGCCAAGGCCGCCAGCTTCACTTTCCGGCTGGAGCTAGTCGCGACACATACCGGACGTCTGTAATACGCACGTCCAGCATCCTCGTTCCACTTCTTAGGAACGATCCGGCTAACTGCAAAACTGCGTCAGACGGCTGGCCTTTCGCGACGCGCTCCACACCCAAACGCTGGACCGTCGAATTCAGAAACTGGAACGCCAAGTCGCGAACCTTCAGGCTGGCGTAGACGTGCTTCACCGGCGCCGAGCTATGCGCGACAGAGTACGAGACTGATACGGTCGCGCCCGGCCATACTCCTTCTGGGCAGGTGTGACATGTGTCCCACCTGCGTTACTTGCGCCGCTGCTGGATCGCCCACAGCCGATAGGCTTCCTCGATATACGGGTCCAGCTTTGTGGGCTCGGGCACCGATCGCCTTGTGCCCGCCGCGTCGTCCACCGCAATCCAGGCGCCGGCGGTTTCGCGCCAATTCGGCTCTGACGAACTAAGACCCCGCGGAGTGACGCTCCGCGGGGCCCCGGCTCTTCAAAGCCTTCACGCCTTGACCGATCAGTCGATGATTTTGACGACGCGGCGCGTGCGCGGTTCGACGATGACGCGGCGATCGTTCACGACCGCGTAGCGATACTCGGTGTAGTTCGGCACGGGGCGCAGCACCACGGTCGGGGGCAACGGCTCGCCGACAACAACGCGCTCGTGGATCACGACGGAGTCGTCGCGCGGGATTCCGCCGAGCACGGCATTCGGAATTTCGAGGCCGGCGCCAACGGCCGCACCGACGGTGCCGCCGACCATCGCGCCGACCGGGCCACCGATGTCGCCACCCGCACGCGCGCCGTCCCTGGCGCCCTGTTCGGTCGTCGACTGAGCAAAGGCTGCACTCGACGCCAGCAGCGACACAGCAGCCAACGAAATCGCAAGACGGGTTCTCATGTCCACACTCTCCAGTGGTTGTTGATGCGCCGTCAACCAGGGGGCCGGAGCATTGTTCCGGTTCCCCCATGATGAAAGGCACGTCAAATCTGGAGACTGTTACCGCGTAACAGTTCAGGCCGCGGCGATCTCGTGCCCCGCCATCTTCCAGTGCGCGCACCATCGCGGAATGATCCGAGCCTGCTCACCGATATCCGCGACCAAGCCTTTAACCTCAACGACCTCCGCAATCGTCGAGAGGAATTGCAAGGCTTCGATTTACAAACCGCACCGCACACAAATGGCAAAGCGACGAGGGTCTAGCACCCTGGCGGTGTTTTTATGCCAACAGTTCGCGCAGGGGCTCGGCCGTCGACTAGAAGAATAATCTTTCCAACCAAAACCGGAGATCTGCGGTCGCTAACGTTGGACCGCCGCCGCGCTCGGAAATGGGTTCCTTTAGGATTTCCGATGCCGCCCCCCGGCCCGGGCCAATTCCAGCGACTTTCTTTCCACGTTAGCTTACGAATCAACGCGGCGCGCATTATGTCTCAATTTGGCGAATGCAACTAGCGCGGGTAAGCAGCCTCCCAGGCCGTCGCGTGCGATGTTGCCGACGCCCTCGATCACATGGCGCATGCAGAGATCGCGTCCAGGCTGATGCCTTTTCAGCAGCTCCGCGGCGCGCTTCAGATCCGGCTCCGGGAAGATGTCGAGCGGATAGGCCTCAGACCACGACACGATCTGTTGCAACGCCTCTTCCACGCGCTCAAACCGCTCGCGCTCCCCTGGCGGCGTCGCGCTGCCGCTCCAGATCCACTTCCCATGGCTGCATGCCGGGCATCCGTCATCCGTTGTCGTAAGGGTTCCCCCGCAACGCCATCTGGATGACGGCCACGACAATGGCGCCGAGCACACCGCCGATCAGTACACCTGCGGCGAACCCGCACCAGAAGCTCATCGCTGCACGACGCGCAGTTGGTCAGGCGCGTAGATGTGCAGCGCACCAGCCACCGCGGGCTCCTCACACTCGACCATGACGCGATCATCGCCCTTCGTGGTCCTGAACGCCGCCACGACCACACCCGGCCACCTGTAACCCTCAATCTTCTCGACGCGGTCGCCGATCTTCATGCGACGCTCCTCATCTCCCAGCGCCAGCCCATGCGCCAGGAGATCGACATGTCCTCGTCCACGTAGGGCGGACAGTCCTTGAGCGGCACGCGCACCGCACGCGCTACACGGCCCTCCAGAATGCAGGCACTATAGACCTGACGGTGGCGCCGCTCTATCGCTCCCTTGTCCTCTTGGAGAAGGAGATCAATGATCCGCACCGTCACAGCTCGCCTCGCCAGATCTTGTCGAGCACGAGCTGGTCACTCTCGACGTTAACAGGCAGGTAGCCCAGCTCGCGCCAGTGGTCGTAGTGCCGCATCACGCGCCACGCGTAGAAATAGCGGATGTGTCGGATGATCGGCCAGCACAGGCTCGCGCTTGCGATGCCGCTCATCCAAGATCTCCATCGTCCAGGGTCGAGAGCCCGCGCTCGGTGAGCCACGCATGCGAGGCCTGCGCAGCTCGATCGGCAGCGACTTGCTCGCCGTCCGCACGTTTCGCGGTCCGTACCGGTCTCGGCCTGCGCTGATCTGCTTGGAACCGCACTCACCGAATGGGGAATGTTCGTCTATTGCCTCGGAACCCTTCGAGCCGCCTGGTTCCTTTGACTCTGCCGAGCCGCACGCTTGGCCACCCGTGCGTTCTTTCCGCCTCGCTGGGGATTAGGCCGTCCCTATGGCCGCGCGCCACACGGGCCGCCTGTGGGCCGGGGCAAGCCTTACCGGTCCGGCCCGTAGTCCAAGGACATCCGGGCCAGGCAGGCAATCCCTTCGGGAATACGAAAAGCGCTGCCAGCACTTCCATTGCTGCTTCTGCAGCACCTTCGCAATGGCATGGCTACGGTTCGACTGGATGTCAGCGCGCACCAGAGCGATGTACTGGGCAACGAAACGGCGCGGCGAACCAACGCCAGGCGCGGAACCACGAAAGAAAAATCGAATGCTCGACTCGCCTTACGGCATGCACCTTCCGATCTTCCCTGCTTGCGATATCGACAAGCCAACCGAAGACCGGCTGGAGCGCATCATCGAACGCCTGATGGATCGCGCCGACAAGGCGCTCCTTTCCGGCAAGGCTACCCAGACCCAATACGACGCCTGGAACAAGGCGCTGAACAATTGGGCCAAGAGCGTGAAGCTCGCGCGATAGCCAACTCCTGCAACCCTAACCCCAGCCTCCTGGCTGCCCACGCCCAGCGCCCGAAAGGATTTCTGGGCTCGGGGCAGTACAGCGGGACCATTCCGGTCGCCGCGCAAACAGGAGAAGTTGAAATGGCTACCAAGAAGAAACCCGCCGCGAAGAAGCCCGTCGCGAAGAAGGCCGCTGCCAAGAAGGCGGTCGCCAAGAAGGCCAGCGCCAAGAAGGCGGTCGCCGCTAAGGGCGACCTGGCGAAGGGCCCGCGCGCTGGATCGAAGAGCGCGATGCTGCTCGATCTGCTGAGCGGCAAGGGCTCGACGGTCGAGAAGATGTGCGAGGCCCTGGACTGGCAGGCGCACACGCTGCGCGCCGCGCTCACCCGGCTGCCTAACGGCGCGAAGGTCGACCGCACGCGCGAGGACGGCGTCACCTCCTACAAGCTGGCCTAACAGCTCGCACTTCATCCCGCTCTTGCCCGGTGCTTCGGCTTACCGGGCTTGAGGCGGTCCCGGTTCGGCGCTTGTGGGTAGAAGCGGACATCGACCAACCGAAAACCACTGCCGATCCGTCGAAAATGACCCGGAGCGGACATCGCTCGATTTCTCTCAACTTTAAACTAAGCCAGTAACTGAGCCGAAGGACTGCCGAGTATACTCGCCCTCAGAGACACTGATGATCCAT
>NZ_LGHM01000228.1 GCF_001908185.1 Bradyrhizobium sp. AS23.2
GATCACTGGCTGGGGTTGGTACTATCTGTCGACCGTGCTCGACGACTTCTCGCGCGACATTGTGGCCTGGCGATTGGGGCCGACGATGTGCGCCTCCGACCTCACGGCTATCGCCCTGCGCCGGCGATTCGATTACTGCGGCTCCCCGATCTGGCCGATGTGGAACGCGGACGAGAGGCCCGAACCAGTGATCCAATAAGACGGCCTGAGTCCATAGCCGCAGACCTCGGACGCACGATTCGGGCTGCGGCCCCCAACTAGCGCATCAGCGGCGATGCTCGAGGTTCTGTTATCCGACGCTTCACACTGAAGCATCGGAGCGTTGCTACCTCTCCATTTAGTATTGCTTGTGATGGACGGGAATCCATTGCTTGACGTCATCGACTTGCGCCGAAGCCGCGGTTGTTCGGTGATCCTCATCCTGCACGCCTACTCAGTGCATCGCGCTACGAGCCATTCGCAAGTTGGATACCTATCATAAAAACAATGGATTTTGCCGATCTTACCTGAAGCCCCATAAGTCATCACCGTTCTCTAGAAGGAGCAATCAGGAGCTCGTGCGATTCGATTCTCCCTTCAGTCAGCTGCTCGCCAACCCGACCTGCTCGAGCACGTGGTGGTTTCACCGGAGTTCGTTGTCGATCGTAATGCGCTCAGGTCTTGGCGCAGTCGTACGATAGGCGATGAATGCGAATTCTCCTGGTAGATCGCGATGCGGCCTTTGTGCGAGCCGCCAAGGAAACGCTGTTGGTTCGCGGTTTTGCAGTTGACGTAATCCACACCCTTGACGAAGCGGAGACCGCGATAGGTTGCGCCAGCTATCACATTCTCTTGCTCGAATTGGTTCTGCCGGATGGAAATGGGTTGGACTGGCTGAAACAGTTGAGACGCGAAGGATGTTCGATGCCCGCCATGATGATGAGCAGCCTCAACGATCTCGGCACCCGGATTGCGATATTCAATGGTGGTGCCGACGATTTCCTGCCTAAGCCGGTGTCTCTCGATGAGCTCGTTGCTCGCATGCGCGCCATCTTGCGACGATCGATGCAAATGACGGCACCCGTCGTTACCTTCGGCAACTTAAATTTCGATCCGATCGGCCGGCAAGTCTCAGTTGGCGGTAGCCCTTTAAGAATTGCGCGCCGCGAAGTCTGTATTCTTGAACATCTGCTCAGCCGAGCAGGCCGCACCGTGCCGCGAGCGTCACTGGAGGAAGGCCTCTATGCGTTTGACGACGAAGTCTCGACCAATGCCTTAGAAGTCGCGATCTATCGCTTGCGCACACATTTGAGCAAGTCGGGCGCGACGCTACGGGTCAAAACCGCGCGCGGCGTCGGCTACGCGCTTGAACTGAAGAGCGATCCGCTGCCTAGCCGATCAAACTTGAAAACGAAGCTCCCTTGAAGTCCACGCTTGATCCTTGTAGCAGAACACGGCCGAGCGCCGTCACGTCTGCCATTTTGCCGTATCTTCTGTATGCCCTTTGTACGGTCGCTCTCGTATGTCCCCTCACCGCCGCCGCTCAGATAAGGCGGGATGCTAGTCAGGGGGCGCCCCGCGCGACGGCTGACAGCCTTAACGGAACCTTGAATCTTTCCTCCTCTCAGGGCAAGACCGTTCATCTTCCGGCGCCGGCGGCCAGCATATTTGTTGCCGACCCGACGATAGCCGACTACCAGGCGCCGTCGAACACGACCATCTTCGTCTTTGGAAAAACGCCGGGACGGACCAGTCTGTTCGCATTGAACGACAATGGAGAGGCATTAGCCGAGTTTCGTGTTGTCGTCACCCAACCTGTCGAGGATCTGCGTGCCGCGCTGAAGGCCGAGCTCGGAGACTATGCGATCCAAGTCACCTATACGCCACGCGGCGCTATTCTTAGCGGGACAGCGCCCAGTGCCGACGTCGTCGAGCGCGCCAAGAAGATGACCGAGCAGTTTCTGGGTGCGGGCGCGCTGGTCGTCAATAAGGTTCAGGTGGCGGGATCATTACAGGTTAATCTGAGCGTGCGCGTGGCCGAGGTCTCGCGCAGCGCCATGAAGGAGCTTGGTCTCAGCCTCTCTGCATCGGGTCAAAACGGCGCGGTCGTTTTCGGATTTAGCAGTGGCAAACCTGGCGGTTCCGGTGCGAGTCAGGGCGGCGGCACGGCAAGTATCGGATTTGGCGTTGGCAGTCTGAACGTCAGTGCTGTTCTTGACGCACTCGCCAACGAGCACCTCGCGTCAGTACTGGCGGAACCAAATCTTACCGCGATGTCCGGCGAACCAGCAAGTTTCCTGGCAGGCGGCGAATTTCCAATTCCGGTCATGCAGGACAATCGGCAAGTCTCGGTTCAATTCCGTCAATTCGGAATCAGCCTCGAGTTCGTTCCGACTGTTCTCAGCAACAATCAGATCAATATCCGGGTGAAGCCTGAAGTCAGCGAGTTATCGAAAGAAGGTGAAGTCAGCATCAACGGAATGTCTCTGCCAGGTCTCTCCACACGACGTGCCAGTACTGTCGTCGAGCTTGCCAGCGGTCAAAGCTTTGCAATCGGAGGACTGATCAGGCGCAATTTCAACACCGACATCAGCACGTTTCCTGGGCTAGGCGATGTCCCGATCCTGGGTGCGCTGTTTCGGTCCTCCTCCTTTCAGAAGCAGGAGACGGAGCTCGTCATCATTGTTACCCCCTACATCGTAAGGCCAGCATCGTCTGCGGGCAAGATAAGCGCGCCGACTGACCGGATCCGACCGCCCTCAGACGCGGGGCGCACTTTGACGAATACGTTGGCAAGTCCGCCGCGAGGCCGCACCCTCTCCGCACCGAACCAGGCGCGAGTGGCGGAGCCGGCTTTATTATCGAATGAGGATCGCGAATGAGCTTGCGAAACCTGGGCCACCTGATCGCTATTGCGACAACCGTAGGCGGATGCACTCATGATGCTGCGATCTATTCTGGGCGGACTGAGCAAGCGATCCAGGTGGAGCAGAAGACCAGTGTCTTGGTACTACAGAGGCTTCGTCGGGCCGAGAGGTATGGTCTGCGGGATTTCGTTGCGAACGCCAGCCGAGGTCGGCGGGATGCACTCCATATGGACGTCAGTGGCTCACCTCGGCTCGTTGCTGAAGTGGCCCATGAGGCCCGCACGATGGGCGTTCCCCCTTATAATATTCGCCTATCAGCTTCGCCGGTAGGTCTGCCTTCCCATTTCGGCGTCCGAGTCGAGGCAATCATCTACGAAGCACATCCTCCGCTCTGTCCATCCTTTTCAATCGTCGGCCCTTCAGTGGACGACAATTCTTTTAATCCAACGCTTGGCTGCTCTACCCGGAGTAACCTTGGAGTCATGCTCAACGATCCCGGCGACTTGTTGGAGAATAAAGCTGTCATGCCAACCGGCGGTGATCGTGCGGTAGCTCCCCTTACCGCACGCGGAAGCCTCACGCCGGGCAACAAGAGCAACTCGGAAGATGACAATCACACCAGGGTTTCGCCAGAAGCCCAATGAGCGGGCTCGTGCTCCGAGGTTAGAATGAGCATCAGGTGACGCCGTCGCGATTCCGATAGTCTTGCGCTAAACGGATGAGCCGCCACAGCAGCCACCGTTTCCTCCGTTTTTTCAGATCGCGCCGCGTGCAAGCCAGACCAGTGATTTGGGTCTTGTCTTGACTGAAACGGCCCGAGCGCATCGACTTTGCGCGAAGCTAGGCCAGGCCTGCGGCAAAGACCGCCCGAGCAACTCTCTCAAAACACTCCATCGGCACGGCCTTCCCCATCGTAGCCTTTCGGACCAGCTGCCGCGTTAAAACGGGGTCCTGGATAACGCTCAGATGCAACGCCCGCGCCTGATCAAGCAACCGCGACGCAGATTCGCCCTCGCCGCGGCACACCAATACCGGAACTCCGGTCTCCCCACGAATGTAGCGCAGCCCGATCAATGCCGCCGGGCCTGTCAGTATTAATGTGGCGCGCTGGATGCCGAGCGGCGCCTCGTTCACCGACTCGCGACGGAGCCGACGGTGTTCACCCCTTATGTGCGGATTGCCTTCCTGTTCCTTAGTTTCGCGCTTTGCTTCGCTGTGTGTCATGCGCATGTCACGCGTAAATAACCAGCGCTGAATTAGCAGATCGGTCAAGCCGCCGATCAGAAAGGCACCGGCAGCGATCTCGATCACGAATTTGAACGCTTTGAAGACAAAACCAAAACAACCCAAACCGCAGATAGGCAAGTATACCAGTGCCTTCCAACTCGCGGTTGCGGTGAAAAAAAGAGTTACGCCGAGAACGAACACCTTGATCAGCGACTTCCCAAGCTCGACAAGCGATCTCTGAGAGAAAAGCCGTTTCAGCCCTTTGATAGGATCCAATTTCTCAAGGCTTGGTTTCAGCGGCTCCGCCGAGAACGTCAGCCCACCAGTCGCCAAGAAACTGGCGAGGATGCCAGCACCCACGGCCGCTCCGATGATTGGGGCAACGCTGATCATCGAAAGTTCGATCAACCCGACCAATGCCTGCTGAACCGCGCTATTGAATGGCTGCCCCTGCAACTTGTCGACGAGCTGCACCCCTTCATGCCATGCGACTTCGATCGCGCCTGCTCTGAGGCATAGGCAGCTGAACCCCGCGCAGATGCTGAGCGCGCTCACAAAGTCAGCGCTGCGCGGGATCTGTCCTTTCTTGCGCGCCTGCCGTAGCTTCTTAGGAGTTGGCGGAAGCTTCTTCTCTTCGCCCGAGTCGTTCATTTGAAGAACTTCTCGAGCCACTCCAGCACGCCGTAGAACTGGATAATCTCCGCTTCCATATATTCAATGAGGAAGACGGCGTAGCTGACCATGACGACGCCAAAGGCGATATTCTTTATGATGGCGGAGAGATCGTTCAGCTTGATCTGCGGGGCAAAGCGCCCGAGCAATAGGAGAGATACCTCAATCAGGAGCAGCGGAGCCAGCACGGGTCCCGAGACCAGCAGGGTCGTGTGCATGATATGATCGAGAACCGCTACAAATTCCATTGCGCCTTGCAGGCTCAGTGAAGGTAGTAGCCGATACACAGGCCAGATCAGATAGCTGCCATAGAGGCATTTGACCATCGTCTGCAGACCTCCGGAGAGAACGAAAATTGTAACCGCAGCAGTGCCAAGAAAAAGACCGGTGGCCGAGGCTTGGCTGCGTGTCGCAGGATCGTCGAGCTGGTTCGAAACACCTCGCTGGCTGTCGATGATCTCGCCAACTGCCTGTATGCTCCATAAGGGTATACTCAGTAACATCCCGAAAAGCAGGCCGATAAATATCTCCTTGAGACCGAGGAGAGCGACGGCGATCATACGGGTGGCCGGATCTAGCGTTTGCAGGCCGGCCTTTATGTGCGCAAGGCATGGCAGTCCAATCACGATCGTCAAGCTCGCGCGGATCATCCCGCTAATGTGCGGACGCGTAAATACGGGAAGCACCAACATAATGCCAAGGGCCCGGGCCGCACCAAGGCCGGCTGCAACGACGAACTCGAGCGCTGTCTGGATTAAAGTTAGTGTCTCGGTAGGTGACAAGCCATTCATTTGAGGTGCTAGTACGCTTCAGCCAATCCAAGCAGCTCCGCTCGCTGCGCCATGACGTTTGACGTGACAAGGCCGGAGACGATCGGCGGCGCCGTAGCCCTTTACGAAAGCACCGGCCGGACCGCGGTTGAACCGTCCCGGGTTTGCCGGAGGCCATTTGGTTTAAGTTATGCCGCCATGGCCGATTGTTCCAGCATGGCGTAGTAGCGTTGCTCGGCTTCGGCCGGCGGGATGTTTCCGATGG
>NZ_LGHM01000229.1 GCF_001908185.1 Bradyrhizobium sp. AS23.2
AAGCGAGGATGGGTCCTTCGCCTTTCCAGTCAGATTTTCTGCCATTTTTGCCTATTCCAGATGATCTTGCTCAAGAAAGTATCACGTGCCTGAAAAATAAGAACCTATTTCTGATAAGTTCGAAGATAAAAAAGGTCATGATTGTTCTGGAGGGAGCCATGGCCGACAAGGAACTCGAGCTCAATGGGGCGGTGGCCAACGCGATCGATGGCGCGGTCCGTCTGCTGGGCGACATCGAGCGCTTCGGGCTGCGCCTCGCATCTCTCCGTCTGCAGGCCAGCGAGGGGGCGGCGGCCGAGATATTCGTCAGCCTGGCCGTGCCAGCCGATTGCGATCCAGAACAACTTCGCTCGCGCTTTGCCCGGCATTGCGCGGTGCTGTCGCTTCGCCTCGACCGCGTCGCGCTTCAGTGAGGTTAGCCATGCTGCAGTCTCGATCGGCCCCAACCCCCTCGCTTCATTTTCCCGAGAGCCCGACGCGGCCCGAACATGCGGGCGATTATTCGGAGGTCGTCTTTTCCGCTGCGGGCGAGGTGGAGCGGCCGGCGCCGGATGCCGATCTCGCGGCCTTTCGCGATCATGCCGGCAGGCTGATCAGGGTGCTCGATGACGAAGGTCGCGCTTGTGGCCCGTGGGCCCAGCCGAGCGATCCGCAGGCGCTGCGGAATGGTCTGCGCGCAATGCTGAAAACTAGAGCCTACGACGCGCGAATGGTCCGCATGCAACGGCAGGGGCTGACCTCGTTCTACATGCAGTGCACCGGCGAGGAGGCGATCGCCTGCGCATTCCAGGCGGCGCTCGCCAAGGGCGACATGAACTTCCCAACCTATCGCCAGCAGGGACTCTTGATCGCACAGGACTGGCCGCTTGTTGACATGATGTGCCAGGTGCTGTCGAACGCGAAGGATCGCATGAAAGGTCGGCAGCTTCCGGTGTTTTATTCGGCCCCGGATGCAGGCTTCTTCTCGATCTCCGGGAATCTGGGAACGCAATATGTGCAGGCCGTGGGCTGGGCGATGGCCGCAGCCATTCACGGCGCACGCAAGATCGCCGTCGCCTGGATCGGGGAGGGCGCGACCGCGGAAAGCGATTTCCACGCGGCGCTGCTCTTCGCCTCGGTCTATCGGCCGCCCGTCGTACTGAACGTCGTCAACAATCAATGGGCGATATCCTCCAACCAGGCCGTCGCTGGCGGCGCGCAGTCGACGTTTGCGGCGCGCGCGCAGGGCTATGGAATCCCCTCGCTCAGGGTGGATGGCAACGATTACCTTGCGGTGCGGGCCGTCGGCGACTGGGCAGCGGCGCGCGCCCGCAACAATCTCGGCCCGACTCTGATCGAGTTTGTGACCTATCGTGTCGCGCCGCACTCGACATCAGACGATCCATCGAAGTATCGCGCCAGGAACGATCAGTCCGCGTGGCCGCTCGGCGACCCCATCGATCGTCTCAAGATGCATCTCATCGGCATTGGCGAGTGGAGCGAGGAACGTCATGTCGCGCTTCAGGCCAAGCTTGAAGCGGAAGTCTCCCAGGCCGCAGCGGAGGCACGCAGCTACGGCACGCTGCACGATGGTCCGAAGGCAAGTCCCGCGACCATGTTCGAGGATGTCTTCAAGGAAGCGCCCTGGCATCTGCGCGAGCAGAGACAGGCGCTGGGGTACTGACCATGCCGCGTGGAACGATGATCGAAGCGATCCGCGATGCGGTGGATGTCATGATCGCGCGCGATGAACGCGTGGTCACCTTCGGGCAGGATGTCGGCTATTTCGGTGGCGTTTTTCGCTGCACTGAAGGCCTTCAGAAGAAGCATGGCCCTCACCGATGTTTCGATACGCCGATATCGGAGACGGGCATCGTCGGAATTGCGGTCGGCATGGCCGCCTACGGTTTGCGTCCGGTCGCCGAAATCCAGTTCGCCGACTACATGTATCCGGCCTACGACCAGATCGTCTCGGAAGCCGCGCGGTTGCGCTATCGCTCGGCCGGCGATTTCACTTCGCCGCTGGTGATCCGGATGCCATGCGGCGGCGGCATCTATGGCGCGCAAACCCACAGCCAGAGCCCTGAGGCGTTGTTTACCCATGTCTGCGGTCTGAAGACTGTCATTCCCTCCAATCCGCACGACGCAAAGGGGCTGCTCATCGCGGCGATCGAGGATGATGATCCCGTCATCTTCCTCGAGCCGAAGCGTCTCTACAATGGACCATTCGACGGCCATCACGATCGGCCCATCGTGCCGTGGAGCAAGAGCGAGCACGGCGAACTGCCGGAAGGCTACTATACGGTGCCAATCGGCAAGGCATCGGTGCAGCGCGCCGGTGCGGACGTCACGGTTCTTGCCTATGGCACCATGGTGCACGTTGCCGAAGCGGCCGCGAACGAGACTGGCGTCGATGCGGAGATCATCGACTTGCGCACGTTGGTGCCGTTGGACATCGAAACGATTGTGACTTCCGTCTCCAAGACCGGACGGCTGGTGATCGTTCACGAGGGCACGCGAACATCGGGATTCGGCGCCGAACTCGCAGCCGAAGTCCAGGAGCGCTGCTTCTATCATCTCGAGGTACCGATCCAGCGCGTCACCGGGTGGGACACGCCATATCCACATGCGCTGGAGTGGAACTATTTCCCTGGACCGGACCGGGTCGGTCGGGCGCTGCTCAAGGCGATGGAGGCGTAGATGGTCGTGCACCTCGTCAAGCTGCCAGATGTCGGAGAGGGCGTCGCCGAGGCGGAAGTCGTTGAATGGCATGTCGCGATCGGCGACGAGGTTGCCGAGGACCAGATTCTCGCGGCGGTGATGACCGACAAGGCAACGGTTGAAATTCCTTCGCCGTTCAGAGGCCGCATTCGCGAGATTGGCCCGGGTGTGGGTGCCATGCTCGCGGTGGGTGGAAAACTTGCAGTCATTGAGGGCAAGGGGACCGTCGCCGACGATACCATTGCTGTCCCGCTGGCGCCGACGACGCAATTGCCTGCGCCGGCCGTTCTCGAACCCGACCCGAGACAGGCGTTGTTGCGCGCGGACCCGCAGATTCCCGACGTCGGTGCGTCACAGGAGCCGCGAAGGAGGCCGCCGCCCGCACGTGGCGAAAGTCCGGTTGCTTCGCCGGCCGTCCGCGCGCGCGCCCGCACGCTCGGGATCGACCTGCGCATGGTAGGCGGCTCGGGACCCGGACATCGCATCCTGCATCAGGACGTCGATGCCTTCGTCGGTCGCGATGCGGTGCACGCCTCCGCGCCGAGCGCATATGCGCGGCGCGAAGGCATCGAGGAAGTCAAGGTCACGGGCCTGCGGCGCAAGATCGCCGAGCGAATGGCCGACGCGACCCGCCGCATCGCGCATTTCTCTTACGTTGAGGAGATCGATCTCACTACCGCCGAGGATCTGCGCGCGCACCTCAATGCCCGCCACGGCGAGGCGCGAGGCAGGCTCACTGTATTGCCTTTCGTTCTGCGGGCGCTGGTTCTCGCCGTGCGCGAGTTTCCCCAGATAAATGCGCATTATGACGATGCGCGCGAGATTGTGGTGCGTCATCGCGCCGTGCATGCCGGGATAGCCACCCAGACCGACAACGGGTTGATGGTGCCGGTCGTTGCCCACGCCGAGACTCGCGACCTGTGGCAGAGCGCGGCCGAAATCCGCCGACTCGCCGGCGCGGCGCGGGGACGCTCGGCGACGCGCGAGGAGCTCTCCGGCTCCACCATCAGCATCACCAGCCTTGGCGAGCTGGGCGGCATTGCCACGACCCCGGTGATCAACTCACCCGAGGTCGCCATCATCGGCATCAACCGGCTTGCTGTGCGGCCGATGTGGGACGGCGCCCGTTTCGTCCCGCGCAACATGATGAACCTGTCGTCCTCGTTCGATCATCGGGTCGTGGATGGAAATGACGCGGCGTTATTCGTGCGCCGGATCAAGGAACTGCTGGAACAGCCATCCACGCTGTTTATCGAGATGTGACATGGATGCGATCAAGACTGAGGTGTGCGTCGTCGGTGGTGGCCCGGGGGGATACGTCGCGGCCCTCCGCGCCGGCCAACTGGGCCTCAAGACCGTACTGGTCGAGCAGCGCGCCCTTGGCGGCACCTGTCTCAATGTCGGGTGCATTCCGTCGAAATCCCTGATCCATGTGGCGGAGGCCTTCCACCGGACGAAGCTGCAGGTGTCGTCCTCACCGTTCGGCCTTCGCGTCCCCGGTGTGTCCCTCGATTTTCCGGCGGCCCTTGCCTGGAAGGACAGTATCGTCGGGCGGTTGACCGGTGGCGTCGCCGGCCTATTGAAGAAGCAGAATGTCACCACGCTGCGCGGAACGGCACAGATTCAGGATGGCAAGACCTGCATCGTGTCCTCGGACAAGTCCCCGGTCCGGGTGGAAGCGAACCATCTCGTACTGGCCCCAGGCTCCGTACCGGCGGAACTCAAGGCTCTTCCGTTCGGAGGCCCTGTCATCTCCTCGACCGATGCGTTGGCTCTCCATGAAATTCCCTCCCGTCTCGTGGTGGTGGGCGCCGGCTACATCGGGATCGAGTTGGGCACGGCTTTCGCCAAGCTCGGCGCGGACGTCACCATTGTCGAAGGCGCGGAACGGATCCTGCCCGCGTGGGATGCGGAGCTCACCAGGCCGGTCGCGAAGCGGCTCGAGCAGCTCGGCGTCAGGGTGCTTACCAGCACGCTCGCTCGAGGACTAACGGACGATGGTGCGCAGCTTCTCGTCGCCTCCCCACCGAATGGGGAGCCGATTGCGCTGCCGTCCGACAAGATTCTGGTCGCGGTGGGACGAAAGCCGCGCACCGAGGGATTTGGGTTGGAGCGACTCGATCTCGAAATGCGCGGCGCGTTCGTACGTGTCGACGATCGGTGCCAGACATCCATGCGTGACGTCTGGGCCATCGGTGACGTCACGGGTGAGCCGATGCTTGCGCATCGCGCCATGGCGCAGGCCAAGGTGGTGGCGGAACGGATTGCCGGCCTGCACACGGAGTTTGATCATGCCGCCGTGCCTGCCGTGTGCTTCAGCGATCCGGAGATCGTATCTGTCGGGCTGTCGCCGGCGGAGGCCGCGGCATCCGGTCGGCAGGTGAAGGTTGGCACCTTTCCGTTCCTTGCCAACGGCCGGGCGCTCAGTCAGCACGACGAGGCGGGGTTCGTTCGCATCGTGGCGCACGCCGATACGCATCGCGTGCTCGGCATACAGGCCGTTGGGCACGATGTCGCCGAACTTTCCGCCACCTTCGGACTTGCTGTCGAGATGGGCGCTGCGCTCGAGGACATCGCGGGGACGATCCACGCTCATCCGACGCGCGGCGAGGCGATCCACGAGGCTGCGCTCGGCGGATTGGGCCATATGCTGCATCTCTGATCGTCTGATCCCGCCGGTTGCCGGAAAGGGGCGCAGCGGCGCGCCCAATTATGTAATGGCATTGACATAATTTCCATTCTCTTTTAAGGCGAGGCACTCAGGGAGAGTGAGCGTCGCCTTTCGAGAGCGGTCCCGCCGACTGGAGAGAAAAAGCGTCTGATGGCCATCAAGAAACTTCTCATTGCCAACCGTGGCGAGATCGCCATCCGCATTGCACGCGCCGCCAGTGAACTTGGAATCGAGACTGTGGCCGTTTGCGCGGAAGATGATGCACGGAGTCTTCATGTGCGCCGTGCCGATCGCGTGCTTCAGCTCGCCGGCAAGGGGCCGTCGGCATATCTCGACGCGGCGCAGCTGATCGCCCTCGGGAAGGAGGCCGGCTGTGATGCAGTTCATCCGGGCTACGGTTTTCTGAGCGAGAATTTCGAGTTTGCCGATCAAGCCCGACGGAATGGCATCGTCTTTGTCGGGCCGCGGGCGGAACTCCTGGATATGTTCGGGGACAAGTCCAAGGCGCGCAAGTTGGCGCGCACTTGCGGCGTGCCATGCGTTCCCGGCTCGGCAGGGCCGGTGACCCTGGAAGAGGCTCGCAGGTTCTTCGCGAAGCTCGACGCGGGAGCGGCCGTCATCGTCAAGGCGGTGTCCGGCGGCGGCGGTCGCGGCATGCGCATCGTGCGATCGATCGACGCATTGGCGGACGCCTATCAGCGCTGCCGGTCCGAGGCGCTCGGCGCCTTCGGTAACTCCGACGTTTATGTCGAGCGGCTGATCGAGGCTGGTCGTCACATCGAGATTCAGGTCGTCGGCGACGGCAATCGTGTCGTGCATTTTGGCGAGCGCGAATGCACGATCCAGCGCCGCCACCAAAAGATGATCGAGGTTGCTCCGTCACCTACTTTGTCCGTCGGATTGCGTCGCAGGCTTTGCGATGCCGCGGTTCGCATGGCGAGCGAGGTCGGCTACCAGGGCCTTGGAACCTTCGAGTTTCTGGTATGGAACGCGCGCGAGGGCGACGGTGAGTTCGCCTTTATCGAGGTTAACCCGCGTCTCCAGGTCGAACACACCGTGACCGAGGAGGTGTATGGAATTGATCTCGTGCAGATGCAGCTTCGTATCGCAGGTGGCGCCACGCTGGCTGCACTGGGGATCGATGAGGGAGCTCAGCCGAGACCCGAAGGCATCGCCATCCAGCTGCGTGTCAACATGGAAACGATCGATGGCGAGGGTAACACGCGATCGACGGGCGGTACGCTGGACGTTTTCGATCTGCCGGCCGGGCCCGGGATTCGTGTCGACACATTCGGCTACACTGGCTATCAGACGAGCCCGCGCTATGACTCGCTTTTGGCGAAGCTGATCGTGCATCATCGCTCGGACCGCTATTCCGACGCCCTGCTGCGGGCTCGACGGTCGCTCAGCGAGTTTCGCGTTGAGGGCGTTGCCACCAACATCCCGCTGCTTGGCGCGCTGCTCCAACATCCCGCGGTGCAGGCGAACGAGCTGCATACACGCTTCGTGGAAGACAATATCGCCGCGCTTCTGAGCAGCATCGTAGCGGTCGAAGCAGTGCCCGCCCGAGATCGCGGTGCTTCGAGCGCGAAGCGCTCGCTCGATCCGCTGGCGGTGTTCGGTGGCGAAGGCGGCCGTCCTCTTTCGGAGCGCATCCTGAATCTGCCTGCAATCCAACAGGCGGAGGTGATCGTGTCGCCGCTGCAGGGCACGGTGGTTGGCATTGACGTCACCGAGGGCCAGCAGGTGCGAGCCGGCGAGCAGGTCGCCGTGCTCGAAGCGATGAAAATGGAGCACCCTGTCCTCGCCAGCGTCAGCGGCAAGGTCATGGCGGTCGCCGTCGAGGTGGGCGACGCACTCTTCGAGAGCATGCCGCTGCTCTACATTCAGGCGAGCGCCGACGGTGAGGTGATCGCCGAGACGGCTGCGGAAGTCGATCTCGACGCCATTCGGCCTGACCTTGCCGAGGTGATCGAACGACACGACGTTCTAGGAGACGCGCGACGACCCGACGCGGTGGCGAGGCGTCGCAAGACCGGTCAACGTACAGCGCGCGAGAATATCGCCGACCTATGCGACGAGGGGAGCTTCATTGAATATGGCGGCCTCGCGCTCGCTTCGCAGCGACACCGGCGCTCGCTCGATGAACTGCTGAAGATCAGTCCGGCCGACGGCTTGATCACCGGTATCGGCTCCGTCAACGGAAGCTTGTTCGCCGAGGACGCGGCACGCTGTGCGGTGTTGGCCTATGATTACACCGTATTTGCGGGTACGCAGGGCTATACGAGCCACCGCAAGACTGATCGTCTTCTGGCCCTTGCACGGAAATGGGCGATTCCCACGGTCGTCTTTGCCGAAGGCGGCGGTGGGCGCCCGGGCGATCAATGGCACGCGCCTGTCGGGCTCGACAGTCCGACCTTCTCGCTGGCGGGCAGCCTTAGCGGCCTGGTGCCGACGGTCGGCATCGCTTCGGGCCGATGCTTCGCGGGCAATGCCGCGCTGCTCGGCGTCTGCGACGTGATCATCGCGACGCGGAACGCCAACATCGGCATGGGCGGTCCGGCAATGATCGAGGGTGGCGGCCTCGGCGTCTACCGTCCGGAAGAGGTCGGGCCGCTCGACGTCCAGGCGCCCAATGGTGTGGTCGATATCGTCGTGGAGAACGAGGCCGATGGCGTCGCTGCGGCGAAGAAATACTTGTCGTATTTCCAGGGGCGGATCGGCACGTATGACGTTGCCGACCAGCGCCTGCTTCGCTCTGCCGTCCCGGAAAACCGGATGCGCTCATATGACATCCGTGCGCTGATCGCGACGCTGGCCGACGCCGGTTCGGTGTTGGAACTGCGATCGGCTTTCGGACCTGGCATGATCACCGCCTTTATCCGCATAGAGGGGCGGGCACTTGGCGTCATCGCCAACAATTCCATGCATCTGGGGGGCGCAATCGCCGCGGAGGGCGCAGACAAGGCGGCGCGCTTCATCCAGCTTTGCGACGGTTTCAACATCCCGATCCTGTCACTGTGCGACACGCCGGGCATGATGGTTGGCCCGGAAATCGAGAAGGCCGCGCAGGTGCGCCACACTTCGCGCTTGTTCCTTGCAGCGCAAAGCATCACGGTACCGTATTTCACGGTGGTGCTCCGCAAGGCCTATGGACTCGGCGCCATCGCCATGGCTGGCGGCAGTGCACACTCATCGTTCTTCTTTGTCGCGTGGCCGACAGGAGAGTTCGGAGCCATGGGCCTCGAAGGTGCAGTGAAGCTGGCTTACCGCAAGGAAATGGCGGACATCGAAGACGCGCAAGAGCGGAAGAGATGGTACGACACGATGGTTGCCAAGTCCTACGAGCAAAGCAGGGCGCTTCATGGTGCAACGCATCTGGAATTCGACGATGTGATCGATCCGAAGGATACGCGCAGCTGGATCTCCCGCGGCCTGCGAGCCGTAGGGACGGTCGGCGCACCGGCTGCAAAGAAGCGTCCCTTGGTCGATGCCTGGTGAGTTATTCGCCGTCGGGTGCTCAGTCGGGCTTGCGCAGGTTGTGGCCGATCCGGATGAGAAGATCGGTCAGGACCTTTTTCTCTTCGGACGAGATGCCGCTGGTGATCTTGCGATAGAACTGAAATGACTGCTGCAAGATGTCCGTCCAGAACTCATAGCCCGTCGGGGTCATCCGAACGATGCGGACGCGGCGATCCTGCGGGCTCTCGACGCGTTCGACGTAGCCTTGTCGTTCCAGCCGCTTCAACACCGCATCGAGATTCTGGCGGCTGACCGCCAGGTATTCGACGAGATCGGCTAATGCCATGCTGAGATCGGCATTGCGCGACACTGCACCGAGCACTGCGCCCTGAACGCTGGAGACGTTGACGTGGTGCTGAACGCCACGCTCATACAGGTTGCTGGACTGAACAAGGCGGAAGAACAGCCGATTGTTGATCGCATTCACCGAATTGTCCGGTGACGTGGTGGACTGCGACTTGGCTTTCTCTTTGGACACGGCGGCTCCATGCGGCTTCGGATCATCACGTGATAGATGCGTAAACGAGTTGACGCAATTGCCGTTTGGGCTTATGGCAATCGACGTCGGGTCAATTCAATCTCAAGGTCGGCTGGTCTTTCGATTGAGGCTCCTGTCGCAGATTGCTCGTCGTGCGTACGCACGATCGGGAACGTTGCGCCAGTCGCATGGATATCCGTTCGCCGATCGACATAAGAAGGCGATCGCAAGGCAAGGGAGGAAGCAGTGTCAAAGTTGGAGATGCGTTGTTATCAGTTGCTCGAGTTTGGTTCGCCGTTAGTCGAATCCAAGCAATTTATTCCGGCTCCAACAGGAACGGAAGTGGTGGTGGGCGTCAAGGGAGCGGGCGTCTGCCATAGCGATGTCCACATTTGCGAAGGGTTCTTTGATCTCGGCGGTGGCAAGAAAGCGCCGCTGGGCGGGGTGACGCTGCCGTTGACGCCAGGGCATGAAATTGCCGGCGAGGTGCTTGCCGTAGGCCCGGATGCCAAAGGCGCGAAGGTGGGCGACGTGGTGCTGGTCGATCCCTGGATCGGTTGCGGCAGTTGTCATGTGTGTTCGATCGGCGACGATCACCTGTGCAGCAAGCCGCGCTTTATGGGTCTCAATGGCAATGGCGGTTTCACTGACTGCCTCGTCGTCCCGCATTCGCGCTATCTCATCGATCTTGGGGGGCTCGATCCGGTGAAGATGGCGCCGTATGCGTGCTCTGGCCTCACTGCTTTTGGGGCCATCAAGAAATTTCAACCGTTGCTAAAGACGCAACCGATCGTGGTGATCGGGGCGGGGGGCCTCGGCCTGATGTCGCTTCACATTCTGGCGATGCTCGGTGCCAAAGGGGCGATCGTGATCGAGCTTGACGAGCGGCGGCGTGCGGCGGCGCTGGAGGCCGGCGCGCTCGCAGCACTGGATCCGAACGATCCCAAGGTCGTGCGGAAGGTGCGCGACCTCGTCGGCGGCCCCGTGATGGGCGTCATCGATTTCGTCGGATCCGAGCAGACCGCCACGCTCGGCTTCAATCTGCTGGGACGTGGCGGCAAGCTGGTGATCGTCGGCCTGTTCGGCGGTGCAGTGACGCTCCCCGTTGCGATGTTCCCGAGCCGGGGTGTTTCGATCGAGGGCAGCTATATCGGCTCTCACGCGGAGCTTGAAGAGCTGATCGAGCTGGCACGCAATCGCGAAGGTGGTCCCCCGCCGATCATCATCAATCCGCGTCCGTTGACCAAGGCCAACGAAGCAATCTCCGATCTTCGCAATGGCAATGTCGTCGGCCGCGTTGTGCTCGTTCCGTAAGCAGATCGAGTCGCGGAGCCGAGACTAGGAGTGGTCATGCACTATCAATCACTGATCAACGGCGTCCTGAACGACGGCGTCCTGAAGCTTGATGTTGTCAATCCGGCGACGGAGCAGGTGTTTGCGACGGCAGCGCGCGCCGACGAGGCGCTTTTGAACGAGGCTGTCGCTGCGGCCAAGAACGCCTTTCCCGCATGGTCTCGCACCAGCGCCGACGATCGCCGGGCGAAGGTCCTGGCACTGGGCCAGGCCATCGAGCAGAACGCGGACGAATTTGCGCGCTTGCTGACGATGGAGCAGGGCAAGCCGATCACGCTTGCGCGCCAGGAGGTAGCGTGGGCGGCCGGCATGTTCAAGTTCTTCGCCTCGATGAGCGTGTCGGACGTCGTGCTCAAGGAATCCTCTCGCGGAAGGGTAATCCAGCAGCACAAGCCGCTGGGTGTGGTCGCCGCCATCGCGGCGTGGAATTATCCGCTGCATATTCTGTCCATGAAGCTGGCGCCGGCCCTTATGGTCGGCAATACGGTGGTTGCGAAACCAGCGCCGACCACGCCGCTCAGCGCGCTTCTGTTCGCAAAGCTTGCGGCGCAGATCGTGCCTCCGGGCGTGATCAACGTCATCGTCGACAACAACGATCTCGGGGAAGTCCTCACCAACCATCCCGACGTTGCCAAGGTTGCGTTCACGGGCTCGACTGCCACAGGGAAGAAGGTGATGTCGTCCGCTGCCTCCAGTCTCAAGCGGATTACGCTCGAGCTCGGTGGCAATGACGCGGCGATCGTCCTCGACGATGCCGATCCAAAGGTGGTGGCGCCGAAGATCTTCCGGCTTGCCTTCACCAATTCCGGGCAGATCTGCCTTGCGATCAAGCGGCTCTATGTCCCGTCCTCGCTGTACGATGCGATCTGCGATGAATTGGTCAAGGAGGCCGAGAAGACGGTGATAGGCGACGGTCTCGACGACAAGACGACGCTCGGGCCTGTGCAGAACCGACAGCAGTTCGAGCGGGTGAAGGCCCTTCTTGCGGACGCAAAGGCTAATGGTCGCGTGATCGCCGGTGGTGACGTCGGCGAGGGTAAGGGCTATTTCATTCCCGCATCGCTGGTCCGAGACATCTCCGACTCCGCACGGCTGGTTCGTGAGGAGCAGTTCGGGCCGGTGTTGCCGATCCTCCGCTACGACGATCTCGATGATGCCGTCAGGAGGGCCAACGATTCGGAGTTCGGCCTTGGGGGATCCGTCTGGACCGCCAATCCCGCACGCGGCTTCGAGGTGGCTGCGCGCCTCGAGGTGGGGACGGCGTGGGTCAACAACCACATCGATGTGCGCGCCGACGTTCCGTTCGGCGGCGCCAAGCAGTCCGGCGTCGGGGTCGAACTCGGGCAGGACGGTCTGGAGGAATACACCCAGGCGACGGTCATCTACGCAACGGCATGATGCACCACCAAGAAGCCCGGCTGGCGCAGCCGGGCTTCTTGCTTTTGTCTAAGCTCTCATTTTTGAGCCTTGCAGCCCGCCAGGAAGGGGGGCGTGCAGTCAGCCGTTCGATGCGGAGGCGCGGCGCCCCCCTCGCGAGCCGTAGATGCCGGCCGATGCTTCATCCGTCACATCAGGGGCATTCGTCCTTCAACGGCCGGGCCCGGTTTATCAACGATTTCAAACGGCAATTCGCCGCTGCGGCGAGGTCGCAGGTGAGTGGCATGGCCGCCAATGGGTCGGCCAAGGTCTGACAACGCGTTGACATAACAGCCATGACCGGTATTATCCGAATAAATAAGATTGGCTTTTGCGGCCGTCGGTAAAAATTCGACAAAATGCGGGAGCCGCAAAGAGGGGGGGAAGCGCGTGAAGCTCAATCGTCTTCTGAAACTATCGGCCTGTGTTCTCGCCTCGGTGGTCGGCGCAAGTGGGATCGCAACCGGGCAGATTTCCGACGATGTCGTACGCCTTGGCTTCATCATGGATATGTCGGGCCCCTATGCGGACTACGCCGGAAAGTATTCGGTCGAAGCCGGGAAGATGGCGGTGGAGGATTTCGGCGGAAAGGTGTTGGGCAAGCCGATTGAAGTTCTCTCTGCGGACCATCTGAACAAGACGGACAACGCCGGCGCCAAGGCCCGGGAGTGGTTCGATAACGACAAGGTCGATGCCATTCTCGATGTTCCGGGAACGGGAACGGCGCTGGCCGTGCTCGAGGTCGCCAAGCAGAAAAACAAGATGGCGATCTTCAACAGTGCAGGCGGTTCGCGGCTATCCAATGAGAGCTGCTCGACGGTGTCGATCCACTATCCCTTCGACACCTACTCGCTCGCCAAGCCGCTCGTGAACACTCTCGTGAAGAAAGGGCTTGATAGCTGGTTCATCGTCGCGCTCGACGCCGGATTTGGTCTTGATTACGTCAACGATGTAACGAGCTTCTTGGGCCAGGACGGCGGCAAACTGGTCGGCACGGTTCGTCATCCGCTGGCTACGTCGGATTTCTCGTCGTTCCTGCTCACCGCGCAGCGTTCGGGGGCCAAGGTGGTCGCCATCGCGAACGCTGCCAACAACCTCACCAGCACCATCAAGACGGCGCGCGAATTCGGAATGTTCGACTCCGGCCAGCGCCTGGTCGCTCTCTATGTTCTCCTGGATGACATTCACTCGCTCGGCGTGAAGGATATGCAGGGGCTTCTTCTCACGGAGGCCTGGTACTGGGATCTGAACGACGAAACGCGGGCCTGGGCAAAGCGCTTCTTCGAGCGCACCAAGCGCATGCCGAATGCGGTGCAGGCGTCCGTTTATTCATCGACGTTGCAGTACCTGAAGGCGATCGAAAAAACGGGTACCGACGATGCCGCTACCGTTCGCGCCCAGATGCTGAAGATGCCGATCAACGACATGTTCGCGAAGAACGGTTACATCCGCGAGGATGGCCGGATGATCCATGATCTCTACCTGTTCGAGGTCAAGAAGCCTTCCGAGTCGAAGGGGCCGTGGGACGTCTACAAGCTGGTGCAGACAGTTCCTGGCAAGGACGCATTTCGTCCCGTGTCCGAATCGAAGTGCCCGCTCGTCGCAGGCAAGAAGGACTAGCCGTGTTTGCGGGCGTCGGCATGTTCTGCCGGCGTCCATTTCTCGTTCTGCTTCGGAGCATCGCATGTCGCATGATCTTGTCAGCGGGGGAACGCTAGGCAATCTCGTTATCAGCGCGGTCGCGCGGTTTGGCGACAGGCCCGCGATCGGTGACGACCGGAAGCGTTGGAGCTACCGTGAACTCGGTGAGCAGATGGGACGAATTGTCGCCGTTCTGCGCGGTCTCGGTCTCGGGCCCGGTAGCTCGCTGTCCATGCTTTCACCCAACCGCGCCGAGGTGTGGGCGGTCATGAACGCGGCGCTCATCATGGGCATGCGGTACACGCCGCTGCACCCTCTGTCGGCGGAGGACGACCAGGCCTACGTTATCGAAGATGCGGAAGCAGATATCCTGATTGTCGATGGCGAGACGTTCGCGGATCGCGGCCGCGTCATCAAGCAGCGTGTGCCGGGACTGAAGCACCTGATGGCGTTTGGTGAAGTGGATGGCATCCCGGACCTGCTGAAAGCGGTTGCTGCGGCCGAACCGGCGCCGCTGGTTGATCAGGGGAGCGGCGGAGAGGTCGCCTGGCTCGCGTACACGGGCGGCACGACCGGGCGCTCCAAGGGAGTCATGATGCCTCATCGCGCGATGACGGCGGCGGTGCTGAGCATCTACGCGGACTGGGAGTGGCCAGTCGATGTCCGCTACCTCGCGTCCACGCCAGTGAGCCACGCGGCGGCGGTGTTTCTGTGGCCGACCATGATGCGTGGCGGGTTCTCATTCCTGGTTCCGGGCTTCCAGCCAGACCACTATTGCCGCACGGTCGAGCGCGAGCGCATCAACGCGCTCATGCTCGTCCCTACCGCGATCTACACGCTGCTCGACGACGAGGCGACGCGCGCGAAATACGATCTCTCATCCATCGAGCTCATCGCTTATGGCGCCGCGCCGATGTCACCGGACCGCCTGCGCCAGGCCATCGACGTTTTTGGCCAGAATTTCGCGCAGTTCTATGGCCTGACGGAAGCGCCACTTTGCATCACATCCATGCGCAAGAGCGACCACGATGTCAGCAAGCCGCACCGATTTGGGTCGTGCGGCCGCATCACGGCGCTGACCGACGTCAAGCTGTTCGACCCGCAGATGCGTGAAGTCGGGCTTGGCGAGCCCGGCGAAATATGTCTGCGCGGCCCGCTCGCGATGAAGGGCTATTGGAAGCTTCCCGAGGCGACCGAGAAAGCCTTCCGGGGCGGATGGCTGCACACCGGCGATGTCGCGACGAAAGACGAGGAGGGCTTTCTTTACATCGTCGATCGCACCAAGGACATGATCATTTCCGGCGGCTTCAACATCTATCCGCGTGAGGTGGAAGACACACTGATGAGCCATCCCGCGGTCGCGTCCGCCGCCGTGATCGGAGTGCCGGATCAAAAGTGGGGAGAAGCGGTCAAGGCGTTCGTCGTCCTCAAGCAGGACACCAGCATCAATGCAGAGGAGCTTAAGGCCTTCGTCAAGGCCAAGCGGGGGGCCGCGTGGGCTCCGAAGTCGATCGACTTCGTCAAGGAACTGGCCCTCACCGCGCTTGGCAAGATCGACCGCAAGGCGATGCGTGCACCTTACTGGTCCGGTCAGGCGCGGAGCGTGGCATGACGGCTGGATGGCGTCCGCGACGCGGCCGCCATCGTGGCTCAGTGGACGAAGCAGTTAAAGAGTCGAATATTTAAGAACGTTCGAACAAGGTGCCCGCGACCATGGCCACTGCTGATCAAAGCGGGAAAGCTGTGTCGCGCCAGAGATGTTCTTTATTATTATCAAAGACATGATCTGGAAATCGGTTCGCGGGTCATCCGCCGACAGAGTCCACCGCGCGTTCGTCCAACATACGTCATGATGTTGCTCGCTTCATCTGTTGCTATTTGTTCGAATGTAATGATATGCGTGGCGTGCAAACGCTAAAGAGGGGGACGTCGATGGTTCAAAAGGGCCTTCAAATCGGAGCGCGGCTGTGTGGAATTTTGGCCGCAATGTTTGTTGTTTCGGGTGCGAGTGCTCAGGAAGGCCTCACGAACAACGAAGTCCGCATCGGCATTCTCAACGACATGTCCGGACCGTATTCGGATTCGGTCGGCCAGGGCATCGTCGACGCCGCGCAATGGGCGATCGACGATTTCGGCGGCAACATGGACGGCAAGCCGATCCTGCTGATGAATGCCGATACGCAATTGAAAGCCGACATTGCATCCGCAATCGCGCGCCGCTGGATCGACGAGAACAACGTCGATGCGCTGCTGACTCCTGCAGGCACCGCGACCACCATGGCCGCCCTGGAACTCGCCAAGCTCCGAGGCATCACCATTCTGAACACCGGCGGCGTCAGTTCGGACCTTTCCGGCAAGGCATGCAGCGAGTTGTCCACTCATTGGATCATCGATACTTATGCAGCCGCCAAGCTTGGCGTAAAGGCAGGAGCCATTGTCGGTGCGAAGAGCTGGTTCTTCGTCACAGCCGACTATGCCTTTGGTGAGAATCTGCAGCGCGACGCCGAGAATGAAATTCGGAGCACCGGCGGCAAGACGCTGGGCAGCGTGCGCGCTCCAATCAATACCATGGATTTCAGCTCGTTCCTCCTGACCGCCCAGTCATCGCGGGCAGATATCATCGCGATGGCGAACGCCGGCGGCGATACTCTCAACTCGCTGAAGCAGGCTGGAGAATTCGGTATTCGTGCCGGCGGACAGAAGCTGATCGGCTTGATTACCAACACGTCCGACATCCACGCCCTGGGGCTGGAGGCCGCACAAGGACTTATGCTCTCGGACAGCTATTTCTGGGATCGCGATGATGCGACCCGCGCGTTCGCAAAGCGCTTCGAAGCAAAATTCAAGCGCTATCCTTCGCAGAATCACGCCGCAGCCTACTCTGCCACTCTTCACTATCTGCGGGCGATCAAGGCTGCCGGCACCGATAATGCGAAGAGCGTCAACGCCAAGATGCGCGAGATGCCCGTGAACGACTTCTTTGCGCTGAATGGCACCATCCGCCAGGATGGCCGAATGATCCCAAGCTATGTTTACCTGCTCGAAGCGAAGAAGCCTGCCGATTCGCGAAGCGGGTGGGACCTCTACAATCTGATCGAGAAGGTTCCGGGTGACCAGGCCTACCGGCCCCTGAACCAAGGGGGATGCCCGCTCGTCAAGAATTAGGCCGTGCCCTTGCGTGCCGTGATCTCTCCAAGTGCTTGTTCAGGTTCTCCAGCGAGCAATGACGTGCTTGTCTCGTTAGCCTCGCTGCGAAAGCCGGCACTTGGAAGGTTGCGGTTCGATCGGCAATGCCGGCGGTTCACGCCCGATCTGATCGCGCTGAACCCGTCCGCCGAGCGCTATCTCCTCCCCGAAAAGAGGTTCTGATGTACCTTACGCAGTCACTTCGCAGGTCGGCTCAGACGAGAGCCGGCCATCTTGCCAGCGTTGATGGCTCTGAACGTTGGACGTGGAGCGAATTGCTTGATCGCGTTGGCCGCATGGCCGGGGCCTTCAAGCATCTGGGCCTGCGTGCAGGAGACCGGGTTGCCGTTCTGGCGCTGAATTCAGCCCGCTACAAAGAGGTCTACTACGCGGCGTTCTGGAGCGGCGTCGTCATCGTTCCCCTCAATACGCGGTGGAGCCTCGAGGAGCTTGTCTACGGAGTCGGTGACTCCGAGCCGCGTGCTCTCTATGTCGACACGGAGTTTCTGAAATTCGCAGATCCTCTGAAGGCGCGATGTCCGTCACTCGAGCATATCGTTCTGATGGACGCGGCCGCGGACAAGAGCGCAGAATCGACTTGCCTCGCCTACGAGGATCTGATCGTTCAAAACAAGGCCGAGAAGCCGGCGCTTGTTGCCGGCAGCGATCTTGCGATGATCTGCTATACCGGCGGAACGACGGGGCGTTCCAAAGGCGTCATGCTCAGTCAGCTCAGCCTATGGTCGAGTGCTATGGCTTTGACTGCCGATCGAGGTCTGGTGGGACCCAAAGCGGTTTCACTGCATGTTCTGCCGTTGTTTCACATCGGAGGCGTGCAGAACGTATTCGCTACCGGAATCCACGGAGGCATGGATGTCTTTCACTCGGCCTTCGAGCCGAAAGCCTTCCTGGGCGCCATTTCCCAGCACCATGTCACACACGTTGTCATGGTGCCGACCATGATCCGGATGCTGCTCGACCAGCCCGATATTGCGCAGTACGACCTTTCTTCCCTGAAAAATCTCTACTACGGCGCTGCGCCAATGTCCGAGGCGCAGATCCGGGAGGCGGTGCAAAAGCTGCCCGGCGTCGAGATGCAGCAGGGCTACGGGCAAACCGAACTATCGCCGCATATATCGACGCTCTGGCCAGAATATCATACGCCTGCCGGGGTCGAGGCGAGCAGGGTTCGCTCTGCTGGACAAGCGGGACGCTGCGTGGAGATCATCATCGCGGATCCGACCGGAAACGAGCTGTCCCGCGGCGAGGTCGGGGAGGTCAGGGTGCGTGGCCCGCACATGATGCTCGGCTATTGGCGCAAGCCGGAAGAAACCGCAGCAACGATCGTTGATGGATGGATTCGCACCGGCGATGCCGGATATATGGATGAAGACGGCTTCGTCTTCCTTGTCGATCGCCTGAAAGATCTGATCGTGTCGGGTGGCGAGAATGTCTATTCGGCTGAAGTCGAGAATGCTTTGGCGAGCCATCCGTCCGTGGCGACGGGGGGTCGTCATCGGTGTGCCTGACGATAAATGGGGCGAAGTGGTCCATGCCATTGTCCAGCTTCGAGAGGGGCATGGCGCATCCGAGGCCGACATCATCGACCATTGCAGGCGTCTGATCGCCGGTTACAAATGTCCGCGCTCAGTGACCTTCCGAACGCAGCCTTTTCCGGTGTCTGGCGCGGGCAAGGTCCTGAAGCGCGAACTCCGCAACGAATACGTGGAAATGCGCGGGACAGCGCGAAAGAGCTCGAGCGCGTGAAATCGGCTCCTCCGCGCCACCATGAGTGCACGATTCGTTTCAAAGGACCGGGCATTCGGGGACGGGACATCAAGTGGCAGGGCGTCATCGCGGGGATGGCGTCGGCGGACATCGGCCCGGCTCGGGCCCGGGCCCGGGCGCTCTTCCATGCGCCCACAAGAATTCAGAGATTATAGGGCAAGACAGATGAAAACAGCCGTTACTGAGCTCTTTGGAATCAAGTACCCGATCGTCCAAGGAGGCATGCACCATGTCGGTTTGGCGGAACTGGCCTCCGCTGTCTCCAACGCCGGAGGCTTGGGGATCATCACCGGCTTGACCCAGAGGACTCCGGAGCTTCTCGCCAAGGAGATCGCGCGCTGTCGCGACATGACCGACAAGCCATTCGGCGTGAATCTCACGTTTCTTCCGACATTCTCGGCGCCGCCTTACCCCGAATATATATCGGCGATCGTCGAGGGGGGGATCAAGGTCGTGGAAACTGCGGGGCGCAGTCCTGAGCAGTACATGCCGGTGCTCAAAGCGGCGGGCATCAAGGTCATTCACAAGTGCACCTCGATCAAGCATGCGTTGAAAGCGGAGCGTATCGGGTGCGACGTCATTAGCGTCGATGGATTCGAGTGCGGTGGTCACCCTGGAGAAGATGACGTCCCCAACATGATCTTGCTTCCCCGCGCGGCGGAGGAGTTGACCGTGCCGTTTATCGCCTCTGGCGGAATGGCCGATGGTCGCAGCCTTGTGGCGGCGCTGGCTCTCGGGGCCTCCGGCATCAACATGGGCACCCGCTTTATCGCGACGCAAGAAGCCCCAGTGCATGTGAACGTCAAAAAGGCTCTCGTGGCGGCAACCGAGCTCGATACGCGAATTATCATGCGTGCACTCCGCAACACGGAGCGTGTCTTGAACAATTCGGCCGTCGAGCGGCTTGGTGCGATCGAACGGGAGAAGGGATCCTCGCTGAAGATCGAAGACATCTTGAGCGAGGTGGCGGGCGTCTACCCCAAAGTGATGCGCGATGGTGCGGTCGAAGCCGGTGCGTGGAGTTGCGGCATGGTGGTGGGCCTGATCAATGATATTCCGACGGTCGGGGAGCTCGTCGATCGTATCGTTCGCGAAGCAGAACAAATCATCAGGCAGCGTCTCGTCGGGTGCTTCGACGGGACGGGTTTAGGGAAAGTTGCCTGAGGTCCCCGGTCGCATGCGCGCGGGGCAAGTTCGATCTCGCGGACGATCTCGAAGTGAAGACCATCGCGGGCTTCAGCGACGCCTGACACGTCACGAGCAAGATTGTTTCTGACATCGCTCCAGAATTCAAACTCGCGGTTTGGCCGGAGCATCCCGAGGAAGAACCACGTGTCTGCCGATATCATCCTGGAAACCAGGGGCTTGACGAAGGAATTTGCCGGCTTTGTCGCTGTCAACGATGTCAACTTCCGCATCGCGCGCGGCACGATTCACGCGTTGATCGGCCCGAACGGCGCCGGCAAGACGACGTGCTTCAATCTGTTAACGAAGTTCCTGAAACCGTCCGCTGGGAAAATCCTGTACAAGGGACAGGACATCACCGCGATGGCGCCGGCCGACGTGGCGCGCATGGGGCTGGTCCGTTCGTTCCAGATTTCGGCGGTATTTCCGCATCTCACCGCGTTGGAAAACGTCCGTGTCGCGCTGCAGCGCCAGCACGGCAGCTTCTTCGATTTCTGGCGCTCCAAGTCGGTGCTCAACCGCTTCAACAACCGTGCGCTGGAGCTGTTGAACGATGTCGGCCTCAGCGAGTTTGCCAATACGCCGGCGGTCGAGATGCCCTATGGGCGCAAGCGCGCACTGGAGATCGCAACCACGCTCGCGCTCGACCCGGAGATGATGCTGCTGGACGAG
>NZ_LGHM01000023.1 GCF_001908185.1 Bradyrhizobium sp. AS23.2
GAAGCCCTTCAAATGGACCAAGTCCGCAGACCAGATCTTGGCTTCCGTCAAACGCTTCTGTCACAAAGCTCAGCAGACATTATGTGGCGAACTTTAGATTCACGTGACTAGTGCCTGTCCAACAGGGACCGGCGATGTATCAAGTTCTTTACTGTCTCACGGACCAGCACGATTGGCGCCTGGTCGCACTTGGCGGCGCGGTGTGTCTGCTCGCAAGCGCGGCGGCGATCAGCCTGTTTCATCGGGCCCGTGCTGCGCGTGGAGGTTCTCGCGTAGCGTGGATCGCGCTGGATGCTGCCGTTGCCGGCTGCGGCATCTGGGCGACCCATTTCATCGCGATGCAGGCATACGGGCCGGGCGCCGGCGGCGCCTACAACATCCCAGTGACGGTCCTGTCGCTGATCTTTGCGATCGCAGTCACCTTCATCGGTCTCAGCATCTCGGTTTCGACGACGCGGGGGCCGCTGGTTGCGCTTGGCGGTGCCGTCGTCGGCGGTGGTGTGGCGGCCATGCATTACACCGGCATGATGGCGTTCGAGATTCCCGCCCATGTCGGCTGGGCAACGGGTACCGTGACAGTCTCGATCCTGCTCGGCATCGTCTTTGGATCGTTCGCCCTGTTCGTCGCGGGAAGAGGCGACAGCCTGTCCAACGCGCTGGGCGGGACGGTCCTGCTGACGGTTGCCATCGTCTCACACCATTTCACCGCGATGGGGGCGCTGGAGTTGACGCCCGATCCTTCGCTGGTGATCGGCGGTCTTTCGATCCCGCCGGCGTCGTTGTCCATCCTGACTGCCGGCGCGGCCGCTGGCATTCTCGCTATCGCGCTCGCCGCGGCTGTGCTCGACCGTCGCGCCAAGGGCGAACTCGGACGTCAGCAGGTCGTGCTCGATACCGCGCTCGAGAACATGTCGCAGGGCCTGTGCATGTTCGATGCCGACGGCAAGATTCTGCTTTTCAACGAGCGCTACGCCGCGATGCTGCGCCGCTCGGACATGCAGCTCACCGGCCGCCCGCTGCTCGACGTGCTGAAAGAAGAGCAGGGCAAGGGCCAGTGGAACGGAGATCCCGTTGAGTTCTTCGCGCGCCTCGTCGCCGATGCGCGTGAGGGGCGCACCACGACCGACGTCGTCAATCGGCTCGGCCGCTCGATCCGGGTCGTCAACCAGCCGATGCAGGGCGGTGGCTGGGTCGCGACCTTCGAGGACATTACAGAGTGGCTGGAGGCGCAAGCCAAGATCTCGCACATGGCGCGCCACGATGCGCTGACCAATCTGCCGAACCGCGTGCTGTTCCACGAGCAGCTCGAACAGGGACTGCGCCGGGCAAAGACAAATGACCAGCTCGCGGTGCTCTGTCTCGATCTCGATCATTTCAAGGACATCAACGACTCGCTGGGGCATCCGATCGGCGACGCGCTGCTGAAAGAGGTTGGCCGGCGGCTTGCGTCCTGTGTCGGCGAGAACGACACCGTGGCGCGGCTCGGCGGTGACGAGTTCGCCGTGGTTCAGATCGGCCGGTCCGAGGAAGCCGCCGCAACAGTGCTTGCCGGCCGTCTCGTCGAAGTGATCTCCGCCCCTTACGAGATCGATGATCATCAGATCGTCATTGGCGTCTCGATCGGCATCTCGCTGTCGCCGCAGGACGGCGACAACCCCGATGAACTGCTGAAGAACGCCGACCTCGCGCTGTACCGCGCCAAGGCAGACGGCCGCGGCACCTACCGCTTCTTCGAGACCGGCATGGATGCCCGCGCGCAGGCGCGGCGCCTTCTGGAAATGGATTTGCGCGCGGCGCTGCAACGCAATGAATTCGCCGTGTACTACCAGCCGATCCGCGACGTCGCCAGCGATCGCGTCGTCGCCTTCGAAGCGCTGCTCCGCTGGAACCATCCGCACCGCGGCCTGATCTCGCCCATCAACTTCATTCCGCTCGCCGAAGAAACCGGACTCATCGTCCAGCTTGGCGAGCTTGTGCTGCGTGGCGCCTGCGCTGACGCAGCGACCTGGCCGGACGATATCGGTGTTGCCGTCAACCTGTCGCCGGTGCAGTTCAAGAACCCGAACCTGATCGCATCCGTGACCGAGGCGCTGGCCGCCTCGGGGCTCGCGGCGCGCCGCCTTGAGCTCGAGATCACCGAATCCGTGCTGCTCCAGAACAGCGAGGCGACGCTGACGACGCTGCACGAGCTGCGCGCCATGGACGTGCGGATCTCGCTCGACGATTTCGGCACGGGCTATTCGTCGCTGAGCTATCTGCGCAGCTTCCCCTTCGACAAGATCAAGATCGACCGCTCCTTCGTGTCGGAGCTTGGGACGCGCGAGGATTCCGTGGCGATCATCCGCGCGGTGACGGGATTGGGGCGCAGCCTCGGCATCGTGACCACCGCGGAAGGCGTCGAGAACGATGAGCAGCTCGAGCTCCTGCGGCGCGAAGGCTGCACGCAGGCGCAGGGCTATCTGTTCAGCAAGCCGAGGCCTGCGTCAGACGTCACGATAATGCTGGAACGCCCAAGGCTGCGCGCGTCAGGGTGAAGGAGATTATGGTTTGAGCATGATCTTTCCGGAAAACCGCTTCACACTTTTCCGGGTCATGCTCTAGCCGCGGCGCAGTGCGAAATGCGCGCCGCAGAACGCCATCACGGCGCCGAGGCACAGCGCGGCGAGCCCGGCGAGCACACCCGAGACGGTCGGGATCGGGCTCGGCGCCGAGGCCACCTGGCCCGCCCCCGCAAGCAGGAGTACGCCGACGGCGATCAGGAATTGCCGCATCCGTTGCGGGATCTGGCCGGAGACGGCGCTCTGCATCAATGTCGCCGTGAAATATCCGCCGGAAAAGCCGACGGTCGCGATCAGCCACCAGGCGATCGCCGCGCCCGCGGGTATGAACTCATGGGTGTCGGAGCGCCAGAGGCCGCCGAGGTCGAGCCCGTAGCGCGCGCCCAGCATGTGCACCGCGACCGCGAGCAGCACGCCGGAGATCACGGCGGCGCCGAGAATCAGGCGGCGCGGAAAAAAGGTCGTCTCAGCCATGCCCCGCTTGTAGGATGGGCGAGGGCGATCGCGCAAGCGGATCGCAGACGGGATTGCGCGGATGGTATTGATTTGAAGATGCAGGTTTTGGGAGCTGAGGACGCTTCGGCCAGGAGCTATGCCTACAAGGCATCGCTGATCGGCTCGGCGCATCGCTTCGAGCTGACAGAGGAGGGGCTTTCCTGGCACATCGCAGGCCGTTCCGGCCTGTGGCGCTATGACGAGATCTCGGCGATCCGGCTGTCGTTCCGCCCTGTGTCGATGCAGCAGCACCGCTTTCGCGCCGACATCAGCCACGCCAGTGGCGGCCGCATCGCGATCCTGTCGACGAGTTGGCAGACCGCGGCGCTGATGGCGCCACAAGACAACGGTTTTCGCGCGTTCATCGTCGCGCTGCATGCGCGGATGGCGCAGGCCGGTAGCCGCGCCCAATTGACTGCGGGGCTTGGCCGCAAGACCTATGCGGCGGTGCTGGCGTTCCTGGCGGTGCTGACGGTGGCGATGGCGGGCCTATTGATCCGCGCGCTTGCGATCGGCGAATTTGCGGGCGCGCTGTTCATCGTCGGCTTTGCCGCGCTGTTCGCCTGGCAGGTCGGCGGTTTCGTGCGGCGCAACCAGCCGCGGAGCTATACGCTCGACCGTCTGCCCGGGTCGCTGCTGCCCTAGCTTTGCAACCGGCCGCAATCAAACGTGACTTCGCGGTCGTGCGCCGCTGCCGCATCGTGCAGGCATGTCGACCAAGGATAGCAGCGCTCGCCTGCCGAGCGCGGATGAGATTTCCGAGATCAACCGCAGGCATCTGATCGACACGCCACTCGCGCCGGCCGATCTGTTGTTCATGTTCGGCACGCGAGAGGATGTCGCGTTGCGCGCCAAGACCGCGGCGCGGCTGTGGCGTGAGGGCTATTTCCGCTGGTCGATTGTCAGCGGCGGCGTGACGCCGGGCTCGGAGCAATCCGAGTGCACCATCATCAAGGCGGCGATGGTCGCGGCGGGCATTCCGGCGGACCGGATCCTCGAGGAACATCGTGCGATGAACACCGGTGAGAACGTGATCCTCTCGCTGCCGATCATCGAGGCGGCGCTGGGACTGCGGAATATCCGCCGCGTGATCTGCCTTGGCAACACCTGGACCGCGCGGCGCTACCCGATGACGCTGCACCGGCACTGGCCCGAGGTCGAGAAGATGCTGGTCACCGTCGACAGTTTCGCGACACCGCGCGGGCAATGGCATACCGACGCCGAATTTTGCCGCCGCATGCTGCACGAATGGGACAAGATCGAGCCGTACAAGGCGAAGGGCTTCATCGCGGAATGGCCGGAGCCCTGAGAGGCGAGGGGCTAGATTCTTGTTTTAACGCGTCTTCTTTACGCGAACCGGTATCCACTTCGCTCGAAAACGCTCTGGCTACTCTGTCGAGTCGAAATCCTCTTCCTTGGTGCCGAGCAGCGACACGATCGTGCGCAGACCGGAGTCGAGCTGCTCGGGCGAGGGCGGGGCGAGCGCCAGGCGCACGGCATTCGGCGCGTGGCCATGCGCGATCGCGAAGGTCGAGGATGGTGTCAATGCGATGCCGCGCCGGGCTGCCGCCGCGACGAAGGTCTGCGAGCGCCAGTGCGGCGGCAGCGTCAGCCAGAGATGATAGGAGCGCGGGTCGGCGGCGAGCTGATAGCCGGCCAGCAGCCTTGCCGCGGTCTGCTGACGGCGCGCGGCGTCGATGCGTTTCAGCCGCGTCAGCTCGGCGACGGTGCCGTCGGCCATCAGCCGCTGCCCGGCCGCAACCGCATGGCCTGAGGCGATCCAGCCGCCGGTGCGGACGGCGCTCATCACGCTCTCGCGCAGATGCGGCGGCGTGACGAGGATGCCGAGCGCAAGCCCCGGCGCGACCTTCTTGGAGAGGCTGTCGAGCACGATGCAGCGGTCCGGCCCGAGCGCCGCGAGCGGCGTGTCGTCGGCGAGGAAGCCATAGACGGTGTCCTCGATGATGGTGAGGTCGAGCTTTTCGGCGACGCGCATGATGTCGGCGCGCCGTGTCGCGTTCATGGTGACGCCGAGCGGATTCTGGATGATGGGCTGGAGATACAGCGCCGACAGGTGGGCCTCGCGATGCGCTTTCTGGATGGCGTCGGGCCGTGCGCCGTACTCGTCCATCGGAATCGGGACCAGCGTCACGCCGAGCCGCGCGGCGATGCTCTTGACGTAAGGATAGGTCAGCGCCTCGACACCGCAGCGGCCGCCGGTGGGCACGAGCGCCGTGAGCGCGGCCGCGAGCGATTGCTTGCCATTGGCGGTGAAGACGATCTGCTCGGCCTGCGGCGCGAAATCCTTGCGCGCGAGATAGGCGGCGGCGGCATTGCGCGCACTCTTGGTGCCGGTGCTGGTCGAGATGCGCAGCACGGATTCGAGCGCGTCGACGCGCTCGAGCCCCGCAAGGCTCTTGGCGATCATGGCCCATTGCTGCGGCACCAGGGGGTAATTGACCTCGAAGTCGATGCGCGCATCGCGCGGCTCGCTCATCGTCTCGACTTCGCGCCTGATATCGCCGGAGATGAAGGTGCCGCGGCCGACCTCGCCGACGACGAGGCCGCGGCGGAGCAACTCCGTATAAACCCGGCTCGCGGTCGAGACCGCAATGCCGCGATCATAGGCAAAATTGCGCTGCGGCGGCAGCCGGTCGCCGGGCCTTAACGTGCCGTTAGAGATATCGGCGGCAATGGCATCGGCAAGCTTCACGTACTCGAACTTGGACATTATTGCACCGAGAGCAATGTTTTCCTTGTACCGAGCAATGTACTGGAGCATTTAAGTTCCATCAAGGTCCGCGATTGAGCCGAGGTGTGCGAGAGCAATCCGACGGCAAATGGGGTTCAGGCGCTTTCCGCGTCTGCGCCAACGGCATCCGCTTTGCCGCGTGGACAGCAGGCCGGAGAAGAAAAATGAACACGATCTCGCAAACTGCCGGGCGGAGTTTACGCCCATCCTCATCGGGCGGATTTTTCCGCGCGCTCGCCAGCGGCGCCTATGCGCTGTTCGACCGCCTGGAGCACCGCTCCGCTGTCAAGACGCTGTGCGAGCTCGACGACCGCGCCCTGCGCGACATCGGGATCACGCGCAGCCAGATCGAGGACGCGGTCTACGGGCAGGTCAAGGCCGAACTGACGCGGTATCTTTGAGCTGACGGCGTGCGGAGTAGCGACACTCGTCCCTCTCGTGTCCCGGACGCGGTGCGGCACGCGGTGACGCCCCGCAGAGCCGGGACCCAGGAATCCACACGGATCGCTGATGCATGGGCCCCGGCTCTGCAGCGCACCACCATAGCGCGTCGAAGAGGCGCGTAAACGCGCTCTTGGTGCTGCGCAGCGTCCGGGGCACGAGACCGTTGTTAGATGACTGACATAGGCTTGCGTCCTCGCGGCTTGTTTCGCCCGAGCTTTGCTGCGTCGTTGCCCTCCGTGAAAGAGGGCGCAGGGAAGGCCGGATGCCGGCTGGCACCCGCGGTCCACTGTGCGAAAGTTGCGCTACGAAATCTGCACAGCGGCATACAGGTGAAGCCAAGACATCCCGGCCTTCCCTGCGCAGTGGTTTTACGGCTTATGTCGCGCTCTCCCCGGGGAGCGATGCACTATTGCCCCCGTCACCTCACGGACGGCTGACGCGCGGACCCGGTCGGGCCGTCGCATCACCGCAAGATTTGGCGCACAGGCTCCGGGCGCCAGGACGACACGATTTTGCCGTACGCGAGCCGCACTGGTCGTTTGCGCGACGCCCTCGCTGACGGTTGCCCGCCCTGCGTAGCATTTCGCGCCGATGTGGCCCTCGTCCACCGCCACCCGGCCCGCGTGTCGTGACGATCGCGATGCGCCCCTCTTCCTTGGGCCGGAGTAAGGCGATACATACGCCGTTTCGGAATTTCGGTAAAGTGGAATATATTTAGCCGAGCGGATTGACCTGCGATTTGTATGTTTTGCCCGTCAGGCAACACAAATCTTGTAGCCCGGATGGAGCGTAAGCGTAATCCAGGATTCGTGCCCGCGGACGCATTGGCCCCGGATTGCGCTTCGCTCCATCCGGGCTACGAGCTACGGCGCAGCGCCCCGCCGCTGGGATCAGGCGATCGCGACCTGGTCCCACGCGCTGCCAAAAGCCCAATCATCCTCAGTACGGTCCGGCTTGCGGCGAGGCCGTGTTGGCGTGCCGCGTTCGCGCCGATGCCGGACGTCCAGGCGCTGCATATGTGCGACGACGCTGCCGACGAGTAGGGCGATGCGCGCCGCCGCCTGCCTCACGACGAACAGAATCGTCGTGACGCGGCTCAACACGCCTAGCAGGAACAGCACCGAGAAGATGTCGATATAGGCGAGGAAATCGCCGACCAGCATCAGCTCCGGCGGAATTGGGATCCTGTGATAGTAGGCTAATACGATGATAGCGACGGGGATGAAGGCGATGACCTTCCGCACCGTCAGTCTGTCCAGCAGCGCCGCCAATTGTACGACCAGCACCTCCCACAAGGCGTCGCCAATCGCGAGCGGGACTTCGTAAATCCATCTCCGCCACCATTGCTTCACGCTATTGCTCCGAGCTTAGTGCCTGACCACCAGCACCGAGCACTTCGCATAACGCACGACGTGCCCGGCGTTGGAGCCGAGGAAATAGGTGCGCATCGCCGGCCGGTGCGAGGTCATCACGATCAGGTCGGCCTTCATGTGGACTGCTTCCTCCAGGATCTCGTGATAGATGCCGCCCTGGCGCACCACGCTGGAGATGCGGGAAGGCTCGATGCCGGATTCGCGTGCGACGATGGCGAGCGCTTCTTCCGAAGTCTGGCGCTGCTGCTCGTCGAAATCGGCCGGCACGTATTCGGCCAGCATTACCGGCGTCATCGGCAGCACGTTGAGCAAGCGTATCGATCCGTTCCAGGTCTGCGACAGTGTCAACGCAGTTGCGATCGCCGGCTTGGCGAGATCGGTATCGGCGAGATCGATGGGCACGAGAATGGACTTGAACATCTACGCCTCCCTATTGACCAGGCTGGATCAACCAGTCGAGACCGCGCCCGCGCGTCTCATCCCGTTCGAAGCAGCTTGGGGCTGACGAACAGCACCAGTTTGCCGCGGCGGTAGGCCACGTCCTCCCAATCCTTGACGTCAAAGTCGAAGATCGCAAGCCCCGCGGTGGGCAGGTTGTGGGCGAGCGCCTTGGTGCCGGCGTGATCGCCGCCGCCCATCAGCATGAGCGCGACCTCGTGCATGCCGGGATTGTGGCCGACCAGCAACAACCGCTTCGGGTTGGCCGGGACGGTTGCAGTGCGAACGGACTCCAGGATCTGCGCGGGATGGGCGCCATAGAGTTCCGGCAGGATCTCGACCTGCGGCGCCGCGACGCGGTTCTCCATCGCGGTCCAGGCGATGTCCCAGGTCTGCCGGGCCCGGACCGCATGCGACACCAGCACGGTATCGGGGAAGGGCGGATGGGCGGCGATCCAGTCGCCGATCTGCGCGGCATCCCTGTGGCCGCGGTCGTCGAGGCGGCGATCCCGGTCACGGCCGCTCGGCGCGTCGGTCTCGGTCTTGGCGTGACGCAGCAGCATCAAACGGCGCATGGCATTCTCGAATCGTTACGCATCCAGAATAATCTACAGGCGCCGGTTGAGGACAAGGTGACAAGCGCCCGATCGGTCCTTTAAGAAAACGACATGAGTGAGACTTTCACAAGCGCGTCCCAGGAAGAAGCCGGCTGTCGTGAGCGCATGCGGCTGTCGTTCGATCTCGACGCCGACATCTGCGTCATCGGGGCGGGGCTTGCCGGGCTCTCCATCGCGCTGGAGGCGGCCCGGCTGGGAGCCAGTGTCGCGGTGCTCGAGGGCCGCCATATCGGCTGGAACGCCTCCGGCAACCAACTCGGCACGGTGATGCCGGGCTTTGCACTGCCGCTCACCGAGCTGATCGAGCGCATCGGCTTCGAGGACGCGCGCGAATTGTGGGCATTGTCGAAGGAGGGCGCGGAGTTCGTCCGCGCCAACGCAACGGAAGAGAACATGCCGGGGATCGGCCCAAGCGACGGCGTGCTTGAGGTCTCCAATGTCGATGCCGGCGACCGGCTGATCAGCCGGTTGCAGACGCTGAGCGAGGATTTCGACACCGAGGTCGAGGGCTGGCAGGCCGATCGCGTTCGCGAGGTGCTGAAGACCGATCACTACTTCCACGGCGTATATTATCCCCGGGCGTTCCAGGTCGACGGCCGCAAATATGTGCACGGCCTTGCTGCGCTGGCGCGGCGCGCCGGCGCGCGCATCTTCGAAGATACGCCGGTGGTCAGCATCGATCATTCCGGCGTCCGCAAGCGCATTGTGACGCCCTCGGCGCGGCTGCGAGCCACGCACATCGTACTCGCCGGCAACATCCATCTCGGCGCGCCCTTGAGGCGCCTGTCGGAGACGCTGCTGCCGGTCTGGCGCTATGCCGGGATCACCGCGCCGCTCGGTGAGCGCGTGCATGAGATCATCGCCTTCAAGGGATCGGTGATGGATTCCGACGGCGTCGACCACTTCCGCATCGTCGACGGCGACCGGCTGATGTGGGAGAGCCCGGAGACCACCTGGGCTGCGCGTCCGCAGCGGTTTGCGGGCGCCGTCAGGCGACGGATCCGATCCATCTTTCCGCAACTCGGCAATGTCGAGGTCACCGACATGTTCGGCGGTGCCACCGGTCAGACCGTGCATGGCATGCCGCAGATCGGCCAGTTGCGCAAAGGTCTGTGGGTGGCGAGCGGTTTCGGCGGCCACGGCATGAACACCTCGGCCATGGCCGGACAGTTGATCGCGCGCAGCATCCTGTGGGGCGACGAGCGCTGGCGGCTGTTCTCGCCGTTCGAGCTGGTCTGGGCGGGCGGTGCGACCGGACGCGTCGCCGGCCAATTGGTCGGGATCTGGGGCAGGGCGAGTTCGGCCGTCGCAGGCTCGCTTGCCCGCTACCGCGAACGGGCGCGGGTCAAGGACAGGGAACGCGAGGCGCGTCTGGCCTCGGCTAACCGGGCCGCCGGTACCGGTCCGCGACGTCCGCCGCCTGGTGTCCGGCCGCGGCCGACCCCGCCGCCGAAACCTGTGGCCAAGGAGGTGGAACCGGCTTCTCATGACCACAGCGTCTCGCAATAAGTTGAGAAAAACTCCGCCCGGAAGTGTAACGTCGGCCGTTAGAGCCCGTATCTCAGGGCGTGGACTCCCCGCGCACGGAGAATGAGATGTTTGACCGCCGCATCCTGTTGACGACTGTCGCCGGCCTGTTCGGCCTTTCGGCCTTCCGCTGGCTGAGAGGGTCCCCGGCCGAGGCCGGAGAGAAGGCCGCGGAAAAGTTCGAGATCCAGAAGACTGAAGCCGAGTGGCGCGCCCAGCTCACGCCGCAGCAATATGAGATCTTGCGCAATCAGGGCACCGAGCGGCCTGGCTCCAGCCCGCTGCTCAACGAGCACCGCAAGGGCATCTTCGCCTGCGCCGGCTGCGACCTGCCGCTGTTTGCGTCTGATACCAAGTTCGAGAGCGGCACCGGCTGGCCGAGCTTCTACCAGCCGATCGAGGGCAATGTCGGCAAGACCGAGGACCGTACCTACGGCATGGTTCGCACCGAGGTGCATTGCCGGCGCTGCGGCGGCCATCTCGGCCACGTCTTCGACGACGGTCCGAAGCCGACCGGATTGCGCTACTGCATCGACGGTTTCGGGCTGGTCTTCCACCCGGCTGCTGCGTCGGCCACGTAGGCAGTTGTAGTTGTCATTCCGGGGCGATGCGTAAGCATCGAGCTACGGTGCGCGATTGCGCATCTGAGAATCTCGAGATTCCGGGTTCGGTCCTGTGGACCGCCCCGGAAAGACCTAACGTCCCGGCAATTGTTGCCGGCCCGGCAATTGTGCCCCGGTCATCCGACCGGGGCCTGTCTATTTAAGTCATTGATTTGTTGAGAGTACCCGCATTGGCATAGCCTTTGCGACTGTCTCCTCCGATTGCGGCCATGCGTCGGCGCCGCCGAGATCGGATTTGGAGACAAAGTTATGGGTATCTTCGATGCAATGAACACCTCGGTGGGTGGCCTGCAGGCGCAGTCCTTCGCGCTTCAGAACATTTCCGGCAACATCGCGAACTCATCCACCACCGGTTACAAGGGCATCGGGACCAGCTTCGTCGATCTCATTCCCGACGCCTCGGTGCCGAACAAGCAGGTCGCGGGCGGCGTGACGGCCAACGCGAAGGCCACCATCACCTCGCAGGGCACGATCTCGTCCTCTGCTGTCGCCACCAATATGGCGATCACCGGCGACGGCTTCTTCTCGGTGCAGAAGGCGAGCGGCGTTGTCGACAACGTGCCGGTGTTCGACGGCGTCAACTATTACACCCGCCGCGGCGACTTCCAGCTCAATGCCAACGGCAATCTCGTCAACGGCGCCGGCTACTATTTGATGGGCGTCACGGTGGATCCGAAGACGGGCAATCCGACCGGCAGCGTGCCGACGGTGCTGCAGTTCCAGAACAACTTTGTCCCGGCGCAGGCGACGAGCTCGATCCAGTACGGAGCGAATCTGCCGACGCAGCCGAAGACGGTGGCGAGCTCCACTGCGGCGAGCGGCACGCTCGTGGCCTATGGTGGTCTCGATCCGGCTGACTTCACGTCGAATCCGCTGCCGGTCGGCTCTCCGGCTCCGCGCACGGATGCCACCAAAACTAGCCTGACGGGTGCCAACAACAGTCTGGGGGGGCCGATCACCGCAGCGACGAAATTGTCGGGCACCGCGCCGAGCGACTCGCTGACAACAGGCTTTGCGGCAGGCGATACCATTATCGTCGGTACGTCCCCTGCGACGACGATCACGATTACCGCGGCGGGCGGCCTGCATGACGCGACGCACGTTCCCGCCGACGGCACCGTCGGCGACCTGCTTGCGGCGATCGGCACCGCCACGGGTGTAGCGCCGACCATCAACACCGCGAACGGTGCCATCACGTTCCACACCGGCACGGCGCAGGACCTCAGCATCCAGAGCACGGCGTCTGCGTTCTCCGCCTCCGCGCTCGGATTCACCAGCCCGGTAAACCAGCCACGTGGCACCGGCACGGTCGGAACCGGTACGGTGATCGGCAGCGACGTCGACACCTTCACCAAGGAGTCGATCAGTGGCGGTGCGGTGACCGCCTACAACGCTGCCGGCACCCCGGTGAACCTGCAGTTGCGCTGGGCCAAGACCGACAGCGCCTCGCTCGGTGCGGGGCATTCCGACACCTGGAACCTGTTCTACCAGACCGACCCGAATGCGACCGGTACGCAGACCGCCTGGGTGAACACCGGCCAGGCCTTCACCTTCGCCAGCGACGGCTCGCTCACCTCGCCGAGCGGCTCCGGCATCACCATCAACAACGTCAGCGTCAGCGGTCAGCAGCTCGGCTCGGTGGCCTTCAACATCTCCTCGGGCGGACTGACGCAATATGCCACCACCAGTGGCGCGGTGACCATCAACACCATCACGCAGAACGGCTACGCGGCCGGTCAGCTTCGTTCGGTCTCTGTCAGCAACAACGGCCTCGTGATCGGCACCTTCTCCAACGGTCAGAACCTCGACCTTGCCAAGGTGACGCTGTCGCACTTCAACGGCACCAACTACCTCAAGGCGATGGACGGCGGCGCCTATGCGGTCACCGACCTGTCGGGTCCGGCGATCGAGGGGGCCTCAGGCACCATCAGCGGCTCGTCGCTGGAAGGCTCGAACACCGACATCGCCGACGAGTTCACCAAGCTGATCGTGACCCAGCAGGCCTATTCGGCCAACACCAAGGTGATCACGACGGCAAATTCGATGGTGCAGGACCTCCTGAACGTGTTGCGCTGATCGGCGCGTGACATAACCAAAGGCGGCTAGTCAACATGGGTTTGAGTTCAGCCCTCGCCAGTGCGATGAGCGGTCTGCGTGCCAACCAGGCCGCGCTCTCGATCGTCTCCTCGAACGTCGCGAATTCGCAGACGCCGGGTTACGTCGTCCAGACGCCGAACCAGATCGAGGTCACCACCGGCGACTTCGGTGCGACGGCGATGACGACCGGCGTCAGCCGGGAGCTCGACAGCTATGTGCTGAATCAGCTGCGTACCGAGACCGGCGGCAGCGGTTATGCCGACCAGATAGCCAACATCCTGAAGCAGCTTCAGAATGTCTATGGCACGCCGGGCAACAGCGGCACGCTCGAAACCGCGCTGAACAATTTCACCACCGCGCTGCAGGCGCTGTCGACGAGCGCAGGCTCGTCGTCCGCCCAGACCGTCGCCGTTGGTGCTGCGCAGGCGCTGGCGCAGCAGCTCAACACCACCACCAAGGGCATCCAGTCGCTGCGCTCCAACGTCGACCAGGACCTCGGCACCTCGGCGCAGCAGGCCAACGCGGCAATGCAGCAGATCGCCGACATCAACACCAAGCTCCAGGGGCTGTTGCCGAACGATCCGACCGCCGCAACGCTGATGGATCAGCGCGATCAGGCGATCAATACGCTGTCGAAATATGTCGACGTTCGCGTCACGACCGACGGTTCGAACCAGGCCAACATCTACACCACCACCGGCATCCAGCTCGTCGGCGCCGGGCTCGCCTCGCAATTCTCCTTCTCGTCCGCCGGCGCCCTGTCGGCGACGTCGCTCTACAACACCGACCCGGCCAAGTCCGGGGTCGGCGCGCTGACCATCAAGCTGCCGAACGGCTCGTCGCTCGACGTCGTCGCCAACAACGTTGTCTCTTCCGGACAGATCGCGGCCGATCTGAAGCTGCGCGACCAGACGCTGGTGCAGGCGCAGAACCAGATCGACCAGCTCGCCGCGACGATGTCGAGCGCGCTCTCGGACAAGACAACGGCCGGCAGCGCGGTCGCGGGTCCACCGGCCGGCTTCAACGTCGACCTCGCCGGTGCGCAGCCGGGCAACACCGTCAACATCACCTATACCGACACGACGACCAACACCCAGCGCCAGATCACGCTGGTCAACGTCACCGATCCGGCGGCACTGCCGCTGCAGAACGCCACCAATGCCAACCCGATGCAGGTCGGCGTCAACTTTTCCGGCGGCATGGGCGCGATCGCCTCTGCGCTGAACACCGCGCTTTCCGGCACGCATCTGACATTCTCCGCGGCTCCGTCGCCGGCGACGACGCTGAGGATCACCGATGACGGCACCGGCCTCGCCAAGGTCAATTCGTCCTCGATCACAAAGACGATCTCCTCGCTCACCTCGGGCAATCCGCAACTACCACTGTTCACCGACGGCGGGCAGGCGCTCTACACCGGCGCGATCACGGCTTCGGGCTCGCAGATGACCGGCCTTGCCGGACGCATCGCGGTGAATACGCAGCTGGTGACCGATCCGACCCGGATGTCGGTCTACAGCACCTCGCCCGTGACGCCCGCGGGCGACACCACGCGTTCGGACTATCTCTACTCGCAGCTCACTACGGCGGTGTACTCCTATTCGCCGCAGACCGGTCTCGGCTCGGCGAGCCAGCCGTTCCGCGGCAGCATTTCCAATTACCTCCAGCAGTTCCTGAGCGTCCAGAGCAATGCCGCGACCCAGGCGACCCAGCTCCAGCAGGGCCAGAGCGTCGTGGTCTCGACGCTCCAGGCCAAGTTCAACTCGACTGCCAGCGTCAACCTGGACTCGGAGATGTCGAACCTAATCCAGCTTCAGAATGCTTATGCCGCCAACGCGCACGTGATGTCGGTGGTGCAGAGCATGATGAACACGTTGCTCCAGGCTCAAGCGTAACCAGTACAGGGCTCTGAAAGATGTCGATCAGCAGCATCAACTACTCCTCGTCGGTTCTCGGCTCCCAGATCCGCAACATCAACCAGCAGCTCACCGACCTGTCGACGCAACTCTCGACCGGCAAGCTGTCGCAGAACTATTCCGGGATGGGCACCAACGAGGGCTTTGCAATCGCCTCGCGGGCGCACTTGTCGAACATCGCCGCCTATACCGACACGATCACCAACGTGAATGTCAGCATCAACCTCGCCAATACGGCGTTGCAGGCGCTGACGACCATTCGCAGCACTGTGCAGACAGGAGCCGCGAACACCGGGCAGGACCTCAACGTCAACGGACAGACGATTGCGCAGAGCACGGCCGCGGCCCAGTTCGGCTCGATGGTCGGTGTGTTGAACACGCAGGCGGGCAATCGCTACCTGTTCTCCGGAACGGCCTTCAACACCCAGTCGGTCGCCAATGCCGACGACATCATCAACGGCACCACGACGCAGGCGGGCCTGAAGACCGTCATGGCCGAGCGCCAGGCCGCCGACCTTGGCACCAACGGCATGGGGCGGCTGGTGCAGACGCAGCCGACGCCGAGCTCGGTAAAGGTGTCGGAGGACGTCGCCGGCTCGCCGTTCGGGCTCAAGATCGCGGCAGTTTCTTCGACGTTGACGGGGGCAACCGTCACCGGCCCGAGCGGCTCTCCGGTGTCGTTCTCGGTTGATCTCAACGGCACCAACCCGAGCAACGGCGACAAGCTGAGCGTCAAGTTCACGCTGCCCGATGGATCGACCGAGCAGATCGACCTGACCGCGTCGACGGCCACGCCGACGCCCGCCGGCAGTTTTGCGATCGACTCGACCAGTCCGGCCAACACTGCCGCGAATCTCAATACGGCCCTCAACACAGCGATCACGAAGCTCGCCAATACCTCGCTGGTGGCGGCATCTGCGATCACGGCTGGCGACAATTTCTTCAACACCGCGAGCTCGGCGATTGGCAGTGCCAAGACCAGCCAGGCGGCAACACCGATCAGCGGGGCGACCGCACTGTCCGGCACGGCTCCCTCGGACTCGATCTCGCCAGGCTTCTCCTTCGGCGACAGCATTACCGTCAACGGCACCACGCTGACCTTCGTCAATTCGGGCGCGACCGGTAATCAGCTCAATGTCACCGACAGTATCCAGACCCTGCTCAGCAAGATCGACTCGATCACGGGGACCTCGAAGCCGTCGGCGATCCACGGCGGCGCAATCACGATCAACACCGACGATGCGGCGAGCCTGAGCATATCGGGCTCGACTCCGGGCGCGGTGGCCGCGCTCGGTTCGCTCGGTTTCAGCTCGACCCCGGTGACAGCTACGCAGCCACCATTGCGCGTCGGCACTTCGCCCGCGAGCTCGGCGACAACGCTAGTCAACGGCTCGGCCAACACCGTGAAATGGTACACCGGCAATGACGGACCGGGCTCGGCGCGCTCCACCGCGGTGGCGCGGGTCGACGATTCCATCACGGTTCAATACGGCGCCCAGGCCGATGAGGATGCGATCCGGCGCCAGCTGCAGTCGATCGCCGTGTTCGGCACGTTCTCGACCTCGCCGACCGGGCAGTACTCGGGTGGGCAGATTGCGGCGTTGAGCCAGCGTACGGCCCAGGCGCTGACCAAGCAGCCCGGGCAGCAGCGCATCGAGGATATCCAGACCGACATCGCCATGGCCCAGAGCACGATGAAGGACGCGACCACGCGCCAGACCCAGGCCAAGGTGCAGCTCCAGAACATCATCGACCAGGCGGAGTCGACCTCGCCGGACCAGGTGGCGAGCGAGATCCTGTCGCTGCAGAACGCGCTCCAGGCATCCTACCAGACCACCGCGAAACTCGCGGAGCTCTCGCTCGTCAAGTTCCTGTAAGGAAACGTTAAGGCGCCGTTAACCATGCCTCTTTACCTCTTGGTGAGGATTGAGCGGGGCGGAGCCGTCTATGTCGGACAAGATGCAGCTGGTGGTGGCCACGCCGTGCTTCGGCGGGCAGGTGTCGAGCATTTACGCGAGCTCGATCTTCGCGCTCCAGCGCGCCGTGCACGGCATGTCCAATCTCGAGCACGACACGCTGGCCGCAAGCCAGAGCCGGTTCGCATTGTTCGAATGCATGATCGATCCGGCGACCGGTACGTATCTCTCCGAGGACTTCGCCTTCTGCAAGCGCTGGACTGACATCGGCGGCGAAATCTGGGCCGACATCCAGAGTTCGCTCGATCACGTCGGGCCGTCGGTATTCCACGGCGACATCGCCTCGCAATTCGCGCCGGCGCCCGCGGCCGATGCGGCGTGAGCCTTCCGGGATGAGCGCCGGCGCATCCCATCTGCCAATCACCGAGCGAGCGTCCGACGGTGGCTCGCGCACCCGTCTGCTCGATCTCTTCACTCCGCTGGATACACTGCTCGTCTCCGGCGGAGATCCGCGGCTGACGCTCGATCCGAAGGATCGCGTCAACGCCTATGGCTGCGCGGCATCGCCTGAGCCGGAGCTCTGGAATTTTGCTTCCTCGACGGCGTCAACGATCTCGCAAGTAGCCTATGACCGTGCCGCGCTGGCGCGCGAAGAGCTGATGCACAAGTGCCTGTTCGACGAGGTCGAAGTCGCCTTCGACGCGCGCTGCGAGGACATGCGCGACGAGTTGCGCGGCCATCTCCAGCTCGCGCCGCGCGTCGACGTCGTGTTCTCGCCGTCCGGCACGGACTCGCAGCTCCACGCCCTGTTCCTGGCGCGCGCAGTGCTTGGCGCATCGCCGGTGACCATCGTGGTCGGCGCAGACCAGACCGGTAGCGGGACGATCCATACCGCACGCGGGCACCATTTCAGTTCCATGACGGCAAGCGGCTTTGCGGTCCGCAAGGATGGCGCGGTCGCGGGGCTCGCCGGCGACAGTATCGCGCTGCCGCTGCTCGAGGCCGGGGCCGACATCGCGATGCGCGCGGATGCGGATGCCACGGTACTGCGCGCAGTCGAGAACAGCCTCGCGCAAGGCCGCCGCGTTCTGCTGCAGATCATGGATTCGTCAAAACTCGGCTGGCGTGCCCCAAGCGAGGCCTGCCTCGACGAGATTGCCAGGCGCTGGCATGGCCAAGTGCAGGTTATGGTCGATGCCTGCCAGATGCGGCTCGGGCGCCGGCGTCTGCGCGCCTACCTCGATCGCGGCTACATGGTGCTGATGACCGGCTCGAAGTTTTTCGGCGGACCCGCCTTCAGCGGCGCGCTGCTGGTTCCCAAGGGATTTTCTCGCGCGGTCGATCGACTTGGCGAGATCGCGCCGGGCTTCTTCGACTATGCCGGTCGCTGCGACTGGCCGATGGCCTGGACGGCGCTACGCTCTCGCTTCGAGCGCCGGCCGAATTTCGGTCAATGGCTGCGCTGGGAGGCGGCGCTCGCGGAGATCGGCAGCTACTATGCCGTCCCCGGGGCTTTCCGCGCCAAGGCGCTGGCCGAACTTGCCGCCGGCATCGACAGCATGATCGCGTTGTCACCGTCGCTTCGAGCCGTCCCGAGCCCAGCTGAGAGCGGTGGCGCGGACGACGAAGAGTTCGCGCAAGCCACGATCTTTCCATTCACGCTGCAGCGTGACGGCAGACCGGTCTCGATTGCCGAGACCAGCGCCGTTCACCGGGCACTGGTGCGTGACATGAACGAGGAGATCAGCGGTAGCGCGGCCGACCGGCAGGTCGCCGAGCAGCGCTGCCTGATCGGCCAGCCGGTTCGCTTGGAGCGGCCCGACGTCGCACCGCAGGCTGCGCTGCGCCTTTGCGTCGGTGCGCGGCTCGTGACGGAGGCGTGGTCGCCGGACACGGCACAGGCCCAACGCAATCTGCAGCACATTCTCAATCGCATCGCCGATGTTCTGGTGAAGATCGAGCTGCTGCTGAACCGTGCCGACGAGACGGCGCAGTCGCATTTATCCGTATCCGGAGTCTGATATGCAGCATCAAGCGAACTTGCCGATCGCCAAGAGCGAGCCGAAATATGCCGATCGCATCGGTTTTGCCCAGCTCACGCAGCAAGCCTTCAATGGCGTGGACCTGCGTCCATTGTGCGACTCGCTCATGGCACGTGTCGCGGACGGGAAGGCGCAGGCAGGCGAGGGGCTCGATCTGTCGCTGATTGCCCAGCTTCTCGGTGAGAAAGACGCTGGCCTTGCGATTCAAGCAGAGGTGCTGGCCTTCCACCAACTGTTCCGCTCGCCGTGCGCGACCGCAAGGCCATCCTTGCGCGTGCTGGCGCTGGCGGCCGCCATCGACATGGGCGGCAACACCCCGATCGAGTTTTTACTCGAAGGTTCCGATATCGAACTGATGACGCTTTATGTCGTGAAAGGGGTCGGTCTGCCCGAGTCCTTGCCGGATCACGACATCGCTATCGTCGTAGCTTCCGATTCCGAGGAATGTCGCGACGCGCTTGCCGTGATCGAGGGTGCCGCGCCGCGCTGGCCGCGGCCGTTGCTCAATCGCCCGAATCGGATTGCCAGCCTCGACCGCGATAAGCTTCACCGCCTGCTTGCTGGAATCGACGGTCTTGAGATTCCCGCAACCGTTTGCGTAGCGCGTGCGCAAATGCTCGCGCTGTCTCAGGGGCAGATCGCCTGTGAAGACGTCACAAGAGAACTGCGCTTTCCGATGATCGCGCGGCCGCGTGGCACGCATGCTGGCGTGGGACTTGCGAAGCTCGACGACCACTCCGCACTTGCCAACTATCTGACCGATCGTCAGGAGCAGGAATTTTTCGTGGCCCGCTTCGTCGACTACAGCAGTCCCGACGGGCTGTTTCGCAAATATCGCCTCGCAGTCGTCGACGGAAAGCCCTATGCCTGCCATATGGCGATCGCTGATCGCTGGGATATCTGGTATCTCAACGCCTACATGGCGTTCAGCGTCGAGAAACGAGCGGAGGAAGCAGCCTTCATGCTCGACTTCGACGACGCGTTCGCCGCGCGTCATCGTGCCGCCCTGTCCGAGATGTCGCGCCGCCTCGGGCTCGAATATTTCACCGTGGACTGTGCTGAGAACCAGAACGGCGAGCTTCTGATCTTCGAGGCCGACAATACGGCGGTGGTGCACAACATGGATCCGCCGGATGTGTTTCCGTACAAGCCGCCGCAGATGCGGAAGATCTTTGCCGCGTTCACGGCCATGCTGTCGCGCCATGCAGAAGCGAGCAAGAAGAGTGCAGCATGAACGAGATGATCCGCAACACGCAAAGCTCCGTCACGCGCACCTCGCTCGATCCGCAGGACTGGAGCGCGTTTCGCGCGCTCGCCCATCGCATGCTGGACGAGACGATCGATAGCATCGCCAATGTTCGCGCGCGGCCGGTGTGGCAGCCGATCCCCGACGATATCCGCGCGGCATTGAAGGCCGATGTGCCGCGCGAGGCGAGCGATCTCGCCGAGGTCTATCGCGAGTTCGCCGGGCATGTTGCGCCCTATGCGACCGGCAACGTCCATCCCGGTTTCATGGGCTGGGTGCATGGCGGCGGCACCGCGGTCGGCATGATCGCGGAGATGCTCGCGGCGGGCCTGAACGCCAATCTTGGCGGACGCGACCACATGCCGATCGAGGTCGAGCGCCAGATCGTCGAGTGGATGCGCCGCCTCTTCGCCTTTCCGGAGAGCGCGAGCGGCATCTTCGTCACAGGCACGTCGATGGCCAATCTGATGGCGGTGCTGGTGGCGCGGACGAGCGCGCTCGGTACGGTGGCACGACAGCACGGTATCGGCAATGACGGCGCGCTGCTCACGGCCTACACATCGTGTGCCGCGCATGGCTGCGTGTCGAGGGCCATGGACATTGCCGGGCTCGGCACCGATGCGCTGCGCAAGATCGACGTCGATGTCGATCATCGTATCGACGTCGCCGCGCTGCGCGCGCGGATCGCGATCGATCGCGAGGTCGGCTTCAAGCCGTTCCTCGTCGTCGCCTCCGCCGGCACGGTCGACATCGGCGCGATCGACGATCTCAAGGCGATCGCAGCGCTGTGCCGCGAGGAGGGAATCTGGTTTCACGTCGATGGTGCCTTCGGTGCGCTTGCGATTCTCTCAGCCGAGCTCGCGCCGCTGCTCGGCGGCATCGAGCTTGCGGATTCGATCGCGCTCGACTTCCACAAGTGGGGACAGGTGCCATACGATGCCGGCCTTCTGCTGGTGCGGGACGGCGAGCAGCATCGGCAGGCCTTTGCGCAGCCGGCGGCCTATCTGCGTCGCGAGGCGAGGGGGCTTGCGGCGGGCGCGGTCTGGCCCTGCGATCTCGGTCCCGACCTATCGCGCGGCTTCCGCGCGCTGAAGACCTGGTTCACGCTGAAGACGTTCGGTACCGACCGTCTGGGTGCGGTGATCGCGCGAAGCTGTGCGTTGGCAAAATATCTGGAAGTGCGCGTTCTCGCCGAGCCGCGGCTGGAGCTGCTGGCGCCGGTCAATCTCAACATTGTCTGCTTCCGCTACCGCGCCGACGATGAGACCAACCGCGAGATCGTTGCCGATGTCCAGGAGTCCGGCATCGCGGCGCCGTCGAGCACGACGCTGGACGGCAAGTTCGCGATCCGCGCGGCCATCGTCAATCATCGCACCGACGAGACCGACATCGATGCGCTTGTGGCTGCCGTGCTGGAGTTCGGCGCGCGGCGAAGTGGCGACGGATTGATCGAGGTCGCGGCGCCGCCGCTCGCGGCGCAGTGACCGGAGAGGGCCCTGAAACAAAAACGCCCCGGACCTGGTCCGGGGCGTTTTTGTTTCAGATGGGTGAAGCGCTCAGGCGGCCGAGCTGACGTCATCCTTGGCATCGATCTTGGCATCGATCTTGGGATGGGTGGCCTCGAACTGCTCCCGCAGCTTGTCTTCATAGGCGATCAGCTTGCGGGCTTCCTTCAGCGCCCGGTAGAGATCGCCGCTCATGATGTTGTTGTTGATGCCCTCGATGATCGGCCAGGCGCTCGGCACGGCCGTCACGATGTCGCGCACTAGGTTGAAATAGGTGCCGTGCTGGCTCTGCGGATCGGGCGAGATGTACATCAGCTGCACCGCCAGATAGACGAGCTTGGCCGGCGTGTCGGCGGTTTCCGGCGTCAGGATGTCGCGCTCGCGCAGGATCGGCACGTTGTCGCCATCGATGAGAAAGCGGGCGCGCTGATCGGTGTTGGTGATCACGCAGTTGCCGATAATGATGCGTTCGTGTGCTCTGAGCTCGACCTTTAGGGCCACGCCTGTTCTCCATCAACGCTTCGGTAACGAGCGACTATCGCGCGCCGTTCGTGAACGGCTGCCGGCCGCGATTTGGCACGTCAGGGATTGCTCCTGCAACATGTTCGTTGCCTGTTAACCACGATCATTGGCGTGCGATGGGAGTATTCCGAACGATCTTCATCCTTCTTAAAGCATGAGCTCCGAAGCCCGCAGTGATTGCGGCATCCTATCGGATCGATTCAGTTTTCGTTGATCAATGGCTTCGTAGGGTCCGGTACCGGCCAAGAAGGCCGATGTTGTGTAACGCCAGAAAGGTTGTTTCATGTCTCTGTCCAACATCACCCTCACTGCCTCAGTCCGCCAGAACCTGCTCTCGCTGCAGGGCACTGCCGACTTGCTCGCGACCACGCAGAGCCGTCTCGCCACCGGCAAGAAGGTCAACAGCGCGCTCGACAACCCCACCAACTTCTTCACCGCCGCTGGCCTCGATAACCGCGCCGGCGACATCAGCAACCTGCTCGACAGCATCGGCAACGGCGTGCAGGTGCTGCAGGCCGCCGACACCGGCATCACCTCGCTCTCCAAGCTGGTCGATACCGCGAAGTCGATCGCCAACCAGGCGCTGCAGCAGCCATCGGGCTACACGTCGAAGGCCAGCGTCGCCTTCACCGGCGCCAACGCGGCAGCCGGCACCGCCACCGCCGCGAACCTGAACCAGGGTGCACTCACAGGTTCGGTGATCACCTTCACCACCAAGGCGGGTACGGCGGCTACGATTACCATCGGGGCCTCCTACACGGCCTTCGACAGCACCGCCAAGACGGCCACGGTGAACTCGCTCGATCAGCTCAACCAGGCGCTGTCTGACGCGGGCGTCAACCTGCAGGCCTCGTTCGACGCCGCGGCGCCCACCAAGCTGACCTTCACCTCGTCCAACGATGCGTCGGGCCAGACCATCACTGCCGGCGCCACCGCCACCACCCCCACCGCGGCTGACGCGGTCGACATCTCGACGGCGGCCGCCAGCGGCACCCTCGGCTCGGTCACGGCCGCGGTCAAGGACTCGGTGTCGCAAAATGCCCGCGCCGGTCTGGTTGCGCAGTACAACCAGATCATCGAGCAGATCAAGACCACAGCGCAGGATGCCTCCTTCAACGGCATCAACCTGCTCAACGGTGACAGCTTGAAGATGGTGTTCGACGAAACCGGCAAGTCCACGGTGACGATTGCAGGTGTGACCTTCGATCCCAATGGTCTCGGTCTGAGCAAGCTTACGGCCGGCACTGACCTCACCGACAACTTCATGACCAACAATGTCTTGACGGCGCTCAACACCGCCAGCATCACGCTGCGCTCGCAGGCCTCGGCCTTCGGCGCCAACCTGTCGATCGTGCAGATCCGCCAGGACTTCAACAAGAACATCATCAACGTGCTGCAGACCGGCTCGTCAAATCTGACCTTGGCCGATTCCAACGAGGAAGCGGCCAACAGCCAGGCGCTGTCGACCCGCCAGTCGATCGCAACATCGGCGCTGGGGCTTGCCAACCAGGCGCAGCAGAGCGTGCTGCAGCTGCTGCGCTGAGTTCAACGGATAGCTGAAGAGCAGGCGGCGGGACTTCGGTCCTGCCGCTTTTTTTTTGACCGCATCGGTTGTTTGAGATGCTCGGGCGCTGTAGTCGCAGTTGATCCAACGCCAGCGTCGATGAGTCTTGCGACAAAAAAAAACGGCAGGGCACAGCCCTGCCACTTATCGCGAGCGTAGCGGAGACGAGCCGTCAGCGCAGCAGCTGCAGCACGCTCTGCTGTGACTGGTTGGCGAGCGCGAGCGCCGATACCGCGATCGACTGCCGGGTCGAGAGTGCCTGGCTGTTGGCCGCTTCCTCGTTGGAGTCCGCGAGCGTCAGATTGGACGAGCCGGTCTGCAACACGTTGATGATCTTCTTCGAGAAGTCCTGGCGGATCTGCACGATCGACAGGTTGGCGCCGAAGGCCGAGGCCTGCGAGCGCAGCGTGGCGCTGGCGTTGTTGAGCGCCGTCAGCACCTTGCCGGTCAGGACGTTGTCGGTGAAGTCGGTGCCGGGGGCCAACTGGGTCAGGCCGAGACCGTTCGGATCGAAGGTGACGCCTGCGATCGTGAGCGTCGACTTGCCGGTCTCGTCGAAGATCATCTTCAGCGAGTTGCCATCGAGCAGATTGATGCCGTTGAAGGAGGCATCCTGCGCCGTCGTGGTCATCTGCTGAAGGATCTGGTTGTACTGGCTGACGAGAGTTGCGCGAGCCTGCTGCGACACAGGGTCGGGCACCGCCGCGACGACCGCGCCACCTGCGCCGCCACCGGCCGCATTGGCACTGATGTTGATCGCGTCCAGCGCCGAGGGAGCCGTGGGTGCAGCGGTCCCGGTGATCACTTGTCCCGCGCCGTCATTGGTCGATGTGAAAGTCAGACTGTCAGAACCGGTGATTGAGCCCGAGAGGTTGACGCCTGCATCCGCGAGCGCCTGGTTGAGCTGGGCCAGGGACTGGACCTGCGCGGTCTTGGTCACCGGATTGAAGCTCGTTGGCGAAGTGCCGATGGTGATCGTGACAGCAGTGCCGGCGGCATTCGTAAAGGTGTAAACACCGCCGTTGAGCTTGCTGGTGGTGAGGTCCGCGGCAGTGGCTACGCCCGTGCCGGTGGGAACCCCCGTACCGGTGAACTGGATGTTTGATTTCGTGCTGTAGCCCGTTGGCTGCTGCAGTGCCTGGTTGGCGATCGACTTGGCGGTATCGACCAGCTTCTGCAGCGAGGTGATGCCGGTGTCAGCCGCCTGCAGCACCTGGACACCATTCCCGATGCTGTCGAGGAGATTGCTGATGTCGCTGGCGCGGGCATCGAGGCCAGCGGCCGTGAAGAAGTTGGTGGGATTGTCGAGCGCGCTGTTGACCTTCTTGCCGGTGGCGAGACGGCCCTGCGTGGTCGCGAGCAGGTCGGCGGTGCCCTGCAGCGAGAGCAGGTTCTGGCGGACTGCGGCGGTAAGGACGACGTCGGACATGAATGACTTCCCTTGGTGTGCACCGCCGGCGTCCTGGTCCGGGTCAATGCGCTTTGTGGTTTCAGCCATCCCAAGTGTGAACAAAAGCTTTTAAAATATGATTAACCACTGCTTACGAAACGTGGTTAACGAGATGTTCCGATTTGGCGATGGCTGGGGCAGTTCGGCCGAAGCAGACCGGCCAGAAGCGCGGCGCAGTCCAGCGATGACGCGAATTCGGGCAGCGAGTAAGCTAATCTTAATTGGCCGCCTTTAGGCGTTAGCAAGACGGAATCCGGATGCTTGCCGGACGGAAGAAGGGGTTGCTGAGGTGACGAATGTCTAGTGCTGCCGCTCAAGCCTACGCGCGTGTCGCGACTGCCACCTCATCCCCCCGAGATATTGAAGCCCAGGCACTACTGAAAGCTGCGAACAAGTTGCATGCCGCGATGACCGATCCGGATGCGACCTATTCCCAGATGTCCGAAGCGCTGATTTACAACCGCAAGCTCTGGTCGATCTTTCTCAGCGAAGCTCAGCGCGATGAAAACCCGCAGCCATGGCACGTGCGGCAGAACATCGCCAACATCAGTGTCTTCGTGCTGTCCCAGACAGCGGCGCTGCAGATCAGCCCTCAGCGGGAGCACTTCAAGCCGTTGATCGAAATCAACCGCAACATCGCGGCGGGATTGGGCGGGCGCGCCTGAGAGGACGTGCCGATTGAGCGGAATTTAAGCGATGGCAGACATCCTTAGCATTCTGAGCAGCAGCTATAAGTCGGCGCCAACGCCGTCGTCGTCGAATGTGAAGTATGTTCCGGTCGATTCCACCCTTTATACGGGAACCTGGAACGGCGCGTATTCCACAGGCGAGAAGTTTTCGTTCTCAATCTTCGACGTTCAAGGGTTTCGCGCCAAGGTCAAATACCAGAGCGGCACGGGCCCAATTCAGTACCAGGACGTGCTGATCAAGGACAATTCCTTCCGAATCGGCGACACCAAGTTCCTGTTGAAGAAGGTCGGTCACGCGCAGATCAAGACGGTCGTCACCAATCCCGCGACCGGGGCGACCGTGCTCAATACGGCTTACGCCGACCTGGCCTGATCGCGGCCGGACTCCGCATCGCGCAGCCTTCTGGTCGCCGGTCTGTGGGCCGCGCCGGGGTAGTTAAAGTCTCGTTAACCAAATCCATTTACCGTTTGGCAACGGAAGTCCACGGCTTGGGCCGCAAGCAGACGTTCGAAGTGGCTCCGCCGATCTGCGCGCAGCCGGCGGTGGGATTCCATCCGATGAACCTGGTCAGCCGCCGGAGCAAGAGCCTTTCATCTCTCGCTTCGTCGAATGGGCCAGCCGAAGACGGCTTGTTCTTGGTATGAGCGCAGGAGGTAACAGCGATGGCGCTGAAAGTTGAACTGAAGCCCTTCGAGCGAATCATCATCGGTCAAAGTCTCATCACCAACTCCGATACGCGAACCAGGCTATTGATCTCGGGAGAGGCGCCGATCCTGCGCGAGAAGGACCTGCTGACCGCGGAGACAGCCAATACGCCCGTGAAGCGGCTCTATCTCTGCATCCAGATGATGTACCTGGAGAACGATATTCCGAAATACCAGGAGCTCTATGTGAGCTTCGTCAAGGATCTGCTCGAGGCGGTGCCGAGCTTTAGAAAGTCGATCGAGGCTGCAAGCACGCTGATTCTGAGCGGCTCCCTGTACAACTCGTTGAAGGAGATCCAGAAGCTCATCAGACGGGAGGAGGAGCTGCTGAAGCAAACCGTTTAGCTCTGCTGATCAGCCTTCACGACTTCAGGCGCTGCGATCGGTCGACAGCGGGCGTTCTGCATCGGCCTTGCTGAGGTCGAGCGCGTGGAAATAGGCACGGCGGCGCAGCATCGCCTCGTCCGGAAATTGCTCCACGACTTGGTCGTTCTTCTCGTTGACGACCTGGAAAACGAAGGATGCGGCGGCCTGGTCGAACACGACCTGATGCGAAACGTTCTGGCTATACTGCAGATCATAGCGCGCGGCCGCCCCAGCGTCGCTCGCGCCGACGGTCTGGCGCGCGGGCAAATCGGTCTGCACGGCATCGTTCGCCGCCGCGCTCGATGTCGCTATGGGTAACGTAGCGACCGGTATCCCCACCGGTCGAATGCTGAAATCTGTACTCACGGCAGCCTCCTGGCTTTGCCCCCGAGTCAAATCCCAACCCGTCTGTTCGCGCAACTATGGAACGCCAGGATTGAAGGTCAGGTTAGGAAACGTACCTAACCGCGCGACGACGCAGCCGCGCGATTTTTGCTAAAATTGTCGCGTGTTCTTGGCTTGTGTGCTCAGAGCGAGCGGCTGACCGCGAGCGGGGTGATGTGGCGCGGGCCGGGAGCGGCGCGACGCCCCGCCGCCGTATAGGTGTTCGGCACGTTGCGCTTCTGGATCTCGGCATTGACGCCGCGCACGACGCTTTCGGAGACCGCGTGTGCAGTCGCGAGCACGGTGAGGTTGACCTGGAGCATTGCGCGGAACGCGTCGTGGTGCCGATGCAGCGTCGAGAGCAGCTCGGGCGCGGATTTCGCGAGGTCGGCCTGGTTCGCCTTCAACTGGCTGACGGCGCCGACATAGTTCCGCGACAGCTCCTGCTTCTTGCTCTCGAGGGTCATAGCCTCGCGGACGTTGCCGGCGCGAACGAGCTCGGTCTCGCGCTCGATCAGTCCGAGCAGCGAGCTCATCGCATCCATCAGCTGCTCGGCGATCTTGCGTGCCGCGGCGCTCTCGGGCGCATTGTTCGGGCGCGGCGCTTGCATCGGCTGGCGTGAGGCGTTGAAGTGGTTCATCTCGTTTGACCTTATGCCGTGCGGATCGTTTTCGCCTGCTGCAGGATGAGGGTGCGGTAGACTTCGGTGGCGACACCGACGCCGCCGGCCTTGGCGAAATTCTTGGAGTATTGCTCGGTCAGCATCGAGCGCCACACGCCGGTGCCCGGCGTGTCGCCGAACGGGCCTTCGCCCTTCAGGCCCGAGGTCATCTGCGAGAACATGCTGTTGAGGAACATCGCCTCGAAATCGGTGGCGGTCTTCTGCGCCTTGGTCTGCTGCTGCGGCGAGACCTTCTGCAGCGCGGCGGCGAGCTCGAAGTCGGGCCGACCGTTGCAGCTCTCCACCGAAAAGGCGGAGTTCGAGAAAGCGGAGTTGACGACGTGCGCGGTGTTGATCATGCCGGTCTGCATCACATCACCTCAATGTCGGCTTCGATCGCGCCGGCGGCCTTGATGGCCTGGAGGATGCTGATGAGGTCGCGGGGGCCGATGCCGAGGCCGTTGAGCCCGTCGACGAGCTGCTGAAGCGAGACGCCATTCTTGACGACGGCGAACTTCTTGCCGTCCTCGGTGACGCCGACGCTGGTGCGTGGCGTCACCACGGTGCGTCCCCGCGACAGCGGGTTGGGCTGGCTGACCTGCGGGCTCTCGGAGATGGTGACGGTGAGGTTGCCTTGCGCCACTGCGACGGTGGCGACCCGGACGTCGCGGCCCATCACGATGATGCCCGAGCGTTCGTCGATGACGATCTTGGCGGCGAGATCGGGATCGACCTGAAGCTGCTCGATCTCGGTGAGGAAGGCGACGACGTTGCCCTTGAACTCCGGCGGGACCGAAAGCTGCACCGTCGAGGGATCGATCGGCTCGGCGGTCTTGACGGCGAGATAGTCGTTGATCGCGGCCGCGATCCGCTTGGCCGTGGTGAAGTCGGCGTTGCGCAGCGCGAGCCGCACGTTCGGCAGCCGATTGAGCGCGAATTCGATCTCGCGCTCGATGATGGCGCCGTTGGCGATGCGGCCCACGGTCGGAACGCCGCGCACGATCTTGGCCGCCTCGCCCTCAGCCTGGAAACCGGAGATCGCGAGCGAACCCTGGGCGACCGCGTAGACGTTGCCGTCGGCGCCGAGCAGGGGAGTGACCAGCAAGGTTCCGCCGCGCAGATCCTTGGCGTCGCCGAGCGCGGAGACAGTGACGTCCATGCGCGTGCCCTGGGTGGCGAAGGCCGGCAGGTTTCCGGTCACCATCACTGCGGCCACGTTGCCGGTGCGGATGGTGGCGCCGCGGATGTTGACGCCCATGCGTTCGAGCATCGCTTGCAGCGACTGCTTGGTGAAAGGGATGTTGTTGAGCGTGTCGCCGGTGCCGTTGAGGCCGACCACGAGGCCGTAGCCGATGAGCTGGTTCTGCCGCACGCCTTCGATGTTGGCGAGATCCTTGATGCGCGAGGTCGCGGCTGCAGGCGCGACCGAGAGCGCCAGCGCTGACAGCGCGGCGCAGGCCACCCCAACGATTCTCATCCAACGAACGCCTGGCATCCTCTGCTCCCCGAGGCTCCTCAAATCTCGGACCGTCTGCGACACTCCCATGACGAGCTGGTCCGACGCTTTCCTTGCGAGCGCCGTGCCAACGCGGGGCGGCGGAGTTAGGTAATTGAATGAGTTGAATAAATTCGTTGCGGCCGGTGCCAGCAGGTGTTGTCCCTGAGGAGCGAAACTGCCGCCTGTCGGCAGATTTTGCCGGGTTGTTTACGCGCCGTTAACCATAAAACAGCGAAGGTGACGCATCGATCACTTGGATTGCTGCGATGCGCATCTACGGACCGAATGGCACCACGCTCGGAACGCCGGCCGGCCAGGCCAGGCGGACGGGCTCCGGCACCTTCGTGTTGCCCGACACCTCGTCGGCGCAGGAGACGCGGGCCGCTGCCGCGCCGAAGGCCGCCGCCAACATCGACGCATTGCTTGCGCTGCAAGGCATCGAGGAGGATCCGGTCGAGCGCCGCAAACGTTCGGTCGCCCGCGGCAGGACCGCGCTCGACGTGCTCGACGATCTCAAGATGGGGCTCTTGTCCGGCAATCTCGACGCTTCCACCGTGATGCGACTGCGCGATGCGGCGACGAACCTGAAATCGTCCTCGGGCGATCCCGGCCTCGATAGCGTGCTCTCCGAGATCGAGTTGCGCGTCGAGGTCGAACTGGCGAAGGCCGGGCAGGCCTGACCGCTATCCATCATCTGAGGTGCGCGCCCTGCAACGCAGGGCAAGCCTCGAAGGGCGACGGCCCCGCCGGCGCATCTCGGCCGCACATCCTTCGAGGCCCACAGCACGGTGCTACGCACCGCGCTGCTCACACATCAGGATGACGGGTCTGGCTTCACCAACTTACGCCGCTTCTTCCTTCTGCTGCGAATCGTAGCGGCGCTGGGCGGCGAGCACGTCTTTCAGATTTTGTTCGGCCCAATCGCGCAGGGGATCGACCGCCGCCGCCAGCGTCACGCCAAGCTGCGTGATCGAATACTCCACCGTCACCGGCACGGTCGCGATGGCGCGGCGTTTGATCAGGCCGTCGCGTTCGAGCGATTTGAGAACCTGGCTCAACATCTTCTGCGAAATGCCTTCAATCGTGCGACGCAGCTGATTGAAACGCATCGGCTTCTCGCGCAGCAGCAGCAGGATCAGCACCGCCCATTTGTCGCCGACGCGATCGAGGATCTGGCGCGTGGGGCAGTTCGCTGCATAGACATCGGGTTTCATTGTCGGGTCCTCGCGATCCGTTCGTTCGGGCGCTTGCCGGTTACTCCGGCGTAATCAGGTAAGCACAAAGTGCTCTCTTAACACCAGCATCCTTTAATATATCTAGTAACTATTAGTTACTAGTGAAGCAAAGGAGGCTTCGATGAAAATCGCAATCGCCGGCGCCTCGGGCCGGGCCGGGTCGGAGATCACCAAGGAACTGTCCCGCCGCGGCCACGCGGTCACGGCTATCGCCCGGAACCCCGAGAAGATCGCGGCCCTGCCAAATGTCACGCCCACCAAAGGGGACGTGCTCGACCAGGCTGGTCTCGCCGAACTCTGGTCGGGGCACGAGGTTGCCGTGAGTTCCGTGCACTTCCTGGCCAGCGACCCGGTCAAGCTGATCGGCGCGGCGAAGGATTCCAAGATGGGCCGTTATCTGGTCGTCGGCGGAGCCGGCAGTCTCGAGGTCGCCCCGGGCGTCAAGCTGGTCACAACTCCCGGTTTTCCCGACCAATACAAGGCTGAGGCGGAGGCAGGTTCGGCCTTTCTCGAGCTGCTGCGGCAGGAAAAGGAACTGAACTGGACCTTCCTCTCGCCGTCGGCGCTGTTCACCGAGGGAGAACGGACAGCCAAGTTCCGGCTCGGCAGCGACCAGCTTCTCGCAGATGCGAACGGGAAAAGCTGGATCACCTTCGCCGACTACGCCATTGCGCTCGCCGACGAGATCGAGCGGCCGGCCCATTTGAGGCAGCGCTTCACAGTCGGCTACTGAGCCGAAAGCCGCCCTCCGGGGCTGCGGATAGACCTTCCTGTGCAAGGGCTTGGGGGTACCAATCGCGAGGGCAGGGAAATATTGTCTGTCACAGGAGGCCGCTATATAAGGCCCCGCTCAACGGGACCCCGTTCCGTTAGCGAGTCGTTGCTTAGACAGATAGGCCGCCCTTGGAAAAGTTGAAAAACTACCGACCGACCGAAAAAGAGCCTTTCATGAACGACCGGCAGAAGGAGTACTTCCGTTTGAAGCTCCTCGCCTGGAAGGATGAGATCCTCAAAGAGTCCAAGCTCACCCTGCAGGCTCTGCAGGAGGAGAACGTGAACCACCCCGATCTCGCCGATCGGGCATCGTCCGAAACCGACCGCGCAATCGAACTCCGCGCCCGCGACCGCCAGCGCAAGTTGATCGCCAAGATCGACGCCGCGCTCCAGCGTATCGAGGACAACACCTACGGCTATTGCGAGGATACCGGCGAGCCGATCTCGTTGAAGCGGCTCGAGGCCCGGCCCATCGCGACGCTCTCGGTGGAAGCGCAGGAGCGCCACGAGAAACGCGAGAAGGTCTACCGCGACGAATAGAGTCCGAGCCGCAGAGTTGCGGCTCTTTGTTTTTGGAACTAGGGCGCCGTTTCGCGCCGCAATTGGCATTTTGCCTGCTGCCAGCAGACGTGCGCCTCAACGCGCGAGCGCAATCGCGAAAAGTGAATCGCGATCAATGGGCTAAGGTCTATTCCTCCGAGCTCACGTGAGTTTGGATGAGAAACAGCCTTCACTTCAGGTGAGGGAGGTTTTGCGAGTCGCATCAACGAGATCGACTCGAATGCTGAGACGTCGGTCCCGCCGCATCAAGTATCGCGGCAATCACCCCTCGTGCGCCAATTGCGAGACCGCATGGTGCGCGTCCTCATAAAGCCTGGACCGGCTCAACATTTCCTTAAACGCCGGCAACAGCCGCAGGCCGCGTCGGTCAGCTCGTACTCGACCCGTAGCGGCTTTCTCCGCGAAGGCGGTGCGCGACACCAGTCCGCCTTGTTTGAGCTCGCGTGGTTGCGGAGCCAGCATGTGCCGGGTGACGCTGCCGATCGACCGCCGCAACACGCCGAAGCGTTGGGAACCGTTCATCAGCGCCATACTGGATTCTACTTGTTCCCTCGGAGATAGTGACCAGATGCGCCCCTGAGCAGGGCCGTGCGGAACGAGTTTTGCGGCCCACGCAACGAGGGAGTGGCAATGAGCACTGTCCTGGTCACCGGCGGGTCGGGCTTCGTCGGCATCCATGTCGTCCTGCGCCTACTGGCCGCCGGCCACGCGGTGCGGACCACGGTGCGCCGGCCGGACCGGCAAGCCGACGTGCTGGCAATGCTGCGCGAGGGTGGGGCGGCTTCGCCGGAGAGCCTGTCCTTCTTCACGGCCGACCTCACCCGGGACGACGGCTGGCGCGGGGCGGTCGCCGGTTGTGACTACGTGCTCCATGTCGCTTCGCCCCTGTCGACCAGTGTGCCTGACGATGAGAACGAGATGATCATCCCGGCGCGCGAAGGGACGCTGCGGGTGCTGCGCGCCGCGCGCGAGGCCGGCGTCAGGCGCGTCGTCGTCACCTCGTCGCTGGGTGCGATCGGCTACGGCCATTCGCCGCGCGACAAGCCGTTCGACGAGACCGACTGGACCAACCTCGATGGCGCCGACGTCCAGCCCTACGTCAAATCCAAGACGCTGGGCGAACGGGCGGCCTGGGATTTCGTCGCGCGCGAGGGTGGCGGGCTCGAACTGTCGGTCGTCAATCCCGCCGCCATTTTCGGTCCGGTGCTGGGGCCGGATTTCTCCGGCTCGATCGAAATCGTCAAATCGCTGCTCGACGGCGCCATGCCGGCGGTGCCGCGGGTCTATTTCGGCGTGGTCGACGTCCGCGACGTGGCCGACCTGCATCTGCGGGCGATGACTGCGCCGGAAGCCAAGGGCGAGCGCTTCATCGCGGTCTCCGGCGAGACGATGTCGATCCTCGACATTGCCAAAGTGCTGCGGCGGGAACTCGGACCAGGGGCGCGCCGGGTTCCTCGGCTCCAGGCCCCGGACTGGCTGGTGCGGCTGGCCGCGAACCGGATTCCTCTGCTGCGTGCCGTCGTGCCGATGCTCGGCAAGGTCAGGCATTCCACCAGCGCCAAGGCAAGGTCGCTGCTCGGCTGGCAGGCTCGTTCCAACGACGAAGCGATCCTCAGCACGGCCGAAAGCCTGATCCGCCTCGGCCTCGTCAAGGGCTGAGAGGACACGCCGCCCGCGCTTGTCAGGCCCGGACGGGAATGCTGAACTGCCGCTCTGAACAACGTAGCGTGGGAGGCGGCGCCGATGGACAACATTCTCGAAGCCGCAAAGGCGATTGCGCTGGCGCGCCGCAACCGTGCGCCACTCGCGGCGCTGCAGCATCCACCTGCCGACGAGGACGAGGGCTATCAGGTCCAGCGCGCGCTGCACGACCTTCTGCTGAAGAATGTCGGCTCGCTCGTCGGCTACAAGATCGGCTGCACCAGCCCGGTGATGCAGGATTATATCGGCATCAGGCATCCCTGCGGCGGCGGCGTGTTCCAGAAGGGCGTCCATGACAGCGGCGTGAAGCTAGCTGCCTCTGACTACGTCCGGGTCGGCGTCGAATGCGAGATCGCGGTGCGGCTGCAGCGCACTCTCGCCGCCGGCGAGGCGCCGTTCACAGCCGAATGGGTCGGCGAGGCGGTCGACGCCTACGCTCCCGCGATCGAGATCGTCGACGACCGCTATGTGAAATGGGAGACGATGGGCGTGCCGACGCTGATCGCCGACGACTTCTTCGCCGCCGGTTGCGTGCTGGGCGAGGCGGTGCCGCGCTCGTCGGTGCCGGACCTGGGGGGCGGTCAAAGGCCGCGCCATCGTCAATGGCGAGGAGGTGAGCCACGGCACCGGCGCCGACGTGCTCGGCCACCCTCACAACGCGCTCGCCTGGCTCGCCAATCATCTCGCCGCCGAGGGCAAGGGCCTGCACGCGGGGCAGCTCGTGCTGACCGGGAGTTTGGTCAAGACGCTGTGGCTGAAGGCCGGTGATAAGGTGCGGATGGAGCTGGAGGGGTTGGGGACCGTCGAGGCGGAGTTCACCTGACGCCACCGCGTCATTGCGAGAGCAGCGAAGCAATCCAGACTCTTTCCGCGGTGACGGTCTGGATTGCTTCGCTGCGCTCGCAATGACGGAGTCTGGGGCGGCGGCGCTGAACTCGCTGCGCGCCGCACCATCGCCAAAATACATGCGGCCCTCGCCAGGGGAGCTAGCGAGGGCCGCGTAGTACATCGTCGTTCGCGCCTAGGTTCGCGAACACGATGTGGGAGCTCGGGAGAGACTTAGAAGGGCAGCAGCACGTCCATGACTTGCTGGCCGTAGCGCGGTTGCTGCACGTCCATGATCTGGCCGCGGCCGCCGTAGGCGATGCGGGCCTGCGCGATCTTGCTGGAGTCGATGGTGTTGTCGCTCTGGATGTCCTCGGGCCGCACGATGCCGGCGACAACCAGTTCGCGAACCTCGAAGTTGACGCGGATCTCCTGCTTGCCTTCGACCACCAGGTTTCCGTTCGGAAGGACCTGCGTGACGACGGCGGCGACGTTGGTCTGCAGGGCTTCCTGGCGCTGAACCGAGCCTTTGCCGTCGGCGGAGGATGTCGAGTCGGTGGTGAGAAGGCGGCCGGGCAGGATCTTGAGCGGCTGGGTAATCGTCTGGGCGCCGATAAAGTTTGTAATCCCCGAATTTTCTGTGGCGGTTCGGCTGCGCTGGGTCTCGTTGGCGATGTTGGCCTTGTCCGTGAAATTGACCGTCACCGTCAGGAGGTCGCCGACCTGATGGGCGCGCTGATCCTTGAAGAAGGCGCGGCTGCCGTTGCGCCACAGCGAGTTCGGATTGTAGGAGGCGACTTCCGGCTTCGGCATCGGCATCTGCACAGGCTTGTAGCCCGGCTGCGTCGTCGGATTGTCGATCGCGGACAGCTTCGGTTGCTCGCCGATCTGCGACAGGCGATCGATCGAGGAGCAGCCGCTCGCCAGCGCACAGGTTGCCAGCAGCAGGGCCGAGATCGCGATGCGACGGAGACGGGAAGCCGAACTGAACGGGGACATGACTTACTCTGACTTGGCTGGAGCTTGCGAGGCGCGAACTTGCGGGATCTGGGCTTGTGCGATCTGGGCCGGAGACCGTGGAGCCTCGACCAGGCTCCGGGCGAGGGCCGCAGCCGGCGTTTCGTCGCGCTGGAGCGAGGAGGTCTGCTCGACCGCGGGCGCCATCGGGGCGGACTGGCTTGCACCCTGCACCGTCACCTGGCCGCGGCCGGTGACGACGCCTGTGAGCGTGCGCTTGGTCTGCAAGTTGAGCACGCTCACGGTGTCGCCTTCGGCGCCGCTCTCCATCGCCTTGCCGCGTGTGGTGAGGTAGATCCCGGGCACCTGGTAGATGACGGTGACGCTCTGGTCCCGCTGCACGAAGTCAGGCTTGACGATGTCGGCGACGCGGATCGGATTGCCCGCTCGCATCGGCCGGCGGAGCTGCATGCCGATGGTGCGGTCGCGCGAGGCGGGCTCGCCGGTGACTTCCGCCTTCGGCTTTCGCTCGACCGTGATGTCGGAGGATTTCAGGAGCTCGGCGCGATCGATGTCGCGCGTCAGCACGGCCACTTCGACCGTCTCGATCGCGGTGCCGGTGAAGCGCAGCTTGGTCGGCGCCGGATTGCTGTCATTGCCGATTTCGAAGGCGATGTCGAAACGGCCGCTGCGCGCGTCGTAGCGGGTTGCGACCGGCTGAAGCGCGCCGGTGTTGGAGGCATCGAGCTGCATGTCGGCGATGCCGCGATCGAACGTGACGCTGATGTTGGCGGCATCGCCGAGGCCGAAGCGGCGCTCGAGCGCGGAGGCGACCGCGTTTTCGAGATCCTTGTTGGCGAGCGTACGGGCGGGGCGGGTGACCGACACCTCCTTGATGTCGCCGGTCATCACGCCGATGACCTGCTTGGCGCGCAACACGCTCAGGACCTGCGCAACCGGCAGCGCGCCGGTGGTGCCGAGATCGGGCGAGCGGTAGACCGGGATCAGCGCGGCGGACCCGGCATTGTCGACGAGGTCGCCGACCCGTACCACGTCGGCGGTGACGGTGACGCTCGCGCGCAGCGTCGGCACGGCGACGACGTCGTCGGCGGCCTCTACCGGCAGCGCCAGCGCGAAAAGAGCGGAGATCGTGGCGAGGGTGGTGCGGATCATCGTCATCACCTCAGCGGAACAGCGCCGTGGTCGATTGCATCATCTGGTCGGCGGCGCTGATCACCTTGGCGTTCATCTCGTAGGCGCGCTGGGCCGCGATCAGGTCGCTCATCTCCGAGACGACGTCGACATTGGCCTGCTCGAGGCTGCCCTGGGTGATGTTGCCGTATCCTTCGGCGGTCGCCGTGCCGTCCTGGGGTGGACCGGAGGAGGGCGTCTCGGTGAACTGATTGCTGCCGACGGGCTGGAGGCCCGCCTTGTTGATGAAGCGGGTCAGGCCGATCTGGCCGAGAATGGTCGAGGCCGACGAGCCCTGCAGCGTCACCGAGACCTGGCCCTGCACGTTGACGGTCAGGCCCGACGCGTTGTTCGGGATCGTGATCGTCGGCTGCACCGGGTTTCCCTGCGCGGTGACGATGCGGCCCTGATTGTCCGTCTGAAAGGTGCCGTCGCGGGTGTACTGGTAGGTGCCATCAGGCATCAGGATCTTGAAGAAGCCGTCGCCCGAGATCGCGAGGTCGAGATCGTTGCCGGTCTGGGACAGCGTGCCCTGCGTCATGCTGCGCGGGGTGCCGACGGTCTTGACGCCGCCGCCGATGTCGACGCCGACGGGCAGGATCGTGCCCTGGTCGGACGACTGGGCGCCGACGCGGCGGACGTGCTCGTAGATTAGGTCCTGGAATGCTGCGGTCTGCTTCTTGAAGCCGGTGGTGCGCAGGTTGGCGATGTTGTTGGAGATCACCTGAACGTTGAGTTCCTGTGCCGCCATCCCGGTCGCTGCGGTGTGAAGCGCCTGCATGTCAGTTCTCCCTCAATCAGGCCGGAACGTCGGCGAGCTTCTCGATCGCCGATTTGTGGAGGTCGCTCTGCTGCTGGAGCAGGCTGGCGATTGCGGTGTAGCTGCGCATGACCTCGACCATGCGGCTCATCTCGCCGACCGCGTTGACGTTCGATTTCTCGATGTAGCCCTGGCGCACGCTGGACTTGGTGTTGGCCTGCTGGGTCGCGGAGCCGGCGCTGTAGAGGTTGGCGCCGAGCTTGGTCAGCTTGGCCGGATCGTCGAACGAGGCCATGCGGATCTTGCCGCGGATCGAGTCGGTCTTTGCCGTGCCTTCGAGCACCGTGACGGTGCCGTCGGGCGCGACGTTGATGTCGTGGTCGGTCGGCTGGAAGGTGATCGGGCCGCCAGTGCCGAGCACGAGGTTGCCGTCGGAGGTGACGAGCTGGCCGGTGCTGTTGAGCGAGAATTTGCCGTCGCGGGTGTAGAACTCGGCGCCATTGGCCTGCACCGCGAAAAAGGCGTTGCCGTCGATCGCCATGTCGAGCGGATTGTTGGTCGGCTCCATCGGTCCCTGGCCGACGTCGCGGAAGGTGCCGCGGTCCTGCACATAGGAGACGCGACGGTCGGAACCGACGAAATTGTCCTCGCGCGCGTTCGAGTTGAGGTACTCCTCGAACAGCGAATGGTCGGCCTTGAAGCCGTTGGTGTTGGCATTGGCGACGTTGTTGGCGATGACATCCATCTGCCGTTCCAACGTCATCTGACGTGACAAGCCGATCAGAAGCGCGTTCTGCATCGGAAATCTCCCCTGAGTGAGATCTGCCACCTCGCTCTCCCAAGCGCCTTGGCGGACCCCGTGATCGAGACCGTCGGGTTCTCCCAAACCGCGGGGTCTCGGCCCTCTCTCAGCGAAAGTCGTGCCAACCTAGAAAATTGTGTAATTTCAATGTATTGGAGATTTTTGGCAGGCGCGGGAAGGCGGCAGAAAGGTTCTGTTAGCCATGTTTGCCCGGCAGATTTTTCCTACCTGAGGCCCAATCGAAAGGTTCCGTTAACCATTATTACCGTAGCGTTGCGTGCAAGAGGAGCGCATTGCGCTGGGGCATTTGTATCGCGTCACTGTCTGCCAGGAGGCTTCGCTCTTTCGCCCCGTATGAGATGAGCGAGCGCGATCGACCATGGCAGAGAATGAAGCGGAAGGCGGCGCAGCCGCCGAAGGCGCGGAAGCCGCTGCCCCGAAGAGCAAGTTCAAGCTGATCGTGATCATCGTCGCCGCGCTCGTCCTGCTCGGAGGCGGCGCCGCGACCTGGTTCCTGTTGTTCCGTCACGGCGACGACGAGCATCACGCCGAGGCGGTGCCCCCGCCGAAGCCGCCGTCCTTCGTCGACGTGCCCGACATCATGGTCAACCTCGCCGGCGCGCCGGGCGAGCGCGTGCAATATCTGCGGCTGAAAATCGTGCTGGAACTGAAGGAAGAGAAGCAGATCGAGGCGATCAAGCCGACGATGCCGCGCGTCACCGACATCTTCCAGACCTATGTGCGCGAACTGCGCCCCTCCGACCTCAACGGCTCCGCCGGCGTCTTCCGCCTCAAGGAAGAGTTGACCAAGCGCGTCAACGCGGCCGTTGCCCCGATCCAGGTCAGCGCGGTGCTGTTCAAGGAAGTCGTGATCCAGTGAGCATGGCGGGCTAGGGATCATGGCGGGCAACGACCAAGTCGACCAGGATGCAATTGCCGCCCAGTGGGAGGCCTCGCTCGATTCCGAGGATCCCGCCGAGGCCGCGAAGGCTGCTGCTCAAAACGAATTATCCGAGACCATGGCCCTGCAATGGGCGGCGATGGTCGAGGACGGCAGCCGCGATCTCGGCACCGGCAAGAACTCCGGCGAGCGGGTGCTGTCGCAGGAGGAGATCGACAACCTCCTCGGCTTCACGGTCGGCGACGTCACGATCGACGACCATTCCGGCATTCGCGCGATCATCGATTCGGCGATGGTCTCCTACGAGCGTCTGCCGATGCTCGAAATCGTCTTCGATCGCCTGGTGCGGCTGCTGACGACCTCCTTGCGCAATTTCACCTCCGACAACGTCGAAGTCTCGCTCGACCGCATCACCTCGGTGCGCTTCGGCGACTACATGAACTCGATCCCGCTGCCGGCCGTGCTCTCGGTGTTCAAGGCCGAGGAGTGGGAAAACTTCGGCATGGCGACGGTCGATTCCAGCCTGATCTACTCGATGATCGACGTGCTGCTCGGCGGTCGCCGCGGCACGAGCCAGCTCCGCATCGAGGGCCGGCCCTACACCACGATCGAGACCGAACTGGTCAAGCGACTGGTCGAGGTGGTGCTGGCCGACGCCGAGCAGGCGTTCCGGCCGCTGTCGCCGGTGACCTTCACGATCGACCGGCTGGAGACCAATCCGCGTTTCGCCGCGATCAGCCGTCCGGCCAACGCCGCGATCCTGGTGCGCCTGCGCATCGACATGGAGGACCGCGGCGGCAACATCGAGCTGCTGCTGCCGTACGCGACCATCGAGCCGATCCGGGGCGTCCTGCTCCAGATGTTCATGGGCGAAAAGTTCGGCCGCGACCCGGTCTGGGAGGGCCATTTTGCCACCGAGATCGTGCAGGCCGAGATCGCCGTCGATGCCGTGCTCTACGAGGCCGATATTCCGCTGAAACAGCTGATGCGGCTGAAGGTCGGCGACACCCTGCCGCTGGACATGCGCGCGGATGCCAACGTGACCGTGCGCTGCGGCGACGTCACCCTGACCGAGGGACGGATGGGCCGGGTCGGCGACCGCGTCGCGATTCGGGTGACGAAACCCCTGCGCAAGCCAAGTACGACACTTGCGATGTTTGAGAAGGTGGATGAGCAGAACAAGATGATGGAGGCCCCATGAACCACTCCCTTGGAATGGCGATCGAAACGCTGGTGGCTATCCTGCTGATGCTCACCATCGGCTATTGCATCCTGCTCAACAAGCGCCTGACCCGGCTCAAGGCCGACGAGCATTCGCTGAAGGCGGTCATCGCCGAGCTGATCACTGCCACCGAGATCGCCGAACGCGCGATCGGCGGGCTGAAGCTGGCGGTACGCGACGTCAACGAGAACCTCGGCAGCCAGCTTGCGGCGGCAACGCAAATGTCCGACCAGCTCTACAAGCAGCTCGGCGAAGCCGACAACGTGGTGCGGCGCCTGTCCAAGATCGCGATTGCCGCGCGCCCCGTGGCCAGTCCGGAAACGGTTGCGGCGCCCGTGGCCAAGCCCTCGTCCGCGAAGGCGGTGGCGGCTGCGGCGGAAGCATTCTCCGAGCGCCGACGATCCAACGGTCTTGCCGCATGAAGTCAGGGCATGAAGTCCTTTCGTAACATCCGCGTCATACCGGTCGTCCTGGTTGCCGTCGCAGGCCTCGCCATGCTCAAGGTCGCCGGCCTCGTGGTCAATGGCGGCTATGTCTTCGACTACCAGCCGAGCCAGACCAAGAAATCCTGGGCCCAGGAAAATCTGAACTTCCCGACCGGCCGCGACGACCCGGATATCACCGGCTCGACCCATGGCGCACCGAAGGAGCCGCCGAAGCCGGCTGCTCCCGAGACCAAGCCCGAAGGCGGCGTGGTCAATATGGACGAGGCCCAGCCGCAGGTCTCGGCCTCGGAGCGCGCGATCCTGGAACGCTTGCAGGCGCGCCGCCAGGAGATCGAGGCCCGCCAGCGCGAGATCGACATCCGCGAGAGCCTGCTGAAGTCGGCCGAGAAGCGCATCGAGAACAAGGTCGAGGAGATGAAGGCGGTGGAATCCCGCATTTCCACGACCCAGGCCGAGCAGAAGGCTGCCGAAGCCCAGCGCATGAAGGGCCTCGTGATCATGTATGAGAGCATGAAGCCCAAGGACGCCGCGCGGGTGTTCGACCGGCTCGAGATGGGCGTGTTGATCGAGATCGCCTCGCAAATCGCGCCGCGAAAGATGTCGGACATCCTCGGCCTGATGTCGCCCGAGGCCGCCGAGCGGCTGACCGTCGAGATGGCCCGCCGTGCCAATGGCGGCGGAGATCAATCGGCCTCGGCCGGCGACCTGCCCAAGATCGACGGCAAGCCGACGCAAAAGCCGAATTGAGGACGCATACTTAAGAAGTCCTTAATTGGCAAAACCTACAGTCGACGGCACGCGCCGGCGCCAGTGCCGGGATGGGCCATCGAACCGGAAGAAATGCCGCCAATGGCGCAGAAGGCTGCCGCTGGATTTGTGTCGCGAGCCCGCGCCGTGGCGCGGGGGCTGTCGCGTCATGTCCGCAAGGCACCTGTGCTGGCGGCCTGCCTCCTGATCGGCTTCGGTGCGCCTGCCCGTGCGGCCGATGCGGTCCGGGGTGAGGCGACGTTTTCGGCCGGCGGCGGATTCGCCCGTCTCGTGATCAAGCTCGGCGAGGATGTTCCCTCCGAGGTGACGACGGCCGGCTCCATTCTCATCGTCCGCTTCGACCGCCCCGTCGACATTCCCGTCGACCGCGTGCCCGAGGCCGCGCCTGACTACGTCAACTCCGCCCGCCGCGATCCCGACGGCAGCGCGATCCGCCTGTCGCTGGCGCGGCGCGTCACGGTCAACACCATGAATGCCGGCGAGCGCACCTTCATCGACCTCCTGCCCGAGGGCTGGAAGGGGCCGCCGCCGAGCCTGCCCATGGACGTGGTCAAGGAATTGGCCGAGCGTGCGCGCGTGGCCGAACGGGCGTTGCGCGCGCAGCGTGCCGCGGCCGAGACCAGGAAGCGTCCGCAGATCCGCGTGCGCGCCTCGGTGCAGCCAACCTTCGTGCGCTTCGTGTTCGAGATGCCCGACGGCGTCGGCGTCTCCTCCGTGCTCAACGAGCAGAAGCTCACGCTCGCCTTCAACGCCAGTCTCAGCTTCGACCTGGCGGACGCGGTCGTCGCCGCGCCGCCGAACGTCGCATCGATCAAGCAGAAGGCCGACATCGACCAGACCACGGTCGAGATCGCGTTGATCGGCGATTCCGACGTGCACGCCTTCCGCGACGAGAAGAATTACGTCGTCGACGTCGCCTTCCAGCCGGACAAGGGCAAAATGGCCGCGACGCCCGAGGCGGTGATCGCGCAGGCCAAGCCTGCCGGTCACGCACAGGCGCCGGCTCCGGAAAAGCCGGCGGCCGAGAGGCCGAAGGACGCCCACCGCGAGATCGCACCGCCGACGTCGGAGACGATCGCGCGAGAAGCCAAGATAGAGGTGAAGCCCGAGGTCAAAACGGAAGCTCCCGCCGCGATGCCGGTTGCCGAAGCGCCGAAGCCTGCGCCGGTGCCTGCTGCGGCCATGCCCGAAGCTGCTCACGCTGTGGAAGCGCCCAAGGAAGTCTCAAAGCCTGCTGCGCCCGCAGTGGAGTCAGCCGCAGCGGTTGCGCCGGTCGGGCCCGCAGCGCCTGCGGTGACTGAAGCGCCCAAAGAGGTCGTGAAGGAGGCGGTCAAAGCGGCTCCGGCAGAGACCGCCGAGGCTCCGCCCGTCGAGACGGCGGCTCCGGCCGCGCCGCT
>NZ_LGHM01000230.1 GCF_001908185.1 Bradyrhizobium sp. AS23.2
GGATGGCGGAGAATCTACTTCTCAGATCACGCGGCACCGAAGCTCTGTATCCTCTTCGCAGTCTCAGAAGCGGTGTTTGAAAGAATTCTTTTCTCCGAAATTTGAGCGCCGTTGCGTTTTCACACAGCCAAGACCCATGGCGGACATTCGCAACCCCCGACGGGGCGATGTCGCCGCTACGGTCGGCCGTTAGCATGCCAGCGGGTCGGGACCGACGCAAGCCAACTTAACTTGCTTTGCAAGCCTCGCCGTTTCGAGCGATCTGGCGTCGTCTCATCGAACGGAGGGGGTCTTCATGGCCTGTCGCACACGGACGAAGGCTGCAGTCACGGCGCCGATCGGCGCGCGCATCGATGTCGGGCACGCAGGCGTTGGCGAGGTGCTGGCATGAACCGCGGTGACACCGATGCAGAGCGGGCAATTCCGAACTTCTGGGACACGACGCCCGAAAACCAGGCGCCAACCTTCCGCAACCAGGACCAGGTCTGGCCGGTGCGTGTCATCCGGCGCGGCGAAGCGGTGCGGCCGCTCCCACCGCACGCCCGTTCGCTCGCGGACCTGACGTTCGAGGTGGGCGGGGTCCGCCTCAGCGTCAGCGACTACATGGCCCGCCGCCGCACGGCCGGGCTGCTGATCCTGAAGCACGGCGAGATCGCGCTGGAGCGCTACGGCATGGGCAACGTTCCGGAGAGCCGGTGGGTCAGCTGCTCGACCGCGAAGTCGATCACCGCGACGCTCGTCGGGGCGGCGCTCCACGATGGCGCGATCGGCAGCCTTGACGATCGCTGCGAGCAATACCTGCCGCGGATGCGTGGCTCGGCCTACGAGGGCGTAACGATCCGTAATCTCCTGCGGATGTGCTCCGGTGTGGCCTGGCGCGAGGAAGACGATGCTGACGGACGCTCAGAGTCCTTTCAACTGGGCCAGGCCATGGTAAGCCGGCAGCCAGGCTCCGTCCTCGACCTCCTGTGCAAACTGCCGCGCGCTCATCCGCAGGGTACTGTCTTCAACTATTCGAGCGGCGAGAGTTGCCTGATCGCCGCGCTGGTCGTGGCCGCCACGGGCCGGCCCTTGGCCGACTACTGCGCCGAGAAGATCTGGAGACCTGCCGGCATGGAGGCCGACGGGTATTGGCAACTCGAATCCGAGGACGGCCTGGAGCTGGGCGGGCTTGGCGTCAGTGCGCGCCTGCGCGACTTCGGTCGCTTCGGCCAGCTGATATTGGAGGATGGCGAAGCCTTCAGTGGCCGTCGGGTGCTGCCGCCCGGCTGGCGCGATCTCGCCGGACAGCCCGACAGCGCGGCCACCGGCTTCGGTCGGCTCATGCCCGGTTCACCGGCGGGATACGGCTATCACTGGTGGGCGGTGCCGCCCTTGCCCGGCGGCGTCAACAACGGTGCCTTCTCGGCGAGAGGTGACTTTGGCCAGTTCATCGTCGTCAATCCGGCCGAGCAGGTGGTCATCGCAATCCAGAGCGCGTGGCGTCAGCCTCATGACAGCGACGCCGAGCTCGAAACCGTCGCGATGATCAGAGCTGCGGTAAGCGCGCTGCGAACGGAGCCAGCGTCGTAGGTCCTAGAGCGGAGACTTCCCTCGCTACCCTGGCGGGCTGATCAAAACATCACTCCGCGGCGCCGGAGTAGCGGTGTCCCGTCGAATTAGCGCCAAGGGTCGACGCTAGGCGGACAAGCCGACAATAAGAGCCGCCTATGGGTTGGACGACGCCATTGGCCAATGTCTGGAACTGGCCCTTCGCGACATATTGCACCGCGACGCACCGTCGGTCGCTAACGGAGCACTAGCGGAAATCGACAGGCCGACGTCTATTGCAGAGGGTGACGCTCGTGACCCACAGGTGAACATGGCAATGCGTTGGTCTAGACTTCCAAGTCGATCTCGACTTGGACCTCTTCGCTATTCCGGCCGAATGCGATGTAGGGCAGCATTTGCGACATTATCGCGCTGCGGCAGTTCTATGCGCGGCTGCACGTTTGCGGTAAAGTGCAGCGTGCTTGCGTAGGGACTTAGGTGTTGCATCGGCACGAGGTCCTATCGAGAGTCATCTGCGGCTGCCGAAGTACTCGCTGCAGAATATCGTCCGCGCCCGCTTAACCCGGAACCAAGAGAGCGGGCGAGGCACTTTCCCCGGCGAAAGGCGCACACGCGTTCCATAGTTGACCGGGAGCAAGAACCATGAGGAGGAAACATCTAAAGCAGCGAGCGGGCTCATGAGCCAAGACATCAATACATGGCTGCGCGCTCTTGGCCTCGGGCAATATTGTGATGCCTTCGCCGCCGGTGATGTCGATCTGAGGGTGCTCCCGCATCTTACGGAGACGGATCTTCGCGAACTGGGGGTATCGCTCGGACACCGCAAGATCATCCTGGCGGCGGTGGCCGAGTCCTTCGGAGGCGCGCTATCGGCGGCAAACACCAACTCTCTCCATGCGAACGATAAGCCGTTGCCGCGCGCTCCCCCCCGAGCGGCCGCCGGAGCGACGCCTGCTGAGCGTCCTGTTCTGCGATCTGGTTGAGTCCACCGAATTATCTCGGCGGCTCGATCCCGAGGACCTGCGGGAGGTGCTGCGTAGCTACCAAGATCGGGTCTCCGGCGCGGTCACCCGCTATGGCGGCTACGTCGCCCGTTATCTGGGCGATGGTGTCATGGCGTATTTCGGATGGCCGTGTGCCTACGAGGATCACGGCGAGCGCGCGGTTCGAGCTGGGATTGAGGCCTTGGCCGCCGTGCGACTTCTGAGAACCAAGGACGTCGAGCTCAACGCGCGTGTTGGGATTGCCACGGGGCGAGTCGTTGTCGGGGACCTCTTTGCCGGCTCTGTCCGAGAGGAAGGCGCGGTCGCCGGCGAGACCCCCAATCTGGCAGCCAGGCTCCAGGCGATCGCCCAACCCAATCAACTCGTCGTCGCGGAGGCGACCAGGCGACTGATCGGCGACGCCTTCGTCGTCGAGGACCTCGGTGAGAAACCTCTTAAGGGATTCGGGACAGGCACCCGCGTGCATCTCGTTAAGTCCGAGCGAGAGGTCGAAAGCCGATTCCATGCGGCGCATGCCGGAGAGCTGTCGCCATTCGTAGGTCGCGTGCACGAGCTCGCGCTACTCGTTGAAAGGTGGGAGCTTGCGCGCGCAGGAGAGGGACAGGCAATCCTGCTCTCGGGGGATGCCGGCATCGGCAAATCCCGGTTGGTACAGGCCTTTACAGAAAAACTAGGCGCGACGCCGCCGCATGTCGTCCTGCGGTTTCAATGCTCGCCCTATCATACCCACAGTACCCTGTTTCCGATTGTTCAGAATCTCGGCCGCGCCGCCGACTTTCGGCCGGGCGATAGCAACCAGCAACGGCTCGACAAGCTCGAGCATATGCTCGCCGACGTGGGCGCGGACATTCGGACGGTGGCTCCCGTTTATGCAGAGCTTCTGTCCCTCGATTGCCATGATCGGTACGGCAAGATCGACCTGACGCCACAGCAAAGGAAGAGCCTCACACTGCAGACGCTGGTGGACCGGTTCCTGCAGCGCGCCGCGCGCTCTCCAGTGTTGATTATTGTCGAGGACGCTCACTGGATCGATCCCACTACGACCGAGCTGCTCGATGCGCTGATGGCGCCAATCAACCGAGCACCGATCATGTTGCTCGTGACACACCGGCCGAGCTGGACTTGTGAATGGCCCAGCCTTTACGGCCATGTGCTGCAGCTTTCCCTCGGGCCGCTGGCAAAGCCTCAGATCGCCGATATGGTGCGACACATTGCCGGCGCCACTGCCAGCGCGCGCGTGATCGATGAGATCGTCGGCCGGACCGATGGCATCCCCCTGTTTATCGAGGAGCTGGCCCGCTCTCTGGTCGAGCGCAAGGCCGGCGCCGGCGAATTTGAGGTGGGGCTTCCGACGACGCTGCAGGGCTCCTTGATGGCACGCCTCGATCGCTGCCAGCCGACCGCGAAAGAAACCGCCCAAATCGCCTCTGTCATCGGCCGCGAGTTCAGCCGAGACCTGCTTGCTCATGTGTGCGATTTTCCGGCCGCCGATCTCGATGCTGCCGTCGCCGAGCTGATGGCGGCGCATCTGGTTCTGAGAGGGGGGCCTTCCGAGGATGCCTTGGCGTTCAGGCACGCCCTCATTCAGGACACGGCATATCAGTCCCTGCTGACGAGCAGAAAACAGCGGTATCATGCGGCAATTGCCCGCGCCCTTGCCGAGTACCACCGTGAGACAGCGGACAGACAGCCGGAGCTGGTTGCGCGACACTTTTCCGAGGCCGGACTACCACAGTTGGCCCTGCCGTTCTGGCGGCGTGCGGGCGAGCGCGCGCTGGCGCGCTCGGCGAACTACGAGGCCATCGAACATTACGGGAAGGCCCTGGCCATCGCCGAGAGACTGCCCGATGCGGAAGGGCGCGAGGACGCCGTGCTCGAGACAAGAATTGCATTGGGTCGGGCGCAGTCGGCGGCTGGCCATCTGCAGCAGGCTTCGGACACATTCGAGCGCGCCGCCGGCGAGGCACGAGCCCGTGGAAACAGCGATGCACTCGCCAACTGCGCCATCGGATTTGGACAGGCCCGCTTCTACTATCAATCTTTTGATCCTTCCATCGCGCTGCTGCTCGAAGCTTTATCGGCAATCGAAGGAGGAGACAGCCGTCAGCGCTGCCAGATATTGAGTTGGCTCGGTAGAGGGTTCTTGATGAAGGGTGATTTCGCGCGCGCTGACATTTTGAATTCCGAGGCCATCGAAATGGCGCGCCGCCTCGAGGACGACCGCTCTCTCTGTGAAGTTCTGTTTACTCCATTTCTGGGGCCGACCGCGCTCTCGAGGACACAATCTGCTGACCTGCGCAACCGACTGCGCGAGGCGCTCGCGATTGCCGATCGGCTGAATGACTCAGACCTCCGCACCCGAATTCTTTCGGTGCACATCTATTATGCGGCCGAATTTGGCGACTACCAGGGGATGATCGCGGCTTTGGACACCTTTCAGTCAGCAATTGAAGGTCGGCAGATGCTGCACCAGGAATGGGTTGCGCAGCTTGGGCGAGCCATGCAGGCTCTTCTGATCGGCGACTTTCCGACCGCCGAGAAGCTCGCTGAGAACGCGTATGCGATCGGTCGCAGGACGCATGGAGAGAGTGCCGAAGGCGTCTACGGCGTGCAAATGTTCACGATCCGCCGTGAGCAGGGACGCCTGGCGGAGATTGCCCCTGTCATCAAACATTTGATCAATAACGAACCAGACGGCAATACCTGGAAGCCCGGATTCGCGCTCGTCGCGACGGAGCTGGGCTTTAAGCCGCAGGCACAAAAGATGCTGGACGAGTTGCGGCAGACCTGTTTCGCCTTCCCGATGGATGCGAAGCGGAGCACGACGCTTTCCTATCTTGCCGATGTCTGCGCGGCGCTCGAGGACGAGCGCTGCGCGCGCGCTTTGTACGATCTGCTCGAGCCCTACCGCCACGTGACTGTCACAGCCGGTATCGCGACCGTCTGCTACGGATCGGCCGGCCGCTTCCTCGGGGCTCTCGCCGACATGCTCGGCGACTGGGATCGTTCCGAAGAGCACTTCGAGGAGGCGCTACAGATGGACCGGCACATGCATGCATGGCCCTGGCTGGCGCACGCGCAGCACCGATACGCGCACATGCTGCGCCGCCGCGGCCGCCATAGCGACATCGCACATGCCGATACGCTGTTGAACGAATCTTTGGCGACGGCGGGTCGCCTGAACATGACCGCTCTGCTTACAAGGCTCCGCGGTCAACTGCACTGACGTGCCACGTCGTACACGGGAGAGGGCCATGCCGCGTTTCATCATCGAGCGAAACTTCGCAGAAAAACTGGAGTTCACGAAGGAAGGCGTCGACAGAGTCGATCTCATCAACGATGAAGAAGGAGTGAAGTGGATCTTCTCCTTTCTGAGTGCCGACAAGCGCAAAACCTACTGTCTTTATGAGGCCGAAAACGCCGACGCCATTCGCAATGCGGCGAGGCGCGCCAATATTCCGGCCGACACGATCATCGAGGTCGACCAGATAACGCCGGCGATGTTTGCGTGAAAGGTAGCATGGCGCTAGGTCGTTTCTGGACCCGACCGATGAAATGCGGCGCAAGGCGGCGCGTGGTTATAGCTGCGCCCTGCGCCGCGGCGGCCCGCGAACAGAGGCTACGCAGCCATTCTGCGATGGCCAACTTGCTCTCTTCCGGTCAGGCGGCGGGCCGCTGTGCCGCGGCCGGCCGGACGTTCTGATTCAACCGGAACAGGTTATCCGGATCGTACTTGGCCTTCAGCGCCGCGAGCCGCGCGTAGTTCGCGCCATATGCGCTCGATACGCGATCGCTTTCGTCCTCCGGCATGAAGTTGACATAGACGCCGCCGGTTGCGTGAGGCGCCGTTTCGGCAAAGAGCTGCCGAGCCCAGTCGATCGATCGCCGGTCGTCGGCTGGTTCGCGCCACCGCGTATGGACATTCATGACAAAATTTGCATCGCGGTGCGGGTAAGCCGTAGCATCGAGCGGGACGCAGCTGGTGGCCCCGGCGAGTTGGGCAATGAAAATCTCGCACTCCGGAGTCGGAAGCCTCGCGGCATAGCTTGCAAGGATGTCGATCAGACCGTCACTGAGTTCAAGGAAATTGTGCGACTTCCAGTAGTTGCGTGCGCCCGGCGTGAGCAGCGGGTCGAATGCGGTCTGCCATGCCGCGTACGGTTGCATGCCGATCATTTCGGCGATCGGCTCTCCGAGCGCCCGAAGCGGCTCCAAGGCGCTCTTGCCGGCGCCTTCGTCGCCTGCATAGCAGAGCGCAAAGACGAGGACTTCCTTGCCGTGGACCTCGGGAGGCAGGAAAGGCAGGGGTGGGGCCTGTCTCAGCACAACCCAGACCGTCAGCTCGTCGGGTGCTTTCGCCGCAACTCGGCGATATCCGGAAAGAAGCTCCTTTGCCCGCGCAAACGGATAGACAATCAGGCCGGATAGGACCATCGGACCTACGGGATGAAGACGGAATTCGAACGAACTCACGACCCCGAAATTGCCGCCGCCGCCCCGAAGCGCCCAGAACAGGTCCGAATTATCGGACGCGCTCGCTTGCAGGAGCTTGCCGTCAGCAGTTACGACGTCCGCCGAGATCAGGTTATCGGCAGTAAGGCCGAATTTGCGGCCAAGCCATCCAAAACCGCCGCCGAGTGTGAGACCCGCCACTCCTGTCGTCGAGTTGATACCGAGTGGCGTGGCAAGCCCGAAGGCCTGTGCCTCTTTGTCGAAGTCGCCGAGCGTGGCACCCGGCTCAACCCGCGCCGTGCGGCGAGTGGGATCGACCCGAACCGAGCGCATCTGCGAGAGATCGATCAGGAGCCCGCCTTCGCAGACCGCGTTCCCGGCAATGTTATGGCCGCCGCCTCGCACTGCGAGCAAGAGGCCATGCTCACGCGCAAACCGAACGGCATTGGTGATGTCTGCAGCGCCTCTGCAACGGACCGCCATACCTGGGTGGCGGTCGATCATCGCATTCCAGATCGTGCGGGCATCATCATAACCCGCCTCCCCAGGCAGACAAACGCTTCCCCTTAATGTCTGCTGCAAAGCAGCGATCGTCTCGGTTGCAAGGGCAGTCGTCCCGCCCTGCAGCAAGGCCAGCCAGGTTTCGGTCACGGTTCACCTCCGCGGACTGCGTCGTGTTAAATCCGGCAGTGACGAACCGTTCTGTCGCTGCCGTTCGGCAGAGCGAACGGCAAATCTCCGCCTAGACGTAAGTCCGGTCGACAAGGAGATGGTTCAACTGCGGAAGTCCTTTTGAACAATTTGCCCGCGTGGAACTGTCAGGTTTTGGCCCTTCGCGACATATTGCACCGCCATACGACCCTGGTCGCTAACGGGGGCATAGCGGAAATCGTCAGGCCGCCGTCTATCGCAGCGGACGACGCTCGTGACCCTGAACGGACCTTCGGTCTGCATCAGCTGCCTTTTCCACCATGCCCGCCAGAGGGAACGGGTTAATGGTGAGCGCTCCTCCAATTCCCGAAGCCGTTGGATTTGCGCTCTAAGACTCTCCGGTTGTTCCGGCTCAAGCCTCAGCGACGCGCGCAGTTGCTGGCCAATCACTTTCATAA